>NZ_JBVJBI010000129.1:0-1034 GCF_055589745.1 Kitasatospora sp. NPDC041917 | reverse complement strand
CACGGGCACCGGGCAGCATTGCGCCGGCGGCCGACCACCGGCCCCTCGCGGCGGGAGACCGCAGACACGCTCTGATCGAGATCGGTCAACTTGCCAAGAACTTGGTGTTCTTGGTGGCGAAGGTGGCAGTCCCGACCTTAACCAACTCCGGATCCGGGGTACTGGCAGGAGGTGGCATCGTCGCCGGGGTGGTGACCTGGAATTTTGCAGTAAAAGAGGATCCCTTGAGGAGTAGGGATTTATTTCCATTTTTTGTCTTCGCCGTTGTGTTTACAGGGGACAGTTCGAGGCTTAGTTTGCCCATGCCTGCTACGGAATGAGAGGGAGTAGTGTAATTAAGGGGGGTGGAGATTGACAGCGGAAGCTCGTCACCCATTAGGCAGGCGCGAAGATTGTCGACTGACAAATTCGCACTCGAGCCAATGATTGGCACTGGGGAAACGATAGCGGGGATGATTGCCGTGGGAATGGTTACGGCGATAGTGTCATTCGTAATGATGACGAAATCACTCATTATCTCTCCTTGTCAAAAGAAGTGGCACCGGCAGGTGGCTCTGGGGCATACATCTCTCGCCTGCAGGTGGCTGGGCCACGTCGCCGTGTGCACCGCGGACTGGATGAGCGGGCTCCCGATGGTGCCTGATCCGCATTTTGCGCCACCCGGTTGTAGCTCCAGTGTTAAGCCTGCCAGGTCTGGCAGTTGATCTTATATGAGGCCTCGTTAGGGCGATAGTGCTGCCCGCTGGTGGGGGCGTGAGCGGCGTTGGCGGGTTTTGCCCGTACGGGAGTCCATGCTGCCTGAACATGGCCTCGGATTCGCCTGGCTACGGGCGGAATCATCGACGATGGTAGCGATATGGGGGGTCCCGGCCATCCTCATAGGAGAAGCAATGCCTACTTGCCAAACTCCCGGTCTATGTGGATCATGTCCCCAGCGGAGTGAGTGTGATCGCTGCGGCTTCCACGTCGATCGCTGCGTTCATCGGCACCACTGATGTTGCTCCGGTTTCGACCAACGCGGTCCTGTAGAAGAT
>NZ_JBVJBI010000128.1:0-1068 GCF_055589745.1 Kitasatospora sp. NPDC041917 | reverse complement strand
GGAACACCCGAAGGCGACGGCTGTGTGTGGGGGGGGGGGGGGGGGGTTTGGGTGCGGGGGGCCTTTCTTTTCAAGTAGAGGGGTGGTACCCTTCGGCGGCCCCGGGCCGGCCCGGTCACCCGTCTGTGTGAGGTGATGTCACTTCTGCTCGCTGAGCGCCTTGTTGAGCAGCACGACGTTGACGCCCTCGTTGCCGAGGAAGCCGAGCGAGCGGCTCTCGGTGTACTCGTCGACCAGCTTGGTCACGGCCTCCACCGGCAGGCCGCGGTTCCCGGCCACCCGGTCGACCTGCTCCTTGGCGTACGCGACGGAGATGTGCGGGTCGAGGCCGGAGCCGGAGGCGGTCAGCGCGTCGGCCGGGACGCTCGCCGGGTCGACGCCGTCGAACGCGGCGACGGCGGCGCGGCGGTCCTCGACGGCCTTCAGCAGGTCCTCGCTGTTCGGGCCGAGGTTGCTGGCGCTGGAGGAGGAGGCGTCGTAGCCGGTCCCGGCCGCGGAGGGGCGGGGCTGGAACCACTTCGGGTCCGGCCGGGCCTCCTCCTTCGGGTCGTCCGGGTTCTTCTTCGGGAGGTTGAAGTTCTGGCCGATCAGGCTGGAACCGGCCTCCTTGCCGTCGGACGTCACGGGCGAGCCGTTCGCCTTGTCGGTGAAGGCGGCCTGGGAGATGCCGGTGATCAGCAGGGGGTAGGCGATCCCGAGGATCACGGTGAGCACCAGGAGTGCCCGCAGGGCGGTGAAGTGGGTGCGGAGGGTGGTCGGCAGGGGCTTGGACATGGTTTTCTCTCCTTCCCTGCGTCAGCTGAGGCCGGGGATGAACTGGACGATCAGGTCGATCAGCTTGATGCCGACGAACGGCACCACCAGGCCGCCGAAGCCGTAGACCCCGATGTTGCGGCGCAGCAGCGAGCTGGCGTCGGACGGGCGGTAGCGCACGCCGCGCAGGGCGAGCGGGATCAGGCCGATGATGACCAGGGCGTTGAAGATGATCGCCGAGGTGATCGCGGACTGCGGGCTGTGCAGGCCCATGATGTTGAGGTGGCTCAGGCCCGGGTAGACCCCGGCGAACAT
>NZ_JBVJBI010000127.1:0-1099 GCF_055589745.1 Kitasatospora sp. NPDC041917 | reverse complement strand
AGAGGGCGTTTGAAGTGAGTGGATTGCCCTTTATGCCCTAGTAGGTTCCCCGCCAGGTTGGTGTGCTCTCGTCCGTTATGCGCTTGGTGAGGTTGTCGATCGAGGCGATGTGGATCATGGCTTCGGAGCTGGCCGGGAGGGTCTCGTAGTCGCGGGCAAGGCGCCGTCTCAGCATGATCCACCCCAGGCTTCGTTCGACAACCCACCGCCTTTTCACCACGTGAAATCCGGGGATGTCGGACTTTCGGTGGACGACCTCGACGTCGATTCCCAGGCTGGCTCCGTGCTCGACCATGGCGTTCTTGAAGCCGGTGTCGACCCAGCTTTTGGAGATGCTCGGATAGGTCTTCTTGGCCTGGTTGAGGAGGTGTATTCCCACGGCGTTCTCGGACAGGCTCGCAGCGGTGACGATTACGGCGAGGATCAGCCCGAGGGAGTCGGTGAGGATGCCGCGCTTCCGGCCGACGATCTTCTTCGCTGCGTCGGTTCCCTGGCTGGTCAGGGGCACGTTGGTGGAGGTCTTCACGCTCTGGGTGTCGATGACGGATGCTGTCGGCTCGGGGGTGCGTCCCTCCTTGACGCGGGCCAGGCCGGTCAGGTCGTAGTTGAGTTGGGCGAAGATTCCCTCGTCGCGCCAGGCGGCGTAGTAGGCGTAGACGGTGCCGTGGTTGGGGAAGTCGTGCGGGAGGTACTTCCAGGGGATTCCGGTGCGGTTGATGTAGAGGATCGCGTTGAACACGTCGCGCAGTTCGACCTTCGCCGGCTGGCCGGTCGGCCGACGGTCGAGCCGAGCCTTTCTCCAGGCCGTCAGAATCGGCTCGATCAGGGCCCATCGGGCGTCGGAGAGGTCGCTCGGGTACGGCTTGCGCTCGGTCATGACACAGCGTCAGCACAGATGGGGCGGAGGGCCCCGTTCCACTGATAGGTCGGCGTTTCTATAACTTTTTCAAACCAGACGGACTTCGAGGCACAGATCCGGGCGAGACGGACAGCCGCTCTTCCCGTTTGGAGATGGAGGTTGTTCACCTATCGGGCATAGCGGATTAATGCAGCACGACGATAAGCCACTTACGGGATTAGGAATGCCAAAACGCCCACT
>NZ_JBVJBI010000126.1:0-1115 GCF_055589745.1 Kitasatospora sp. NPDC041917 | reverse complement strand
GTCGGGTGGGCCGTCGTAGAGGGTGGCGGTGGTGGTGGTCTGGTTGAGGGCGGTGCTGACGCTGTTGTAGGCCTGGGGGTAGAAGAGCTGGTCGTCTCCGGTTTGGTTGAGGAGTTGGAGGGTGCGGGTGGTGTTGTTGTAGACGGAGCAGACGGGGTGGGCGGCGATCTGTGGGTCGGTCAGGTCGATGGGCTGGTCGGAGTCGTCCCAGAACAGCCAGGACTTTCCGCCTTGCTGTACCTCTTCGTAGAGGCAGTAGGCGCCGTTGGGGACGGTGGCGTGGTCGACGACGGAGTCGAGGGCGTGAACGAGGTTGATGTCCAGGAGGTCTGCGGTCAGGCCGGGGTAGACCATCTGGAAGGTGCTGCGGTCGGCGTTGAAGAGCTGCAGGGTGTGGCTGGTGTTGTTGACCAGGGACATGGCCTTGCCGCCGGCGGTGTTGAGGAGGTTGGTCCTGGTGCCGTGGTAGACGCCGATGAGTTGACCGCTGCCGTTGGCTCCGCCGCGTTGGTCGTACAGGCCCCAGGCGTCGGCGGGGACGTTGGTGAGGAATCTGAGGGAGGAGGCCTGGTTGTCCAGGTTGAGCTGGTCTGCTTTGCTGTTGGGTTGGATGAATTCGTTGGTGCCCAGGAAGTTGGTGTCTTTGTAGAGGGCGATGACGCTGCTGGTTCTGTTCCAGGCGGATGAGGCGCGATTGTCGGCGTTCAGGACCTGGAGGTCGGGGGTGTCGCTGTAGACGAGCCAGGCTCGTCCGGTGCAGTAGGGATCGTCATAGAGGGCGATGTGGTCGGTGGACGGGACGATCTGGTAGGTGAGCGAGGCGGGGATGTGTGCTTCGACGAGGCGTTCCAGGGTGCTTTGGTCGTAGCTGATGGGTGCCTTGCCGGTGGTGCGGGGTTCCATGGTGACGTACAGGGGGGTGTGGTCAGGCCACTGGGTGCTGTCGCCGGGGAGGTGGACGTCACCGGGGTCGTCGATCTCGAGGAGCCATCCGTAGACGATTCGGGCTTCGGTGAGCAGGCCGGCGGGGGTGCCGCGGTGGGTGGCCAGCCAGCCGGCCAGGTCGATCGCCGCGCGGACCGCTCGCTCGGGCCATCCCGGCTCCACCCGGGCGC
>NZ_JBVJBI010000125.1:0-1202 GCF_055589745.1 Kitasatospora sp. NPDC041917 | reverse complement strand
CTAGTGAGCTGGTCTTGAGATCTGCGGTCGCCACGTGAGGCGCTTCGCGTCACAGTTTCGGTGTTCTCCGCGCTCCGGGTGGTGACATGGCGTCAGCCCCGCGGTCTGCTGTCCGTATGGGTGACAGCAGACTGCGGCCGCTGGTCCTGTCGGATTCGGAGCGGCTGACCTTGCAGAGATGGGCGACCCGACGCAGGACCGCCCAAGGGCTCGCAATGCGGGCGCGAATCGTGCTGGCTTGCGCAGAGGGCGGCAGCAACATCGCGGTGGCCGCCCGGTTGGGGGTCAACCGGGGCACGGTCAACCGGTGGCGGGCCCGGTTCCTGCACGAGCGTCTGGACGGCCTGGCCGACGAACCGCGGCCCGGAGTCCCGCGCACCATCACCGACGCCCAGGTGGAGGAGGTAGTGGTGCGCACGCTGGAGGAGACGCCGGAGGGCTCCACCCACTGGTCCAAGCGGGAGCTGGCCGCGAAGGTCGGCATCTCACCCTCGAGCGTGCTGCGAATCTGGCGGGCCTTCGGGCTGCAGCCCTGGCGGACGGAGACCTTCAAAATCTCTCCGGACCCACTGCTGATCGACAAGATCCGGGACGTGGTCGGCCTCTACCTGGCCCCGCCGGCGAACGCGGTGGTCTTCGCGGTGGACGAGAAGCCGCAGATCCAGGCCCTGGAGCGGACCACGCCGGTGCTGCCGATGTTGCCCGGGGTCCCCGAACGCCGCAGCTTCGACTACATCCGCCACGGCACCGTGGATCTGTTCGCCGCACTGAACGTCGCCACCGGCAAGGTCATCAGCCGAGTGTCCGCCCAGCATCGCGCCGTCGACTTCCGGGACTTCCTCGACGAGATCGACCGCCAGACCGAGCCGGGCCTGGCGGTCCACGTGATCTGCGACAACCTGTCCACCCACAAGTCACCCGTGGTGCACCGCTGGCTGATCGCGCATCCTCGCGTCCAGCTGCACTTCACGCCGACGTACTCGTCCTGGATCAACCAGGTCGAGCGGTGGTTCGCGGAGCTGGAACGGCGCTGCCTCGAGCGTGGAGTTTTCTGCTCGCTCGACGACCTGAAGACCACGCTCGAGGACTGGATCAAGAGCTGGAACGACAGCGCCCACCCATTCAAGTGGACCAAGACCGCCGACCAGATCATCGACCGAATCTGCCGCTACTGCTCAAGAATCTCCGGACCAGCTCACTAG
>NZ_JBVJBI010000124.1:0-1231 GCF_055589745.1 Kitasatospora sp. NPDC041917 | reverse complement strand
CTAGTGCCGCATCAGGCAACGTTGGCCCTGGCGACGACTGCGCGTAGGCGTTCGTCGGCGGCGTGCTTGTTCCGCCAGATGATGTAGCGGCGGATCATGCTGCCCTGTTCCTTGTGGCTGGCGTGGTCGGTGCCGTCGAGCGCGAAGTAGCGCAGGGCGGTGAACTGGGCCTCGATCCGGTTGAGCCAGGAGCTGTTGGTCGGGGTGTAGGCGATCTCGACGTTGTTCGCGGCCGCCCATGTCCCGACCCGCTGGCACCGTTTGGTGGTCAGGTGCGGCGAGTAGTTGTCGGCCACGATCGCGATGCGCACGTCCATCGGGTGCAGCGAGCGCAGGTAGCGGCAGAACTCCAGGAACTTCGAGCGGTTCTTGGTCTTCTTGATGTGGCCGTAGAGCCGGTCCTTGGCGAGGTCGTAGGCGGCGAACAGGTGCCGGACTCCGTGCGGGCGGGTGTAGGTCGCTCGTCGGCGGGGCCGGGGCTCACGGTCGGGGTCCTTGTGCCTGCCGCCGCGTTCGGCCCACTGGCGTCCGGGGTGGGGCTGGAGGTTGAGCGGCCCGAACTCGTCCATGCAGAAGACGACTTCGGGTTCTCCCTGCTCGGGTATGACCTCGCCGTCGGCGATCGCGTAGAGGTGCTCGACCCTTGCCTTCTTTGCGGCGTAGTCCGGGTCGCGGGAGGTCTTCCAGGTCTTCACGCGTTGAAAGGAGACGCCCTCCTCGCGGAGCAGGACCCGCAGGCCCTCGTGGCTGATGTCGTCGACCACCCCCTCGGCGACCAGGAAGTCGGCCAGCTTGGCCAGGCTCCAGGTCGAGAACGGCAGGCCGTGCTCGGCCGGCCTGGACTTGGCGATCTTCTTGATCTCACGGCGCTCGGGCAGCGTGAAGGTCCTCGGCCGTCCGCCCTTGTACTTCGGGTAGAGCGAGTCGAAGCCGTCGGTGTTGAAGTTGTGGATCACGTCCCGGACCCGGTCCGCGCTGGTGAACGTCACCTCGGCGATCTTCGCCACCGCCATGCCCTGCGCGGACAGCAGGACCATCTGGGACCGCCTCCAGGTCACCACGGACCCGGTGCCTCTGCGGACGATCCGCAGCAGGCGCCTGCCCTCGTCGTCGTCAATCTCCCGCACTCTTACGCGTTCAGCCACGTGATCATTCTGGCCGCTCGGTTGCCACCTGGCGGCAACCGAGCGATGCGTCACAACGGGGCGAACGCAGTCTGATGCGGCACTAG
>NZ_JBVJBI010000123.1:0-1233 GCF_055589745.1 Kitasatospora sp. NPDC041917 | reverse complement strand
CGGCAGTCGCACCGGTAACGGCCGAGCCGCTGCCGGGGACCACCGAGGCGCCGGCCGAGCCGGCGTCGGAGGCCGTGGCGGTGGGCGTACCGGCGGGCTTGCCTTGGGCCGTGGGGGTGGGCGTGGAGGTGCCGGTTGCGGCAGTGGCCATTCCCCCTGCGGTCGCGATGGCCGCGGCGGTGACGGTGGCGGCGATGAGCATGATCGGGCGGATACGCATGAATTCGTGTCCTTTCCTGCGGGCGTCCGGCTGATGCCGGCACCCCTGTACGCCTCTTGACGCCGGGCAGGTCGCACCCCGCGCACGTGATCCAGGTCATAGGTCGTGGGCGCAACGCCTGGACGGGGCTCGTGCGTACAGGGCGGGAGGCTCCGCCCAGGACGCACGGATCCACCGCCGCGGCCGAGGAGTGCTTCCTCGCGCACCGCCTGTGCCGCGAGCCGACGGACAGCCCCGGAAGAGAGGCCCTTGATGACGCCACAGGAGTTCGACGCGTTCTACGCGGCGTCCTTCTCCCGCCTGACCGGGCAGCTCTACGCGATAACCGGCAACTGGTCCGAAGCACAGGACGTGGTCCAGGAGGCCTTCATCCGCGCGTGGGACCGACGGCGCACCTTCGACCCGGGCAACGCCCCGGAGGCATGGATCCGGACCACGGCCCGGCGGCTGGCCGTCTCCCGCTGGCGACGTCTGGCCCGGGGCCTGCACTTGGCCGGACGCCACCACCGTCAGGAACCACCCACCGTCGAGCCGCCCACCGAGGAGCACCTGATGCTGGTCGCCGCGCTCCGCGACCTGCCCGAGGCACAGCGGAGCGCCCTGGTCCTGCACCACATGTGCGACCTCTCCGTCGAGCAGGTCGCGGCCGATACCGGCGCCAGCGTCAGCGCCGTCAAGAGCCGCCTCGCCCGCGGCCGGGCCGCGCTCGCGGCCAGACTCGCCGACCGGGCCCCGACCGGCGAGGAAGGAAAGCTCCGTGTCTGACCCCATCCACGACACCCTCGCCGACCGGCTGCGGCTGCTCGGCACGCAAATGCCCGCACCGACCCTGCCCGCTGCGGAGATCCGCCGACGCGCCGACCGGCGCCGCCACCGCCGACGGGCCCTGGGCGCGGTCGCGGCCTGCACGGCAGCAGCCCTGTGTCTGGCTCTCCCGTCCGCGCCGCACTCACCGGGACCACGACAAGGAGCAGCCACCACAGAGACCCCCTCCGTGCCGGCTTCCCCCCACC
>NZ_JBVJBI010000122.1:0-1282 GCF_055589745.1 Kitasatospora sp. NPDC041917 | reverse complement strand
CCCGACCACCCGCACGCGAAACCACCCCCGACCGAGGCCGGTCCAACGGCAACGCCACCTCCTGCGGCGAATCCCGCAGCACCTCCGACCAGTACGCCAACTGCTCACCCACGACCCCACCCAGCAGCTCCTGCTGCCACAGCGAGTAATCCGCGTACTGAACGGCCAACGGCTCCCACTCCGGCGCCAGCCCCGCCAACCGCGCCCGATAGGCCGACGCCACCCCCTCCCACAACGGCCTCATCGACCACCCATCAATCGCGATGTGATGTGAGGTCAGCGACAGAATCGACTCTCCCTCACCCTCGCCGAGCGTGAACAGCACCATCCGCAACGGAAGTTCGGCGGAAAGATCGAACGGCGTGAACGCAGCCGTGCGCATCTCCTCGTGCAGCGCATCACGTCCGCACTCCACGACCGTGAACGGGACGTGGGCGCCGTCGGCGGGCAGCACCTGTTGGCGCGGCTGACCGTCGACCGCCGGGTAGACCGTGCGCAGGGCCTCGTGCCGGCCGACGACATCACCGATCGCCGCACGCAGAGCCTCGACGTCCACCGTGCCGTGCAGACGGAACGCGAAGTGACTGTTGTAGGTCGCGGAGGCGCCTTCGAGCTGGTCCAGGAACCAGAGTCGCTGCTGGGCGAACGACAGCGGCAGCACCTCCGGCCGCGGGCCCGCCACCAACGCCGGACGCGCCGGACGGCCGTCCTTCAGCTTCTCCACGACGCCCACGACCGTGGAGGCGTCGAACAGGTCACGGATCCCGAGCTCGGCATCGAAGGTACTGCGGATCCGGCTGATCAACCGGGCCGCCAGAAGCGAATGACCGCCCAGGGCGAAGAAGTCGTCATCGATGCTCACCGACGGCACCCCGAGCACCTCCGCGAAGATCGCGCACAGGATCTCCTCCTGCGCGGAGCGCGGGCTCCGTCCGCCCTGGTCGGCGGTGACGGCTGCGGGTGTGGGCAGGGCGCGCTGGTCCAGCTTGCCGTTCGGCGTGATCGGCAGCGCCTCCAGCACCACCAGCGCCGACGGGACCATGTGCCGCGGCAGACGCCCCGTGGCGAAGCCCCTCAGCTCCTCCGGATCGACCTCCTGGCCGGCGACCGGCACCACATAGCCGACCAGCCGCTTGTCCCCCGGACGGTCCTCCCGCGCCACCACCGCCGCCTGCGCCACCGCCTCATGCGCCTGCAGCACCGCCGCGATCTCCCCCGGCTCGACCCGGAACCCCCGGATCTTCACCTGATCGTCCGCACGCCCCACATACTCCAGCACCCC
>NZ_JBVJBI010000121.1:0-1337 GCF_055589745.1 Kitasatospora sp. NPDC041917 | reverse complement strand
CAGGGCCGTTGCAAAGTCCTTTGATCTTGTGACTGTGTTGGTCAGGCGATGCCGAGGAGGTCGAGCGGGCGCGTGAAGGGCTCGTAGGAGGCGTGGCGGAGGCCAGCGGCGATGTTGCGATGCCCGGCGGCGCGGAGGGCGTTGATCGCAAGGTTCCGAAGGGTTGCCATGTTCTCCGGGCCGTGTGCCGTGCGGATCCTGGAGGCGTCCTCGGCGAAGGTCGTGTCGCGGACGAAGTGGAGTCGGTTCTCGATGGTCCACTGCGATCTGGCGAGCCGGCCGAGCCGCTCGGGCGAGGCTTCCTGCGAGGTCAGGTCGGTGATCGCATAGATGGTCCGGCAGCTGATGGTGCCGGTCTTGAGGTCGGTGCGGTGGCGCAGGATGCGCACGGCCTGGACCGCGTGCGGGAAGTCCAGCCCGAGGCCGGTGACGGTGAGCGCCCTGGTCACGCGGGTCTCCCTGCGGCCGTGGCCGACCTCGCGGTCGTAGCGGCGCGCAGTGACGTCCTTCCACGGCAACGATCGCAGCCTGCAATGCAGTTCGGGCTGGTTGGCCTTGACCACCAGCAGGTAGTGCGCGTTCATCTCCTCGACGAGGAAGCGCGCATGGGCGCGCTGGGTGTGCAGGGCGTCGGCTGTGACGGTGACCCCGGCCAGGTCGAAGGGCGCCAGCAGCGCGGCAAAGCAGGTGATCTCATTCGTTTTGTCGGGAACCCGCAGCTGGGTGACGGTGCGGCCGTCGCCGGTCATCGCGGCCAGCAGGTGTGCGGCGGGCGAGGTGCCGTGCCGGGCGCCTCGGGCGGCCTTGCCGTCCACGGCGATCGAGTCTGATCCTGCTGGATCGGCGCCGGTCAGGTCGGCCAGGCCGCCCGGGCAGACCAGAGCGATGACCCGCCGGATCGTGGCGGCACTCGGCGCAACGTGTACGCCCAGTACGCCCACGGCCCGGGCGCCGAGACGGGCCAGGGCGTGCTGCGGAGCGCTCGCGGACCACTGGCCGATGGCCGCGTACGAGCGTGCGCCGGCGACCACCGCCGAGGCAGCGACCAGCAGCACCGCCACGAACGGGTGACGCACCCCTCGACGCCGACGCGGATCCGGCAGCAGTCGCAACCGCTCCACCAGCGACAATCCCGCCACGCTGTCCAGAGCGGGCGACTTGATCAGGCAGACGGTGGCAGACTGGCGGCACATCGAAGCTCCGGTGGTGCGAGGCGACTTGGGAAGGTCACCCCCTTCAACCGGAGCTTCGATGCGTACGTGACGGATCGACTCCCGCCTCTCACCCCGTTATGACCTGCGGACTCATGCCCTAACCGGGACTTTGCAACAGCCCTG
>NZ_JBVJBI010000120.1:0-1352 GCF_055589745.1 Kitasatospora sp. NPDC041917 | reverse complement strand
CAGCCCCACCACCCGCAACGCCCACGCCCACGACTTCGGCCGCCTCACCACCAACACCCCCTACGCCGTCCTCCACCCCACCGGCGCCCCCGACATCGCCACCATCATCGACTTCGCCCGCCGCAACAACCTCAAAGTCGCCATGAACGGCCAGAGCGGCACCGGAAACGACCTCGAATCACACTCCAACTACGGCCAGGCCGGCGTCGCCGGCGGCATCAGCATCAACGCCCGCGCCCTCAACCGCATCCACACCATCACCCCCACCAACGCCACCGTCGACACCGGCGTCACCTGGGCCCAACTCACCGAAGCCACCCTCGCCCAAAACCTCACACCCCCCGCCCTCACCGACTACCTCCACCTCTCCATCGGCGGCACCATCAGCATCGGCGGCATCGGCTCCACCGTCCACAAACACGGCCTCCAGGCCGACACCGTCGAAGCCATCGAAATCGTCACCGGCACCGGCCGCATCCTCACCGCCTCCCCCACCCGAAACCCCGACCTCTTCCACACCGCCCTCGCCGGCGCCGGCCAAGTCGGCATCATCACCAAAGCCACCCTCAAACTCGTCCCCGCCCCCCAGAACGCCCGCATCCTCACCCTCACCTACACCGACCAACACACCTTCCTCACCGACCAACAAACCATCCTCAACGACGGCCGCTTCCCCTCCCAGGTCGGCGAAATCCTCATCCAACCCAACGGACAACCCCCCCACTACAAAATCGAAGCCGTCACCCACTACAACGGCACCACACCCCCCAACCCCACCCCCCTCCTCACCGACCTCAACCCCACCACCACCACCATCACCGACCAGACCTACCGCGAATACACCTACCGCGCCGACACCTTCGCCGACACCATCAAAAACCTCGGCTACTGGAACACCCCCAAACCCTGGCTCTCCCTCTTCCTCCCCGCCACCACCACCCCCACCTTCCTCAACCACACCCTCCCCCAACTCACCCCCGACGACATCGGCCCCGGCCTCCTCCTCTGCTACCCCTTCCACACCAACAAACTCACCCACCCCCTCGCCATCACCCCCAACGAACCCACCGCCTACCTCTTCGACCTCCTCGCCTTCCCCCACCCCACCACCAACCCCACCACCCACCTCACCCGCAACCGCAACCTCTACAACACCGCCACCCAACTCGGCGCCAAACGCTACCTCGTCGGCGCCATCCCCCACATGACCCCCACCGACTGGCAACACCACTACGGCCCCCACTGGACCACCCTCACCAACGCCAAAAACACCTACGACCCCACCCACACCCTCACCCCCGGCCACAACATCTTCCCCTAACCCCAAAACACACCACACACCACACACCACA
>NZ_JBVJBI010000119.1:0-1384 GCF_055589745.1 Kitasatospora sp. NPDC041917 | reverse complement strand
GGGTCTGTCCAGTGAACGGTGTAACTCGGTTGGGTTGAGTTAGCGGCGGCCGGCGGAGAGTCGGCCGTCGAAGGTGATCTCGAAGGCGTTCAGCGCGGCCTTCCAGCGGGTCATCCAGCGTTTGCGGCCGTCACCGGTCGGGTCGAGGGACATGACCGCCATGTAGACGCACTTCAGGGCCGCCTGCTCGTTCGGGAAGTGCCCGCGCGAGCGGACGGCCTTGCGGATGCGGGCGTTCACGGACTCGATCGCGTTCGTGGTGCAGATGACCCGGCGGACCTCGATGTCGAAGCTCAGGAACGGCACGAACTCGGCCCAGGCGTTCTCCCAGAGCCGCACGATCGCCGGATACTTCCTGCCCCAGGCCTCGCTGAACTCGACGAACCGCTCCAGGGCGGCGTCCTCGGTCGGCGCCGTGTAGACGGGCTTGAGGGCCTTGGAGATCTTGTCCCAGTCCTGGCGGGCCGCGTAGCGGAACGAGGCCCGGATCAGGTGGACGATGCAGGTCTGGGTGACGGCCTGCGGCCAGACCGTGCCGATGGCATCGGGCAGGCCCTTGAGGCCGTCGCAGACGACCATGCAGACGTCCGCGACGCCGCGGTTCTTGATCTCGGTCAGGACGTGGAGCCAGTACTTGGCGCCCTCGCCGCCGTCGCCGGCCCACAGCCCGAGGATCTCCCGCGTGCCTTCGACCGTGACCGCGAGCGCCACGTAGATCGGCCGGTTGGCGACCTGGCCGTCGCGGAGCTTCACGTGGACGCAGTCGATGAAGACCACCGGATAGACCGGGTCGAGGGGGCGGTTCTGCCACTCGGCCATGCCCTCGATCACCTGGTCGGTGATGGTGGAGATGGTCTGCTTGGAGACCTCGGCGCCGTAGACCTCGGCCAGGTGCGCGGAGATCTCGCCGTGCGTCAGGCCGCGGGCGGACAGTGAGAGCACCATCTCGTCCACCCCGGACAGGCGCCGCTGGCGCTTGCGGACCAGCTGCGGCTCGAACGAGCCCTCCCGGTCCCGTGGAACGTCGATCTCGACCGGGCCGACCTCGGTCAGCACGGTCTTCGAGCGGATGCCGTTGCGGGAGTTCCCGCTGCCGGCCCCGGCCGGATCGTGCTTCTCATAGCCGAGGTGGTCCGTCATCTCGCCCTCGAGCGCGGACTCCAGGATCTTCTTCGTCAGCTGCTGGAGCAGGCCCCCGGCGCCGGTGAGCTGCAGCCCGCTCGCACGGGCCCGGTCGACGAGTTGGCCGATCAGCTGGTCGTCCAAGGCGTCCGGCTGCAACTCCACCGGCCGCACGGCCTCCACGGCCTCGGCCGAGACAGTCACTTCCTTCATCAGGCGCTACTTCCTTGATCGGGAGTTACACCGTTCTTTGTACAGACCC
>NZ_JBVJBI010000118.1:0-1435 GCF_055589745.1 Kitasatospora sp. NPDC041917 | reverse complement strand
CTATGCGATGCCAACGCCGGTCACACTCCGTTGAGCCGGGCCGGTGGTGCACGCAAGCCCGTACGCACTGGAGCACTCAGATCAGTACGCGGACACGGGGCCGAGATCCCGCCCGCACCATCCCCGCCCACCGCCCTGGCCGCCATCCACGCCCGCGTCGTCACACAAGGACATGCGTCCAACTCCGCCACAAAATCAGCGTGTTAATTATCTGCAAGCCCTTACCCGAGCATCTCCAAGAGCTGGGTCGACACTGGCTTCAAGAACGCAATGATCGAGCACGGCGCAAGCCTCGGAGTCGACGTCGAGGTCGTCCACCGGAAGTCCGACGTCCCTGGATTTCACGTGGCGAAAAGGCGGTGGGTGGTTGAACGAAGCTTGGGGTGGATCATGCAACGCCGCCGCCTCGCCCGCGACTACGAGACCCTCCCGGCCAGCTCCGAAGCCATGATCCACATCGCCTCGATCGACAACCTCACCAAGCGCATAACGGACGAGACCACACCAACCTGGCGAGGAACTTACTAGAACATAAAGGGCAAACTACTCTCACCAAATGCCCTCTTACAGACCGCCGACCGGCGGGATGGGCTGGTTGGTGCAGCAGTAGCGGCACTTGGTGGCACTCCGCGGGATGTCGTCGGAGGCGCAGGCCGGGCAGGTCTTCGCGGGTTTCGGGGGACCGAAGACGCTGATTCCCCGGCGGGCCTGGACCAGCTTGTACGGGACAAAAATCAGGAAGTAGACCACCGCCATGAAGATCACGAAATAGATCAGGGCGGAGATGAACTGCCCGATGTTGAGGTACGTCGAGGTGTTACCCGGATCACCCAACTGCCATCCGAGTCCGGCCGAATGGCCGCCCTGAATTCGAGTGATGATCGGCGTTATCACGTTGTCGGTGAACGCCTTGATCAGTGTACTGAACGCTAATGCAACGATCAACCCGATGGCCACAAAAACGACATCACCGCGCGTCAAAAAGTTCTTGAATCCATTGAGCATGACTGCTCCTCGCAGGTCTGGTTAGGGGCGCCTAGCCGACGCCAAGGTCAAGGCCAGCCCATCCCGCCACAGCGCGCCACCAGAGCTGCGCCGACCGGGTGGTGACCGTCGTCGTTTCGGTATGTCCACGGTTGGACTGCGAGGTACGTCACTTGTTCCAGGCTCTGGTGATCGCTTAGCAAGCGCGAGTGAATCCCGCTGCGAGTGGCAGTGGGTGGCGCCCTTCCAGAGCCGGGCGGACTGCTTGCCAATGGTGATGTCGAACCGCTGTTCCTCAGGGGGCTTGGCCACGGGGCGGCCGGTGGTCGGCCGAGGGCGGTGATGCGGCTGGGCTACACGGGCACCGGGCAGCATTGCGCCGGCGGCCGACCACCGGCCCCTCGCGGCGGGAGACCGCAGACACGCTCTGATCGAGATCGGTCAACTTGCC
>NZ_JBVJBI010000117.1:0-1470 GCF_055589745.1 Kitasatospora sp. NPDC041917 | reverse complement strand
TCCACCACGTCCGGGTGCTCCTTGAGGAACTTCTGGGAGACGATGATGTTGGTGATCACGAACTTCTTGTCCGGCCAGACGTCCTTCTCGTTGAGCAGGACCTTCGCGCCGAGGGTGACGAGCTTGGAGGCCGTGGGCTCGGGCACCCAGGCGCCGTCGATGGAGCCCTGCTTGTAGGCGTCGGGGGTGACCTTGTTGTCGGTGCGCACCACCGAGACGTCGCCCGCGCCGGAGGCCGCGTCAACCTTGAAGCCCTTGCCCGCGAGGTAGTTGAGCAGCGCCACGTCCTGAGTGTTGCCCAGCTGCGGGGTGGCGATCTTCTTGCCCTTGAGGTCGTCCGGCGAGGAGACCTTCTCGGGGTTGACGACGAGTTTGACGCCGCCGGAGGCGGAGCCGCCGATGATCTTCAGGGACTGGCCGTCGGACTTGGTGTAGCCGTTGATCGCGGGGGAGGGGCCGATCCAGCCGATGTCGATGGAGCCGGCGTTGAGCGCCTCGATCTCGGCCGGGCCCGCGTTGAAGACCTGGGTCTTGATCTGGGTGGCGCCCAGCTCCTTCTGGAACAGCCCCTCCTGGAGGCCGACCAGCGGGGTGCCGTGGGTGAGGTTGGAGAAGTAGCCGATCTTCACCGTGTCCGCGGACAGCTTCGCGCCGGTGGCCGAACCGGCCGCGGTGGCGGCGGTGTTGGCCTTGTCATCGGCCTTGGAGCCGTAGCTGCAGGCGGACAGCAGGGCGGCGGCGGTCAGACCGGCGACGGCGGTCGCGGCGGTGCGTCTGATCCGGCCGGCGTTCGGGCGAAGGCGGGTATGCGAAGGCGTCGGGTTCGGTGCCATGGTGGAGTCCTGTTCACGGACGGACCGTCAGAAAGCGGTCCGGGACGGACGATCGGAAGGTGGCGCTGCGGCAGCGGGGTGCCGGGGCAAGCCGGGCGGCTGTGGGGGAAGGACAGCCCGGTGACAGGGCGTTCTCAGCCCTGTCGGCCCGCACATCGCGTCAGGCCGCCCTGGCCGCTGCCGAGGACGCCGCTGCCGATGCGGCCGCCTTCCTTGTCCATGCCCGAGAAGGCCTCGCTGGGCATCAGACCCAGTCCTCCTCTGTGGTGTCCGTGGCGCGTACGGTGTCGAAGGCTTCGCCGGCCATGCCGGCGGTGAGGGTGGTGCCGTCCGCCGGGTCGATGAGCAGGAACGAGCCGGTGCGGCGGTTGGTGGTGTAGGCGTCGAGCGCCAGTGGTTCGGCGGTGCGCAGGAGCACGTGGCCGATGTCGTTGACGTTCAACCCGTCGGCGCCGGAGCGCTGTTCGAGAGTGTCGATGTCGATGCGGTAGGTGATCGCCTTGACCAGCGCGCGCACCGTGCGGGTGGTGTGCTTGAGGAGGACCTTGTCGCCGGCGCGCAGCGGCCGTTCGTTGAGGTGGCTGACGGTGGCTTCGATGTCCTTGGTGGGCGTGGGGGCGGCTCCCGCGGCGATGAG
>NZ_JBVJBI010000116.1:0-1509 GCF_055589745.1 Kitasatospora sp. NPDC041917 | reverse complement strand
GTGGCTTTGTACGCGAGAACGGGAGTCGTTTGTCGATGAGCTCGGGAGGCGCCCTGCTGGCGGGCAGGTCGATGTTCACGAGTTTGGGAGGCACCCGCCGCTGAGCTGATGGGTACATGTACCGGTGTGCCCGGACTCCAGTGGCCGCGCATCGTTGCCGCCGCGCTCGTCACCAGCTACGACCAGACCGGCGGGTGTTAAATCCTCGAAGGACGCGAAACCCCCTGCTCTCAACCATGTCAGGACGGTAACGCCACGCCGACGCTCCGCCCAGGGCACGGTCGGATGAGCCGACGACGCGACCGGGCGCCGCGTCGTCGACACCGCCTTACGCGTTCGGGTCCCAGGCGAAGAGCCGCTCGAAGATGGCCCGGTCGCCGTCGATCTTCACCGAGTCCAGCGGGGTGCGTCCGTAGAACCACAGGACCAGCTCACCGGCCGTGCCCCGGGCGGAGGCGTCGGCCTGGGCCTCGCCCTCGCCGGCAGCCGGGAGGCGGACGGCGCGGGCGCCATCCGCCTCGACCGTGAAGCGCCAGGAGCGGCCCTCGGTGGCGTGGTAGTCGACGACGGCCGGCTCGTGCGGCCAGACGCCCGACCACGCGCAGCAGGTGAACAGGAAGTCCTCGACGCCGTCCAGCGCCACCTCCGCCGGCAGCGGCTGCGCGGCGCCCACGGTGAGCTGGGCGTCATAGGTGTGCATCGCGATCTCCTGAAGCTGGTGCCGGGCGACGGCACCGCTGGTCCGCGGCGATTGCGAGGCGCCCCACCACGTCCAGCACTCGGCGTCCGGGCCGACCTCCCGCAGGGTGTCCAGCAGCTCCTGCGTCGACGCGGCCAGCCAGGCCACCAACGCCTCGCGCTCCCGGGGCGCCTGCGCCTCGGAGCGCGCCGCCACGGCCTCGGCCGGCGGGGCGTCGGCCGGACCGGCCTCGACGACGGCGGCCCAGAAGGGGCGGCCCGAGCCCAGGTGCCGCGCCAGGTCGAACAGCGTCCACTCGGGACAGGTCGGCACCTGCACGTCCAGGCTGGGCGCGGCGGCGATCGCGGCCCGGAAGGCCGTCGCCCGCTCGTCGATCAGTCGCAGCAGGTCAGGGAGTTCAAGATTCTTCTGCACTACGGCTGTCTATCACCGCACTCCGGCGGCCGAAAGCGAATTTCCCGGCCGCCGCCGTCCGAACCATCCGCCCGAACCGCCGGGCAAGGCGGGCGACCCGCGTTGGCCGGGGTTCGCCCGTCGGTACAAACTCGCCGCCGAACAGCCGGTGCAGTGGGAGGTTGAGGCTCTCGGCCCTGCCGAGCCTCAGCGCCTGGTCCTCGCCGCCGTCGCGCCGTACATCGACCGCCGCGTTCTCACCGACCGGATCACAGAGGAGGAACGGTAGCGAGATCAGCTCAGGGCCTTCACCGAGGGATGGACCCTGAATCGCTCGCCGGACCGTGAGTGACTCCCAAACTCATCGACATTGATCATGGAACAGGCCCACGCGGTGACTCCCGAAGCCGACGACA
>NZ_JBVJBI010000115.1:0-1553 GCF_055589745.1 Kitasatospora sp. NPDC041917 | reverse complement strand
TGGGTGGGCGGCCTCTACTCCGTGGCCTACGAGCGCAGCTACCGCGGGCTGCCCGTGGCCGGCGGCGACGCGGTCGTCCTCGCCGACTCCCGGGGCACGGTCCGCGCCCTGCAGTCCGCCGCCACCGGCCCCGTCGGCACCTCCACCACCGCGCGGATCGGCGCGGAGCAGGCGGAGAGGACCGCCCGCACCGAGCTGGCCTCCGTCGACACGGTCGAGTCGCGCCGCCTGGTGGTGCGGGTCAAGGACGGCAACAGCCGCCTGGCCTGGGAGACCGTCCTCACCGGCCACAAGGGCGCCGCCCCCAGCCGCCTGCACGTGTTCGTCGACGCCACCACCGGCGAGGTCGCCGACAGCTACGACGACGTCCACGCGGGCACCCTGAACAGCGAGTGGAACGGCCCCTCGCCCACGATCGCCACCACCGGCTCGGGCGGCTCCTACACGCTGCGCGACCCGAACCGCCCCGGCCTGTCGTGCGCCGACTACGGCACCGGCCAGGTCTTCTCCAAGTCGAGCGACTCCTGGGGCACCGGCAGCGCCTCCAGCAAGGAGACCGGCTGCGGCGACGCGATGTTCGCGGCCCAGAAGGAATGGGACATGCTCCGCGACTGGCTGGGGCGCAACGGCCACAACGGCAACGGCGGCAGCTGGCCCGTCAAGGTCGGCCTGGGCGACGTCAACGCCTACTGGGACGGCAGCACCATATCCATCGGCCACAGCCAGGCCAACAAGTGGATCGCCTCCATCGACGTCGTCGGCCACGAGTTCGGCCACGGCATCGACCAGTACACCCCCGGCGGCGCCAACAACGAGTCCGGCCTGGGCGAGGCCACCGGCGACATCATGGGCGCCCTCACCGAGGCCTACACCAACGAACCCGCCCCCTACGACTCCCCGGACTACACCGTCGGCGAGACGGTCGACCTCGTCGGCAGCGGCCCGATCCGCAACATGTACAACCCCTCCCTGGTCGGCAACAACCCCAACTGCTACTCGGCGTCCATCCCGAACACCGAGGAACACGCCGCGGCCGGCCCGCTCAACCACTGGTTCTACCTCCTCGCCGAGGGCTCGGCCCCCGGCGGCGGCAAACCCACCAGCCCCACCTGCAACAACTCCTCCGTCACCGGCATCGGCATCAAGGACGCCGGCCGGGTCTTCTACGGCGGCATGCTCCTCAAGACCAGCGGCATGACCTACAAGCGCTACCGCACCGCCACCCTGACCGCCGCCAAGAACCTCGACCCCACCTGCACCTTCTTCAACCGCGCCAAGGCCGCCTGGGACGCCGTCGGCGTCCCCGCCCAGACCGGCGACCCCACCTGCACCAACAACGGCGGCAACGACTTCTCGCTCTCCCTCGGCCCGGCCTCCGGCTCCGTCCGGCCCGGCGCCTCCACCACCGCCACCGTCGCAACCACCGTGACCTCCGGCACCGCCCAGACCGTCACCCTCACCGCCTCCGGCCTCCCCACCGGCGTCACCGCGAGCCTCAACCCCTCCACCGTCCAGGCCGGCTCCTCCGCCACCCTCACCCTCAACGCCTCCGC
>NZ_JBVJBI010000114.1:0-1555 GCF_055589745.1 Kitasatospora sp. NPDC041917 | reverse complement strand
GACAACTTCTTCGCTCTGGGCGGTCATTCGCTTCTCGCGACGCGGCTGATCAGCCGGATCCGTACGACCCTGAACGCCGAGCTGGGCATCCGTGACCTGTTCCGCAACCCGACAGTCGTGGGCGTCGTGGAGAAGCTGAAGGACGGTGGCCCGGCCCGTCCGGCGCTGGTGGCGGGCGCGCGGCCGGAGGTGCTGCCGCTGTCATTCGCCCAGCAGCGACTCTGGTTCCTGGACCAGCTCGAAGGTGCCTCCGCCACGTACAACAGTCCGTTCGCGTTCCGTCTGCACGGCACGGTGGACGTCGAGGCTCTGCGTGCGGCGATCGGTGACGTGGTGGGCCGGCACGAGGCCCTGCGTACGGTCTACCCGACGGTCGGTGGTCAGCCCCGGCAGGTGATTCTGCCGGTCGGCGATGTCGAGGTGCCGTTCCGGGTGGAGCCGTGCACGGAGGAGGGGGTGGCGGAGCGGATCTCGGCCGAGGCGTTCGCCACCTTCGACCTGGCTTCCGAACTCCCGCTGCGGGTCGCGCTGTTCACCCTCGGCGGGGACGAGTCCGTCCTCGTCCTGACTTTGCATCACATCGCGAGTGACGGTTGGTCATCCGGCCCGCTCTGGTCGGGCATCGCCTCGGCCTACCGGGCCCGGCTGGCCGGTTCCGTGCCGGTCTGGGAGCCGCTGGCGGTCCAGTACGCGGACTACGCACTGTGGCAGCACAATCAGCTCGCCGAGACCATGGACCAGCAGCTCGCCTACTGGGCGGAGGCGCTGAAGGGCTCGCCGCAGGAGGTCGCTCTGCCCTTCGACCGCCCCCGCCCTGCCAGCGCCTCGCACGAGGGCGAGCTGCTGGAGTTCCACCTCGACGCCCAACTGCACGCCGAACTCGACGCGTTGGCGCGCCGTCACGGGGTGACCCTGTTCATGGTGCTGCACGCGGCGCTGGCGGCGCTGCTGTCGAGGCTGGGCGCCGGCACGGACATTCCGATCGGCACGGTCGTGGCCGGGCGCTCGGACCAGGCGCTGGACGACGTGATCGGGTTCTTCGTGAACACGCTGGTGCTGCGGACCGACGTGTCGCAGGCCCCCACCTTCGGCGAGCTGCTGGGCCGGGTCCGTGACACCGACCTGGCGGCGTTCACCAACCAGGACGTGCCGTTCGAGCGGCTGGTGGAGGAGCTGAACCCGGTGCGTTCGCTGGGCCGGCACCCGCTGTTCCAAGTGCTCCTGGTCCTGCAGAACAACGACGAGGGCACCCTGCTGCTGCCGGGCCTCACCGCGCAGCCCGAGTCCTTCGGGACCCCGCCCGCGAAGTTCGACCTCAACCTGACCTGCGTCGAGAACCGTGACGGCTCCAACGCACCCGCCGGCATCCTCGCCGTCCTGCACTACGCCACCGACCTCTTCGACCACACCACCATGGCCCTGTTGGCGGAGCGGTTGGTGCGGTTGCTGGGTGTGGTGGCCGGGGATCCGGAGGTTCCGGTGTCCGGGTGGGAGGTGTTCGATTCTCCCGAGCAGGAGCGGTACTTCCTGGCGCGGGCGGAGCGGGCGCGGGCCG
>NZ_JBVJBI010000113.1:0-1563 GCF_055589745.1 Kitasatospora sp. NPDC041917 | reverse complement strand
GCCGCACGGCCTCCACGGCCTCGGCCGAGACAGTCACTTCCTTCATCAGGCGCTACTTCCTTGATCGGGAGTTACACCGTTCTTTGTACAGACCCAGCGCGTTCACCGTCGCGCATCCGCGAGCAGCGCCCGAGCTCGACTCTGTCGGTGATCTTGGATGACGGGGCTCAGGTGCCAAGGGTTCGGCAGGACTTCGGCCGGGGATGTCGTGCTCGTCCGGGTAGGTCGGGAAGGCGGTCGGCGGTCTCGATAACGGGGTTTCGTCTCGGTGACACGTGCGGCGAACCCCCTTCCAGCTGATGATGTGCCCGCGGGGGACGTAGCGAGCCGTCGTGTCGTGGGGGAAGACGATCGCCGAGGCGGAGGGTGGCAGGCTGCCGTCGCCGGCGGTGCGCCGGCGCAGGCGGCCTGCCCTGCCGCGGTAGTAGTTCTGCACGAGGATCTCTGCCGCAGAGCCTCGGCCTGTGGGCCGGGGCGGTACTCCGACTCGTGCCGCTGGAGGTGCTCCGTCAGGCGGCAGGCGTCGTTGCCGGCAGCGAGGATCCTGGTCCTGGGCCGGGTGGGGTTCTTGCCCGGACGGACCGGGCGTCCGTCGCGCGGGTACCAGCCCGCGAAGCCCCGTTGCACCACAGCCCGTCCAGCCGGTCTCCGACCCGCATTGCGGTCGTGCCGACGGGGTTGCTCGACCGCGCGATCCGAGCGGTTAGAGAAGGGACTTGATCACCGGAGCCGGGGTGGAGCGACAACTGACACCTCAACAACTGCACGGTCTTCGATCAGCCCCGAGCATGCCCGCTGATCACGTCGGCACCGGCGCGTCCGGTCCCGGCGCCCTCGGTCAGGTCCTCGGGTCAGGCACCCGACCGAGGGTCCGGGCGGAGCCGGCGGATCAGCGGAGCCGCCGGGGGCGCCGGATCAGGAGACGCGCTTCAGCTGCCAGGCGTTGTTGTTGAAGCTCGGGTTCGACCAGGCGACGCAGCTGCTGGTGTAGTAGGAGCTGGTCTGGACCCATCCCGCGGGCGGGTAGGTGGTGGAGCAGGCCTGGACCACGGTGCCGACGGGCAGTCCGGTGAGCTGCTTGATCTGCTTGATGTTCGGGCTGAAGCTCTGCGTGCCGCAACTGCTGCTGTAGCCCCAGTTCACGTCGACGAAGCCGGCCGGGGTGACCACGCTTGCGCACGAGGTCGTGACGTCACCCGGGGCGGCCTGGGCGGGCGCGGCGGCCAGGGCGAGCATCGCGGCGGTAGCGGCGACGGCCATACAGGTGGTACGAAGGCGAATCATGGGTGAGGCTCCTTCTGGTCGGGGGTGGCCGGTCAGGCCGTGGAGCCATTCCTATGGTTTGATCGCCGGTTTCGGATAGCGACTTTCAGGCCTAAAGATCCAGCGCGCAGAGCGGCGGCCAGGACGCGCGGGAAGGCGGGAGCGGGAGAACGGGACACGCGGGGAAGGCGGGGGCGGGGGCGGAGCCCGTCCCGGCCCCCCCCCCCCCCCGGGTCCGGTGTTATGCCTCTTTGTTGTCCTGCGCCGACCAGGTCCGGTGCTTCTCCTCCCCGCCCGAAG
>NZ_JBVJBI010000112.1:0-1588 GCF_055589745.1 Kitasatospora sp. NPDC041917 | reverse complement strand
CGGCCCGCGCCCGCTCCGCCCGCGCCAGGAAGTACCGCTCCTGCTCGGGAGAATCGAACACCTCCCACCCGGACACCGGAACCTCCGGATCCCCGACCACCACACCCAGCAACCGCACCAACCGCTCCGCGAGTTGGTCCGCGGTCCCCCGATCGAACAGATCGGTCGCGAACTGCAGAACAGCCGTGATACCGGCGGGCGCATGGGAACCGTCACGGTTCTCGACGCAGGTCAGGTTGAGATCGAACTTCGCGGGCGGCGTCCCGAAGGACTCGGGCTGCGCGACGAGACCCGGCAGCTCCAGCGACCCCTCGTCGTTGTTCTGCAGGACCAGCATCACCTGGAACAGCGGATGCCGGCCCAGCGAACGCACCGGGTTCAGCTCCTCCACCAGCCGCTCGAACGGCAGGTCCTGGTTGGTGAACGCCGCCAGATCCGCGTCACGGACCCGGCCCAGCAGCTCACCGAAGGTCGGCTCACCCGACACATCCGTCCGCAGCACCAACGTGTTCACGAAGAACCCGACCACATCGTCCAGCGCCTGGTCCGAACGCCCCGCCACCACCGTCCCGATCGGAACATCCGTCCCCGCACCCAGCCGCGACAACAAAGCCGCCAACGCCGCATGCAGCACCATGAACAACGTCACCCCGTGCCGACGCGCCAACCCCTCCAGCTCTGCATGCAATTGGGCGTCGAAATGGAACTCCAACAGCTCACCGTCATGCGACGCGGCGGCAGGGCGGGGCCGGTCGAACGGCAAGGCCATCTCCTGCGGCAGTTCACCCAGCAGATCGCGCCAGTACGTCAGCTGCTCGTCGAGAATCTCGCCGAGCTGGTTGTGCTGCCAGAGGGTGTAGTCCGCGTACTGGACCGCCAGCGGCTCCCAGACCGGCACGGAACCGGCCAGCCGGGCCCGATAGGCCGAGGCGACACCCGACCAGAGCGGACCGGAGGACCAACCGTCACTCGCGATGTGGTGCAAGGTCAGGACGAGGACGGACTCTCCCTCGCCGAGCGTGAACAGCGCTACTCGGAGCGGCAGTTCGGTCGAGAGCCTGAAGAGGCCGAAGGCCTCCGCATTGATCCGCTCCGCCAGCTCCTCCTCCGTGCACGGCTCGACCGTGAACGGAACCCGGGCGTCCTCGACCGGCAGAATCAGCTGCCGGGGCTCACCGTCGACCGTCGGGTAGACCGTACGCAGGGCCTCGTGCCGGCCCACCACGTCACCGATCGCGCCGCGCAGAGCATCCACGTCCACTGCCCCGTGCAGACGGAACGCGAACGGACTGTTGTACGTGGCGGAGGCACCTTCGAGCTGGTCCAGGAACCAGAGTCGTTGCTGGGCGAACGACAGCGGCAGCACCTCCGGCCGCGCGCCCGCCACCAGCGCCGGACGCGCCGGGCCACCGTCCTTCAGCTTCTCCACGACCCCGACCACGGTCGGGTTGCGGAACAGATCACGGATGCCCAGCTCGGCGTTCAGGGTCGTACGGATCCGGCTGATCAGCCGCGTCGCGAGAAGCGAATGACCGCCCAGAGCGAAGAAGTTGTCGTCGATCCCCACCGACGGCACATCGAGCACCTC
>NZ_JBVJBI010000111.1:0-1599 GCF_055589745.1 Kitasatospora sp. NPDC041917 | reverse complement strand
TGTCGGTGAGGTCGGTGAGGACGGCGGTGTCCTTGAATACCCACTGCCTGTACCGGGGGTCGTCGGGGTCGCCTTCGTAGAGGCAGAAGTAGTTGGTGGGTGGTCCGTGGTACAGCTTGACGCCGTTCACGGCGTTGTCGAGTGCGGCGATGTAGTTGGTGGTGGTGCTGGGGTAGACGAGTTGGCTGGTTCCGGTGCCGCCGCTCCATTGGAAGAGTTCCAGGGTGTATTTGGTCAGGTTTTTGATGGAGGAGGCAACCTGGGAGGGCCTGCCGAGGTTTGCCGAGGTGAGGTCGGTGAGGCCGGCGGCGTCGTTGAAAACCCACTGCGTTCCGCCTTGGTCGGGGTCCTCGTAGAGGCAGAAGTAGTTGGCGGGCGGGCCGTGGTAGACGTTGGCGGATGTGACGTGGTCCTCGAGGCCGGGGGTAGTGACGTTGACGTTGGTGCCGGGGTAGACGAGCTGACTGGTGCCGGTGCCGTTGGCGTTCTGGAACATCTCCAGGGTGTACTTTGTCTGATTTGAGCACCTGGAGATCACGCTTGAGAGGTCATGGAAAACGGCGGTATTGGTGAAGCTTGTGAGGCCGGCGGTGTCCTTGAACAGCCACTGTCTGGCGAGTCCAGTAGTGTGCTCGAAGAAGCAGAAGTAGTTGGCGGGCGGACCGTGGTAGACGTTGACGGATGTGACGCGGTTCTCGAGGCCGAGGGCGTAGACGTTGACAGTGGTGTCGGGGTAGACAAGCTGACTGGTGCCGGTGCCGTCGTTGTTCGAGAACAGTTCGATGGTGTACCAGGTCTGGTTGCTGACGGACGAGATCACGCTGGAGGCGTCACCATAGAGGGCTGTGTCGGTGATGGCGATGACGCCGGCGGGGTCGGTCGTGAGCGCCCGGAATACCCACTGCCTGCCGGTGCAGAACGTATTTTCGTAGAGGCAGAAGTAGTTGTTAGGCGGGGCATGGTAGACGTTGAAGGACTTGACATTGTTGTCGAGGCCGGGAGCGGTGATGTCGACAGCGGTGCCGGGGTAGACGAGTTGGCTGAGGCCGCTGCCGTCCTTGACAGAAAAGAGTTCGATGGTGTAGCTGGTTCGATTGCAGACCGAGGAGATCAGTAAGGCGGCACCGATGTAAAGACTCGTGGATGTGATATCGGTGAGGCCTTCGGTGTCCTTGAACACCCACTGCATTCCACTCTGGTTGAAGTCTGAATAGAGGGCGAAGTAGTTCGGGGGTGGGGTGTGGTAGAGGTTGACGCTGGTCGCGGTGTTGTCGAGGCCGGGGGTGGTGATGTCGACCTGGTTTTCGGGGTAGATGAGTTGGCTGGTGCCGGTGCCGTCGGCGTTCTGGAAGAGTTCCAGGGTGTAGAGGGTCTTGTTGTCGACGGAGGAGATCGCGTTGGCGGCGTTGATGGTGGGGTTGTCGAGGTGGGTGAGGGCTTCGGTGTCCTTGAACACCCATTGCCTGCCGGTTTGTGCGGGTCCTTCGTAGAGGCAGAAGTGGTCGTCGGGTGGGCCGTCGTAGAGGGTGGCGGTGGTGGTGGTCTGGTTGAGGGCGGTGCTGACGCTGTTGTAGGCCTGGGGGTAGAAGAGCTGGTCGT
>NZ_JBVJBI010000109.1:0-1609 GCF_055589745.1 Kitasatospora sp. NPDC041917 | reverse complement strand
GGCGTCTGCCGCGGCACATGGTCCCGTCGGCGCTGGTGGTGCTGGAGGCGCTGCCGATCACGCCGAACGGCAAGCTGGACCAGCGCGCCCTGCCCGCACCCGCAGCCGTCACCGCCGAGCAGAACGGACGAGCCCCGCGCTCGGTGCAGGAGGAACTGCTCTGCGGCCTGTTTGCCGAGGTCATCGGTGTTCCATCGGTGAGCATCGACGACGACTTCTTCGCCCTGGGCGGTCATTCGCTTCTCGCGGCCCGGCTGATCAGCCGGATCCGCAGTACCTTCGATGCCGAGCTCGGGATCCGTGACCTGTTCGACGCCTCCACGGTCGTGGGCGTCGCGGAGAAGCTGAAGGACGGCCGCCCGGCACGTCCGGCGCTGGTGGCGGGCGCGCGGCCGGAGGTGCTGCCGCTGTCGTTCGCGCAGCAGCGGCTGTGGTTCCTGGACCAGCTCGAAGGCGCCTCCGCGACCTACAACAGCCCGTTCGCGTTCCGTCTGCACGGGGCAGTGGACGTGGAGGCTCTGCGTGCGGCGATCGGTGACGTGGTGGGCCGGCACGAGGCCCTGCGTACGGTCTACCCGACGGTCGACGGTCAGCCGCGCCAGCTGGTGCTGCCCGCCGACGACACCCACGTCCCGTTCACGGTCGAGCCGTGCACGGAGGACGAGGTGGCGGAGCGGATCTCCGCCGAGGCGTTCGCCACCTTCGATCTCTCCGCCGAACTTCCGCTGCGGGTGGTGCTGTTCGCGCTCGGCGAGGACGAATCGGTCCTGGTGCTGACCTTGCACCACATCGCGAGTGACGGTTGGTCCTCCGGTCCGCTCTGGTCGGGTGTCGCCTCGGCCTACCGGGCCCGGCTGGCCGGTTCCGCGCCGGTCTGGGAGCCGCTGGCGGTCCAGTACGCGGACTACGCACTGTGGCAGCACAACCAGCTCGGCGACGCCATGGATCAGCAGCTCGCCTACTGGGCGGAGGCGCTGAAGGGCTCGCCGCAGGAGGTCGCTCTGCCCTTCGACCGGCCCCGCCCTGCCGCCGCGTCGCATGACGGTGAGCTGTTGGAGTTCGGGCTGGATGCGGAGCTGCATGCCGAGCTGGAGGGGTTGGCGCGTCGGCACGGTGTGACGTTGTTCATGGTGCTGCATGCGGCGTTGGCGGCTCTGTTGTCGCGGCTGGGTGCGGGGACGGATGTTCCGATCGGGACGGTGGTGGCGGGGCGTTCGGACCAGGCGCTGGACGACGTGGTCGGGTTCTTCGTGAACACGCTGGTGCTGCGGACGGATGTGTCGGGTGAGCCGACCTTCGGTGAGCTGCTGGGCCGGGTCCGTGACACGGATCTGGCGGCGTTCACGAACCAGGACCTGCCGTTCGAGCGGCTGGTGGAGGAGCTGAACCCGATCCGTTCGCTGGGCCGGCATCCGCTGTTCCAGGTGATGCTGGTCCTGCAGAACAACGACGAGGGCACCCTTCGGCTTCCTGATGTCGTCGTGACGCCCGAATCGTTCGGGACGCCGCCCGTCAAGTTCGATCTCAACCTGACCTGCGTCGAGAACCGTGACGGTTCCCATGCGCCCGCCGGTATCACGGCTGTTCTGCAGTTCGCGACCGATCTGTT
>NZ_JBVJBI010000108.1:0-1618 GCF_055589745.1 Kitasatospora sp. NPDC041917 | reverse complement strand
AGCGCCATTGCCCCCGACGATTCGCGGACCGTCGCGAGTTCGCATCGGATGCAATTGGCGGCGCTTGGAACATCCGTGCCAGATCGTGCGCTAAGGCCGGATCGGCGCTGGTGGGTGGTCAGTCGGGGACTGACAGTGGGATGGTGGTGAAGTCTTCCCACAGATGACGGCGAGCCATAGCTGGCAATGCCGCGGCTCGCCACGACGCGTGGGTCCAGCGACCGGTCCGCTATGTGTTCATGCGCCGGGGCAAGCCGATGGGCCGGCAGTTCCTGTTCGCCGACTCCCTGGAGATCGCATGCCGCAAGGCCGGAATGGTCGACGGCGATGGCAACCCCACAGTGACCGTCCACCGATTCCGGCATACCGTCGGCACCCAGCTCGCTGAGGGCGGCGCCCAGATCCAGACCATCATGGCGATCCTCGGGCACCGCAACGCGCAGATGTCGGCCACCTACTCCCACATCAGCGACCCCGTCCTGAAGGATCAGTACGAGAAGGTCATCGCCGTCGGCGGCCGGATCGCGGGCCCCGCCGCGGAGGAACTGCTCAGCAGCCGGATCGGCGAGGACACTCTGAACTGGCTCAAGAGCAACTTCCTCAAGACCGAACTCGAACTGCGACACTGCCTGCGGGCACCCGCCGAAGGCCCTGCGAGTGCGACCTCTACCTCCGCTGCTTGAAGTTCCTCACCACCAGCGAGTACGCACCACGCCTGCGAACCCGACTCTCCCGAGAGCAGCAGCTCGCCCAGGACGCCATCGAGCGCGGCTGGCCCCGCGAGGTCGAACGTCACACCGCCATCGCCGACCGCATCCGGAGCCTCCTCGCGGACCTCGGCGAGAGCACCGACTCCGCCCCTGACGATCACTGCCCACCGCCCCGAGTCCTCACGGATTGAAGAACAGGATTGAAGAACAGGGTGGACAGCCGGACGGCAACAGCTCAAGGTGGTCGGCATGCTGTCCCTTCGGAGCATCCCCCGCACGGCTCGCCGCCAGACTCCGCTCACCAAGGCGGAACGCGTCCAAGTGCTCGACGAGTTCAACGCCGCGGTGCGGTGCCCCGACGCGCACGGCGGCCTCGCACACTTGCCGGTCCTCCTCGATGCCCTCGCCCAGGACGAGGCACGGCCCGACGGCACGCGGTGGATCGTGGACGACAACGCGCGGTTGGACATGGCGGCATTGCTGCGTTACTGCTTTCCCCAGCCGGAGGTTCATGTGGTGGCTGCGGAGTACGGCGCCGCAGCTCACAAGCGTGGCTGGCTCCGTCTCGATCGAGCCTTGCCGACTCACGACTACACGAGCCTCGTCGAGACAGCCGAAGGCTGGGCGGAGACCGACCGCACGCTCGACGATGTTCTGCACGTGTATGGTCGGCCCTCCGCGATCTTCGGCGACCAAGATCTGCGTTCGGCCAAGACTATTGGGTATGCCACCGGCGATCGGACCGATCCGCTCGCTGCTTTCCACTTCGGCGAGGCGGGAGCCGCCCCATCGGCACGCCTGCTTGCCTTCCGGAGGGGTCTGTACAAAGAACGGTGTAACTCCCGATCAAGGAAGTAGCGCCTGATGAAGGAAGTGACTGTCTCGGCCGAGGCCGTGGAGGCCGTGCG
>NZ_JBVJBI010000107.1:0-1623 GCF_055589745.1 Kitasatospora sp. NPDC041917 | reverse complement strand
CGACGGCGCGGTACCGACCTGCACCTGCACCGAAACCCGGGTATCGGGCACCGGATTCGACAACACCGCCAACAGCACGTCGGCCTGCGTCAACTCCACCGACGCACCGAACGCACCGAGCATCCCCGTAAACGTCCTGTCGTCCGACCGATACTGCGCCCCCTTGTACACCCCACTGTTCAGCAGCGTGCAGGAATACAACAACGCGTCCTGCGTAGTGGCGAAGGCGGCCTCGCCACCACCCGGAACATCCGCCACCACTTGCGTGCCGGCCGGGATCTCCACAGGCCTCGGCAGCGCGACCGTCATCGAGAACTCCACCTGCGTCCGCGCCGGAGACGCCGGCCGCGGCTGCGCGCCGACTTCCGCCAGCACCGCCAACCGGTCCTTGTCAGCCGCCCGGTTCACCCGCTCGATGAGTGGTGCCACCATGCCGGCGCAGGCCTCCACCAGAGCCGTCCCCGCATCCGGACCATCCACACCCGCCCATGAAGGGACCTTCTGACGGACCGCCGACTTCGCGCCCGACACTAGGTCATCCATACTACGCTGATCGACAGGAGGAACGGGAATACTCATTGCACACTATCCTTCCAGATAAACCAATAGGCGACCTATGCGCCAGCGGCTGGCTTACGGGTTTCGTGGGACGAGGAATTCCCAGGCTTGATTGTCATGCCAGTTAATTTTGTACTGGATGACGGGCGCACCGTTCGAGGTTGATCCGCCGGAGACGTCGAGTACCTTGTTGCTTCGCACGTTGGTGATGAGCCAGTAGCTGTCCCAGGAGCCAATTTTCCATTTCTGGGAGGGGTTGTCGGCGTCCGGGTATTCCTGGGTGGTTTTTGCGGAATCACTGGTCGAGTTTCCCTGGACGCCCATGGCGAGAAGTGAGTTTACGTTATGGAAGCGGGAGGCGCCTCCGCCGGCGGGAACGATGATCCATCGCTGATTGTTGTATCCAAGGTGGACCCACTGCTGGAGTGTGAGCCCGACGGTGGTGGAGCTGTTGTTGACATCGACAACTTTCCAGCTGCGCTTGTTGGCCACAACACAGGGGGTCGGGAATTGGAGGGCCCCGTAGACGGTGAACGACTTGATCCTGTCGTTGAGATGGCCGAAGACGGAGCTGATAGATCCGCTGGGAGGGATAAGTTGGAGTTTTCCGTGCTCGCTGGGCTGGTCGAATACCTCGATCGCGTTCGTGCTGTTGTTGCGGGCCGATGAGATCGCCCCGGAGGCTACACCGTAACGGGAGGTATTGGTGAGGTCGACATGGCCGACGGCGTTTTTGAAAACCCACTGAGCTCCGCCGTAGTTGCCGTCTCCGTAGAGGCAGAAACAGTTCGCAGGCGGGCCGTTGTACACCTTGACGGACTTGACCTGGTCTTCGAGGGAACCTGGCGGGACAGCGACGGTGGTGGCCGGGTAGTAGAGTTGGCTGGTGCCGGTGCCATCGTTGTTTTTAAATAGTTCCAGGGTGTAATTAGTCTGATTGTTGACGGTGGAGATCCTGAGTGCGATATCGCCGTACAGGGTGGTGTTGGTGAGGTCAGTGAGGACGGCGGTGTCCTTGAATGTCCACTGCCTCATGGTGTTCTGGTTTGGAATTCTTTGTTCATA
>NZ_JBVJBI010000106.1:0-1831 GCF_055589745.1 Kitasatospora sp. NPDC041917 | reverse complement strand
GCTTGACTCTGTCGGGGATCTTGGTTGCTTCCGTGTCAGCTGACGGCTCGCCAGGAACGTAGGCGCGAGATGCCCTGCTGGTCGAGGTGTGTCTGGAAGGCTGTCGGCGGTCGTGGGGGCGCGCCTTCGTCGGGGGCCTGCTTGCTGAGGCGTTCGATGTTGACGGCGATGGCGGTGAGGACGTGCTGTAGGTGTGCCTTGGCCTGCCCGCGGTAGCGGCAGTGGCGCATGCCATGGCCGTGGGCGAACTCGCAGATGGTGCCCTCGATGCCGGAACGGACCGCATATCGCTTGTGCCAGGCCGGATCCTGCTGGTCGGCACGGTTGCGCAGTTGCAGTTCGAGCAGCTCACGCGGAGGGAAGCCCACGGAGCGGTGGGCGTCGCGGGAACTGGTGCACTTGGCCCGGACCGGGCAGGGCTGGCACTGGCCCTTGGTGAAGCGGGCGATGATCAGTGGAGCGGCGGTCGGTGAGGAGGTCGGGTAGGGGCCGTGCCAGCCGGCGCTGACCTGGCCCTGCGGGCAGGTGACCTCCTTGCGGTCGAAGTCGATGCGGAAGTCGTCGCGGGCGAAGCCCTCGCCGCGGCGGTGCTGGCGGGTGGGGTTGCCGGGCAGCGGTCCGACAACGGTCACACGGTGTTCGCGCTGAGCCTGTTCCAGGTGGGGCAGGGAGGTGTAGCCGCCGTCGACGAGGTGCTCGTCGGGCAGCAGGCTTCGCCGTTCCAGCCGGGTGTGGATGCCGGGCAGGACCTCGGTGTCGGCGCTGGTGGCCGGCATGGTGGCCACGTCGGTGATCACGTTGGGTCCGTCGCCGGAGCAGGTCTCGGTCACGTGGGCGAGGAATCCCGTCCAGCGGGTGACCTGCCCGCGGCGTGCGTAGCGGGCCGTCGGGTCGTAGGGGGAGACGATCCGGTTGGCCGAGGGCGGCAGGCCGCTGCCGTCGTTCTCGTCGCGCCAGCGCAGGCGCCCGGCGGGGTCCCAGTAGTAGTTCTGCACCAGGATTTGCCGCAGGACCTGGACTTGGGGCCTGCCAAGCAGGGACGGGTGATTGTGCCCGAGGTGTTCGAGCAGGCGGCGGGCGTCGTCGCCGGTGGTGTTGATCCGGGTCTTGGGCCGGGTGGGGTTCTTGCCCAGGCGAACCGGTCGGCCGTAGCGGCGGCCCCAGTCCTCGCCGACCAGGCTGTCCAGCGCGTGGCCGGTGGTGCGGGCGAGTTCTTCCAGGGCTGCGCGCACGGCCTCGGTGACCAGTTCGAGGCGGGTCAGGTCGCGGACGGTGGCCAGGACGTGGGTGGAGTCGGTGCGCTGGGTGGTGCGCTCGCGGACCAGTCCGGCCTCTTTCAGGCGGGTCAGGGCGAGGTCGAGGAGGCGGTCCGCCCGGCCGTCCTGGAGCAGGCGGTCGCGGAAGTCGGTCAGCACGCTGTGGTGGAAGCCGGGGTCGTCGAGTTCGAGGCCGAGTGAGTATTTGAAGTCGATGCGGCAGCGCACGGCCTCGGCGGCATCACGGTCGGACAGGCCCAGCAGGAACTGCAGCACGCTCACCGTCGCCAACTGGGCCGGCGAGAGCCCGGGCCTGCCGTCGCGCGGGTACCAGTCGGCGAAGTCCTCGTCCCGCCACAGGCCGTCGAGACGGTCGCGCACCCACATCGCCGTCGTACCACCGGGGTTGCTGGCCCGCGCCATCCGTGCCGTCAACTCCGGGACCTCGGCACCCGAACAGGGACGGACCGACATCTCGGACTCCTCGGAAATCTCGCGATCATCGTGCACCCGCGAGACTGGCGCACCACCATGATCACCCGCAGCCGAACACCAAGATCCCCGACAGAGTCAAG
>NZ_JBVJBI010000105.1:0-1833 GCF_055589745.1 Kitasatospora sp. NPDC041917 | reverse complement strand
CGCGGCCGCCCCCTGCGAGCGCGGCGCCACCGTGTGGCTGACCGGGCTGCCGAGCGCGGGCAAGACCACGCTGGCCTTCGCCCTGGCCGAGCGACTGCGCGCCGAGGGCCACAAGGTCGAGGTCCTCGACGGCGACGAGATCCGCGAGTTCCTCTCCAAGGGCCTCGGCTTCACCCGCGAGGACCGCCACACCAACGTCACCCGCATCGGCTACGTCGCCGAGAAGCTCGCCGCCAACGGCGTCAAGGTCCTCGCCCCGGTCATCGCCCCGTTCGCCGACTCCCGCGCCGCGGTGCGCGAACGGCACGCGGCCGCCGGCACCGACTTCCTGGAGATCCACGTCGCCACCCCGGTCGAACTGTGCGCCGAACGCGACGTCAAGGGCCTCTACGCCCAGCAGGCCGCCGGCGAGATCACCGGCCTCACCGGCGTCGACGACCCCTACGAGGCCCCGGAGCACCCGGAGCTGCGCCTGCAGACCCGGGGCCGCGAGGTCACCGAGTCCGCCGCCGAACTGCACGCCTTCCTGACCGAACGGGGCCTGGCATGACCACCGTGACCGACACCTTGGTCCGCACGGACGACAACCCCTTCGCGCTGTCCCACCTGGACGCGCTGGAGGCCGAGTCGGTGCACATCTTCCGCGAGGTCGCGGGGGAGTTCGAACGCCCGGTGATCCTGTTCTCCGGCGGCAAGGACTCCATCGTCATGCTGCACCTGGCCCTCAAGGCCTTCGCCCCCGCACCGGTACCGTTCTCCCTGCTGCACGTCGACACCGGGCACAACTTCCCCGAGGTCATCGACTACCGCGACCGCGCCGTGGCGCGGCACAACCTGCGCCTGCACATCGCCCACGTCCAGGACTTCATCGACCGCGGCGTGCTGCGCGAGCGCCCCGACGGCACCCGCAACCCCCTGCAGACCGTGCCGCTGCTCGACGCGATCGAGACGGGCCGCTTCGACGCCGTGTTCGGCGGCGGCCGCCGCGACGAGGAGAAGGCCCGCGCCAAGGAGCGCGTCTTCTCCCTGCGCGACGAGTTCGGCGCCTGGGACCCCCGCCGCCAGCGCCCCGAACTCTGGTCCCTCTACAACGGCCGCCACGCCGTGGGCGAACACGTACGCGTCTTCCCGCTGTCCAACTGGACCGAACTGGACGTCTGGCAGTACATCGAGCGCGAGGGCATCGAGCTGCCGGAGATCTACTACGCGCACGAGCGGGACGTCTTCGCCCGCTCCGGCATGTGGCTGACCGCCGGCGAGTGGGGCGGCCCCCGGGAGGACGAGCCCGTGGAGCGGCGCCTGGTCCGCTACCGCACCGTCGGCGACATGTCCTGCACCGGCGCCGTCGACTCCGACGCCACCACCATCGAGGCCGTCATCGCCGAGATCGCCGCCTCCCGCCTCACCGAGCGCGGCGCCACCCGCGCCGACGACAAGATGTCCGAGGCCGCGATGGAAGACCGCAAGCGCGAAGGGTACTTCTAGACATGAGCACCACCACCCCGGAAGCCACCAGCGCCCAGCACACCGCCGCCGCGACCTCGCTGCTGCGTTTCGCCACCGCCGGTTCCGTCGACGACGGCAAGTCCACCCTGGTCGGGCGGCTGCTGCACGACTCCAAGTCCGTCCTCGCCGACCAGCTGGAGGCCGTCGAGCACGCCTCCCGCAGCCGCGGCAAGGAGGCGCCGGACCTCGCCCTGCTCACCGACGGCCTGCGCGCCGAACGCGAGCAGGGCATCACCATCGACGTCGCCTACCGCTACTTCGCCACCCCCCGACGCCGCTTCATCCTCGCCGACACCCCCGGCCACGTGCAGTACACCCGCAACATGG
>NZ_JBVJBI010000104.1:0-1844 GCF_055589745.1 Kitasatospora sp. NPDC041917 | reverse complement strand
CTGAGGACAAGCCCTCGGCCTATTAGTACCGGTCAACTCCACCCCTCACAGGGCTTCCATATCCGGCCTATCAACCCAGTCGTCTACTGGGAGCCTTACCCTCTCAAGGAGGTGGGAGTGCTCATCTCGAAGCAGGCTTCCCGCTTAGATGCTTTCAGCGGTTATCCCTCCCGAACGTAGCCAACCAGCCATGCCCTTGGCAGGACAACTGGCACACCAGAGGTTCGTCCGTCCCGGTCCTCTCGTACTAGGGACAGCCCTTCTCAACACTCCTACGCGCACAGCGGATAGGGACCGAACTGTCTCACGACGTTCTAAACCCAGCTCGCGTACCGCTTTAATGGGCGAACAGCCCAACCCTTGGGACCTACTCCAGCCCCAGGATGCGACGAGCCGACATCGAGGTGCCAAACCATCCCGTCGATATGGACTCTTGGGGAAGATCAGCCTGTTATCCCCGGGGTACCTTTTATCCGTTGAGCGACGGCGCTTCCACAAGCCACCGCCGGATCACTAGTCCCTACTTTCGTACCTGCTCGACCCGTCAGTCTCACAGTCAAGCTCCCTTGTGCACTTACACTCAACACCTGATTGCCAACCAGGCTGAGGGAACCTTTGGGCGCCTCCGTTACTCTTTAGGAGGCAACCGCCCCAGTTAAACTACCCACCAGACACTGTCCCTGATCCGGATCACGGACCCAGGTTAGACATCCAGCACGACCAGAGTGGTATTTCAACGACGACTCCACCAAGACTGGCGTCAAGGCTTCAAAGTCTCCCACCTATCCTACACAAGCCGAACCGAACACCAATATCAAGCTATAGTAAAGGTCCCGGGGTCTTTCCGTCCTGCTGCGCGAAACGAGCATCTTTACTCGTAATGCAATTTCACCGGGCCTATGGTTGAGACAGTCGAGAAGTCGTTACGCCATTCGTGCAGGTCGGAACTTACCCGACAAGGAATTTCGCTACCTTAGGATGGTTATAGTTACCACCGCCGTTTACTGGCGCTTAAGTTCTCAGCTTCGCCCGGACGAATCCAAGCTAACCGGTCCCCTTAACGTTCCAGCACCGGGCAGGCGTCAGTCCGTATACATCGCCTTACGGCTTCGCACGGACCTGTGTTTTTAGTAAACAGTCGCTTCTCGCTGGTCTCTGCGGCCACCCCCAGCTCGGAGTGCAAGACTCGTCACCAGGAATGGCCCCCCTTCTCCCGAAGTTACGGGGGCATTTTGCCGAGTTCCTTAACCATAGTTCACCCGAACGCCTCGGTATTCTCTACCTGACCACCTGAGTCGGTTTGGGGTACGGGCCGCCATGAAACTCGCTAGAGGCTTTTCTCGACAGCATAGGATCATCCACTTCACCACAATCGGCTCGGCATCAGGTCTCAGCCTCAATGAGTGACGGATTTGCCTATCACTCGGCCTACACCCTTACCCCGGGACAACCACCGCCCGGGCTGGACTACCTTCCTGCGTCACCCCATCGCTCACCTACTACCCCGTTGGGTCACCGGCTCCACCACTTCCCTTTGCCCGAAGGCTCCAGGACGGCTTCACGGGCTTAGCATCAAGAGGTTCAGCGTTGGCGCTTCAAAGCGGGTACGGGAATATCAACCCGTTGTCCATCGACTACGCCTGTCGGCCTCGCCTTAGGTCCCGACTTACCCTGGGCAGATCAGCTTGACCCAGGAACCCTTGGTCAATCGGCGCAAGAGTTTCCCACTCTTGTATCGCTACTCATGCCTGCATTCTCACTCGTATACCGTCCACGACTGGTTTCCACCGCCGCTTCACCCGGCACACGACGCTCCCCTACCCATCACAGCAGGCGTTGGCCCT
>NZ_JBVJBI010000103.1:0-2075 GCF_055589745.1 Kitasatospora sp. NPDC041917 | reverse complement strand
ACCAAGATCCCCGACAGAGTCAAGCGTACGTCCAGCAGCTCGGGCATCGTCCCAGCTCAGAGGAGGTGGAGGGGATGTAACCGGGCGTCAAGCTCAGGGCAGCCAGCCGGTGCGAGTCCGGTCCGGGGAGACGCCAGGGTCCCCGGTAGCTGACTCCCGGCGTCGTTCGAGAGGGCGGCGTCGAAGTGGAGTGACAAGCGTCCTTCGGGGGCGTGCGACCGACCAGTCCGCAACATCAAGTGAAGCCTGCAGCGCCGTCATTTAACCCCCGCTCCGGAAGGGGCGGGCCAAGGAGGAGCCGAGCCTGTGCTTGTTTGGCGAAGGCCATGGAAGGCGTCCCAGATCCTGGAGCGGGCGCTCAAGAACCTCCCGGCGTAAGGGGCGTGGAATGGTCGGAAGGGTGTCCTGGGAACTGGAGAGGGCCTACTCGGCCCCGGGATTTGCGGCCCGGGAAGCGTGGCTCGCCTATAACCGGCGGAACCGGGAAGTGGCGGGCTGTCGAGAGGCAGTCGGAGGGGGTCGTAGTAGTGCTGATCGGCGGGACAACACAACCCGTCAGGAGCGAAGGGCCCCTGCTTCATCGATGCGTGACACGAACAAGGAGGTGCCCGGGTGAGTGCCGAATCGGCTGTGTCCGCCCGCCGGGAGGACACAGGCCGCGGTGAGCGGCGTCCTCTGGACAAGGTCCGAGCCTTGCAGTGGACGCTCTACCGCTGTGCCAAGCAAGAACCCGAACGCCGGTTCCATGCCCTGTACGGCCACGTCCACCGCATGGACGTCTTGTGGCGGGCGTGGTCCAGCGTGTGTGCGAACCGGGGCGCGCCGGGCGTGGACGGCGTGACCGTCGACGCGGTGGCCGCTGCCGGGGTGGATGAGTTCCTCCAGGACCTGTCGGAGCGGTTGCGGACGCATACGTATCGTCCGTCGGTGCTGCGACGGGTCCGGATTCCCAAGCCGGGGCGGCCGGGGGAGTTGCGACCGCTGTCGATCCCCACTGTGGCGGACCGGGTGGTGATGACGGCCGCGAAACTGGTTCTCGAACCGGTCTTCGAGGCCCAGTTCACCGAGGCGAGCTTCGGTTTCCGGCCCAAGAGGTCCGCGATCGACGCGTGCGAGGCCGTTCGCGTCGCCGCGAACCAGCGGCAGGATTGGGTGTTCGAGGCCGACATCCGGGACTGCTTCGGGACGATCGACCACGACGCGCTGATGGTCCAGGTGGCCCGGCGGGTGGTGGACCGGTCGATGCTGAAGCTGATCCGGGCGTGGCTGCGGATGGGAGTGCTGGAGGGCGGGGTGACCTTTCCGACCGGGGCGGGAACCCCGCAGGGCTCACCGATTTCTCCGCTGCTGGCCAACGTGGCCCTGCATGTCCTCGATGAGGCGTGGCAGGCGCGTGGCCGGCGGCTGGGGACGTTGGTTCGCTACTGCGACGACTTCGTGGTCCTGTCGCCGACCAGGCAGCGTGCCGAGCAGGCGCGTGAGCTGGCGGCGGAGGTGCTGGGCGGGCTCGGGATGCGGTTGCATCCGGAGAAGTCCGGCATCGTCTGCCTCACCAGGGGCGGGCAGGGTTTCGATTTCCTCGGATTCCATCACCGGAAGGTGGAGTCGTGGAAGTGGCGGGGCAGGTTCCACCTGCAACGCTGGCCCTCGGCGCGGGCATTGGGGGTGCTGCGGGACAAGGTCCGCGCGGCGACCTCCAGATCCCGGACCGAACGGCCGGTGTCCGCCGTGGTGGCCGACCTCAATCCCGTCCTTCGGGGTTGGGCTGCGTCTTTCCGCAACGGGAACTCCGGGCGGAAGTTCAACGCGATTGACGGCTACGTCCACGAGCGGCTGGCGATCTTCGCCAGCCGTAAACACCGGCTCGCGGGCCGGAACTGGACCACCCGTTACACCTATGGGTGGATCACTCGACTCGGGGTCCACCGCCTGACCGGGAACGTACGCGGGGCGACGGTGCATGCCAGCCGGTGAACGATGTCGGAAAGCCGTGTGCGGGAGAACTGCATGCACGGTTTGAAGCGGCGGGGACTGGAAATGGAGCGACAGCCACCGCGCCAGTCCCCGACCCTACT
>NZ_JBVJBI010000102.1:0-2120 GCF_055589745.1 Kitasatospora sp. NPDC041917 | reverse complement strand
GATCAGGTCCGGCTCCAGGGCCAGCGCCATCGCGATCATGATGCGCTGGCGCATGCCGCCGGAGAACTGGTGCGGGTAGTCGTTCACCCGCTGCCCGGCGGCCGGGATACGCACCCGGTCCATCAGCTCGATGGCCCGCTCCCGGGCCTCCTTGCGGGAGGCCCCCCGGTGCGCCCGGAACATCTCCCCCAGCTGGTAGCCGACGCTGAGCACCGGATTCAGCGCCGAGAGCGCGTCCTGGAAGATCATCGCGATGTGCCCGCCCCGGACGGACCGCCGGGCGTTGGCACCCATGGTCAGCAGGTCCTCGCCGCGGAACAGGATCCGCCCCGCGGTGATCCGCCCCGGCGGCATGTCCAGGATGCCCATGATCGCCTGCGCCGTCACCGACTTGCCCGAGCCGGACTCCCCCAGCACCGCCAGCGTCTCCCCCGCCGCGACGGAGTAGCTCACCCCGTTCACGGCCCTGGCGACGCCGTCCCGGGTACGGAACTCCACGTGCAGGTCGTCGACCTCCAGCAGCGGCGCCCCGGGTTCCGCGCTCCCCCGACCGCCGCCGATCAGCTCCACCGCGTCCATCAGAGCAGCCTCCCCGGCGCCGCGGCACCCACTGCTGGGCGCAGAGCAACTATCAAGGAACGGACCGCACTTGGCGAGCCTGCGGCAGATCTCTTTTCCGTCACGGGAAAGGGCGCGCCCCCGCCCGCGGGGACGCGCCCTGGTCATCGACCGGTCTCAGCCGGCGCGCTGCCCGGCCTCCCGCTCCGCCGCGAAGTGACACGCCGAGTCGTGCCGCGCCGCCCCGTCCAGCCAGGACGGCGCGGCCAGCAGCGGCTCCTCGACCTCGCACCGTTGCTGCGCCTTCCAGCAGCGGGTGCGGAAGCGGCAGCCGGACGGCGGGTTGGCCGGCGAGGGCACGTCGCCGGTGAGCACGATCCGGTCCCGGATCTCCCGCGCCCTCGGGTCCGGCACCGGCACCGCGGAGAGCAGCGCCTGGGTGTACGGGTGGGTGGCGTGGTCGTAGATCTCCGCGTCCGAGCCGATCTCGACCATCTTCCCCAGGTACATCACCCCGACCCGGTCGGAGATGTGCCGGACGATGGAGAGGTCGTGCGCGATGAACATGTACGACAGGTTGAACTCGCCCTGCAGCTGCTCCAGCAGGTTGATCACCTGCGCCTGGACGGACACGTCCAGCGCGGAGACCGGCTCGTCGCAGATGATGATCTCCGGCTTGAGCGCCAGCCCCCGGGCGATGCCGATGCGCTGGCGCTGGCCGCCGGAGAACTGGTGCGGATAGCGGTTGATGTACTCCGGGTTGAGCCCGACCACGTCCAGCAGGTCCTGGACGGCCTTGCGGCGGTCGCCCTTGGGCGCCACCTCGGGGTGGATCTCGAACGGCTCGCCGATGATGTCGCCGACCGTCATGCGCGGGTTGAGCGAGGTGTACGGGTCCTGGAACACCATCTGGATGTTCCGGCGGACGGCCTTCAGCCCGGCCCCGGAGAGCCGGGAGATCTCCTCCCCCTTGTAGCGGACCGATCCCGAGGTGGCCGGCTCCAGGTTCATCAGCACCTTGGCCAGCGTGGACTTGCCACAGCCGGACTCGCCGACGATCCCGAGCGTCTCGCCCTGCATCAGGTCGAAGGTGACCCCGTCGACCGCCTTCACCGCGCCGACCTGCTTCTTGAACAGGACGCCCTTGGTGAGCGGGAAGTGCTTGACCAGGTCCCGGACTTCGAGGATCGGCCGGCCGCGCGGCACCTCCTGCTCGAAGGCGACCTCCTCCGGCATCGCCGCGCCCAGCGCGCTGGCCCCGTTAACGGTCATGGAGGGTCTCCTTCCAGAAGAAGCAGGCGCTGCCGCGCCCCTCCAGCGGCGTCCCGTCCTCCTCGGTGACCGGGAACAGCTCCGGTACCTCGGTCCGGCAGCGGTCCTGGGCACGCGGGCAACGGGGGTTGAAGGCGCAGCCCTCGGGGATGCGCAGGAGGTTGGGCGGCAGGCCCTTGATCGCGTAGAGCTCCTGGCCCTTCTGGTCCAGCCGGGGGATGGAGTCCAGCAGTCCCCGGGTGTACGGGTGCGCGGGCCGGGCGTACAGCTCGTGCACCGGGGCGGTCTCG
>NZ_JBVJBI010000101.1:0-2193 GCF_055589745.1 Kitasatospora sp. NPDC041917 | reverse complement strand
TGGTGAGTCGGCCCGGGGCGCGGTGCCGGGATTGCTCCCGGTCCGTTTCCCCGGACCGCTCTCCGAACCCGCCGTGCGCCTCTCAGCGCAACGGGCTCTCCACGGTTCCTGCCGTCAGGCGGGGTTCGCAGGAGGCCATGGGGACGGGATCTTGTTCCCCCGGAAGGTGTAGCGGGAGACCGTCACACCCTGGATCCGGAAGTACTCCACCCCGTCGGCCGCGATCACCCATCGCCCGGAGGCGGCGAGGTGTCGGCGGACCTGTCCCCAATTCCATCCGTGACGCGCCCTCAGCATGTGGACCAGCCTCCACCAGGTGAAAGCGTCCAGTTTGCTGAAGGTCCACTTCGCCACGGCATGTCGGAAGTAGTTGGCCCATCCGCGCATGATCTGGGCAAGCCTGACCAGCACGGACGCGAAGTCCTGCTGCGATGTCCTGTGTGTCAGGGCACGGATCTTCGCCTTCAGCGACCGGACGGGCCGGACCGCGATGAAGGTGTAGACGTACCACTTGTCCGTCCCCCTCTTGCGCTTCCACCGGATGCGGAAGCCGAGGAAGTCGAACCCGTCGCCCAGGTGGACCACTTGGGTCTTGGCCGGTGACAGCCGCAACCCGAGCGGAGCCAATGCGACGGCGACGTCTTCGCGTAGCGCTTCGACGTGCTCGCGCGAACCGTGCACCAAGATGACGAAGTCGTCCGCGTAGCGGACCAGCCGCCACGTCGGCCGCCCCTTGGAACGCCGGTAGTCGCGCTTGCCGGGGGTCGACATCGCCCCGCCCGGCTTCCACGGCCCCATCACGCGCTCGTCGAGCACGCTCAAGGCGATGTTGGCCAGCAACGGAGACAGGATGCCGCCCTGCGGCGTGCCGGTCATGGTGTCCCGGCGTTCGCCGAGTTCCGTGAGGATCCCGGCCTTCAGGAACGCCTTGACCAGCGCCAGGACGCGTTTGTCCTTCACCCGCCGACGCACCCGGTCCATCAGAGCCGTGTGGTCGATCGAGTCGAAGCACGCCTCGATGTCCGCGTCCAGCACCCAGCGGTAGCCGCGGGAGCCGAAGTGGTGGATCTCGGCGATCGCGTCCTGGGCACGCCGCTTGGGCCGGAAACCATACGAGCACGGCAGGAAATCCGCCTCGAAGATCGGCTCCAGCACCAGTTTCAGCGCCGCCTGGACGACCCGGTCCGCGACCGTCGGAATCCCGAGCTTGCGGACCTTCCCCGACCCACCCGGTTTCGGGATCTTGCGCTCCCGCACCGGCAACGGCCGGAACGAGCCGTCCTTGAGAGCGGCCCGCAGGTCGTCCAGGAACCTGGGCACGCCCACCTGCTCCGCGACGTCGGCGACCGTCAGACCGTCGACGCCAGCGGTGCGCGCGCCTTGGTTCCCCGCGACCCGGTCGAACGCCACGATCAGCGTCGCCGGGTCACACACGAAGTTGAACAAGTCATCGAACCGGCGGCCAGGATCGGCCACCGCCCAACGGTGAAGCTTGGCCTGCATCTCCGATACCCTCGCTCCCGGCCCGGCCGGACCAGAACGAGGAGCACCGCCATTCGGCGACGCGTCTTCCGGCATTGCAGCGACCCTCCCTTCTCGAAACCGCTGCCGCCCTTCCCCATGCGGCCGGCTTTCCCGACCTCGGAGTACTACGGCGGCTCCGCCCCGTCCCGAACCGATCGGCGGTCGACGCGCCCAACCCCACCCTCGCCGCTGGATACGACGTGGAGGGCAAGACCCGGGACGGTTCCCGTGTTCACTGTGGTTCGCTCGACGAAGTAGGAGCCCGACTATGCCCCTGCGGCATCGCCACGAGTACGCCGCAGACCTTCCTCGTGGCCTCCCGGACGGCTCGTGCCTACCGTCCTGGGAGTTACCCGCCCACCTGCTCGACGGGATACGCACCGCTCCCGGCCCAGATCCGCCAGATTCGAGCCGGTGCCTAATCAAGGGGGTGTCACACGCCGGTTCCTCGCGTACTCCTCTCCGTCCCGCTCGCCGGACCCGAACCATCTGGCAGTACTGGCCCGTCCCGGCTTTGTCAGGGCCGCTCCCACCCTCCCCGGCGTCACCCGGATCAGGCTGCCCTCAGCTCCACCGTCCTGCTGCGACAGGATCAGCGGCGAAGGCCTCTCACCTCCACTCGAACCACAGCGCCTCACGGCGCACCCACGACCTGAGGCACTCGACCGC
>NZ_JBVJBI010000100.1:0-2237 GCF_055589745.1 Kitasatospora sp. NPDC041917 | reverse complement strand
TCGGTCGAGGGCGGTGTGGTGCGGGGTCGTCGTGACGGTGACGCGGCGACGGAGCTGGTCGAGGCGGCGCTGCCGGCGGTGGTCTCGGTGACGGACCAGTCGGGCGAGGCCCGGTACCCGTCGTTCAAGGGGATCATGGCGGCGAAGAAGAAGCCGGTGCAGTCGCTGGACCTGGACGACCTGGGCATCGAGGCGGACGAGGTCGGTCTGGCGGGTTCGTGGACGGCGGTCGAGTCGGTGGCGGCGCGTCCGGCGCGGACCGCGGGCACGGTCGTCAAGGACGAGGGCGAGGGCGGCAAGTCGCTCGCCGCCTTCCTCGCCGACCAGAAGTTCATCTGATCGGGCGGCCTCGCCGACCGGAAGTCCGTTCGAACCGCCCCACCCCCCGACCCAGCGAAACACGGAGACATTGAGCAATGGCTGAGATTCTCGTCCTGGTGGACCACGCCGACGGTGCGGTCCGCAAGCCGGCCCTGGAGCTGCTGACCCTGGCCCGCCGCATCGGCGAGCCGTCCGCCGTCGTCCTCGGCGCCGGTGCGGCCGCGGCCGACATCGCGGCGAAGGCCGGCGAGTACGGCGCGGTGAAGGTGTACGTCGCCGACGGCGCCGAGTTCGCCGACCAGCTGGTCGTCCCCAAGGTGGACGCCCTGGCCCAGATCGCCGGGGCCGGCGACGTCGCCGCCGTGCTGGTGACGTCCTCCGGCGAGGGCAAGGAGGTCGCCGCGCGCGTCGCGCTGCGGATCGGCTCCGGCATCATCACCGACGCCGTCGACCTGCGCGCCGGCGACCAGGGCCCGATCGCCACCCAGTCGGTGTTCGCCGCCTCGTACACCGTCGACTCCCGGGTGAGCAAGGGCGCGCCGGTCATCACCGTCAAGCCGAACGCCGTCGCCCCGGAGGCCGCCCCGGCGGCCGGTGCGGTGGAGAACGTCGCCGTCGCGTTCACCGGCAACGCGGCCAAGGTGACCTCGCGCACCCCGCGCGTGTCCTCCGGCCGCCCGGAGCTGACCGAGGCCGCCATCGTGGTCTCCGGCGGCCGCGGCGTCGGTGCCGCCGAGGGCTTCGGCGTGGTCGAGGAGCTCGCGGACGCGCTGGGCGCGGCCGTCGGCGCCTCGCGCGCCGCCGTGGACGCCGGCTGGTACCCGCACAGCAGCCAGGTCGGCCAGACCGGCAAGCAGGTCTCCCCGCAGCTGTACGTGGCCAACGGCATCTCGGGCGCGATCCAGCACCGGGCCGGCATGCAGACCTCGAAGACCATCGTGGCCGTCAACAAGGACTCCGAGGCCCCGATCTTCGAGCTCGCCGACTACGGCGTGGTCGGCGACCTCTTCGAGGTGCTGCCGCAGCTCACCGCCGAGGTGAAGGCCCGCAAGGCCTGATCCCCGGACGACAGCGGAGGGCGTGGCGCCGAGTGGTACTCGGTGCCACGCCCTCCGTCGTCTCCGTCGCTCTCCGGCAGCGCCCCGGGCGCGCCGTCCGCCCCGCCCGCCGCACGGTCCCCCGGCGGATCACTCCGCGACGAAGGCCGCGAGGTGCTGGGTGGCGAGGTGCTGGGTGAAGCCGCCCTGGGCCGGCGGCAGCGGGCGCGGCTCGGTGTCCTGCACCGGCGGTGGCGGCTCCATCGGCAGCAGCCGCAGTTCCGGCTGGTCGGAGTCGGGGGAGGGGAGCAGCCGCACCCGGGTGCCGACCGGCACGGTGCTGCGCATCCCGTCCACGATGCACCAGACGTCGAAGCCCTCCGCCATGCGGATCAGGGACTTCTGACGGACCAGCGGCGTCCGGGCCTGTTCGACCGCGCAGCGCCGCACCACGCCGGTGCCCTCGCTGGGCTCCAGCCTGAGGTCGGTGGATCCGCAGGTGGGGCAGAGCAGCCGCTGGAAGGTCGGGTTGTTGCACCACGTGCAGCGCTGGAAGTACAGCGTCGTGCTGCGGGTGTCGGCATCGATGGCTGAGTGGATCACGCTGTCATCTCCCTGCGCTCGGACCGGCTCGTTCGGCAGAAGTTCGGCAGAAGTTCGGCACGAAAAGGATAGGGAACTCAGTACCGCGAAGGGAAGGCACTGAGTTCCCTTTTTGCCGCGCGCATGCATAATGAAGGGTACTGAGTACCGTCGTGAAACAGGAGTGGCGATCATGAGCCAGGACTTCGATCTCTTCCGGATCTCCGAGGAGCACGGGATGCTCCGTGAGGCGGTGCGTTCGCTGGCCGAGGCGAAGATCGCTCCGTTCGCGGCGGA
>NZ_JBVJBI010000099.1:0-2717 GCF_055589745.1 Kitasatospora sp. NPDC041917 | reverse complement strand
TGTCGGCGTACGAGTCAACATGCACCACCTCGTACGAGTGACTGTGCACCAGAGTTGATGCGGTGAAAGGCTGTTGTCCGTGAGCCTGCTGTCGTCGGTTTCGAGCGGCAGAGAGGCGGTTGGCAGTGGTCTTGGACCCGCATCGTTGGCTGGAGTTGAGGCGGTATCGCGCGCTGTACGACTCCGGCGCGGTGAGTCAGCGGCAAATCGCGCAGGAGACCGGGCTGAACCGCCGCACGGTCGCGAAGTACCTCTCAGGCCAGGTCCCGGCGGCGCCTCCGCAGCGGGCGCCGGGTGCCCTGCCCCGGCCGCGGACGGTCGACGAGGTCGCCCCGCTGATCGACGCGATGCTGCGCTCCGAGGTCCTCCTCAAGGGCACGGTGATCCACGAACGGCTGGTCCAGGAGTACGGGACCGCCATCAACTACCAGCGGATCAAGATCTACTTGCAGGAGGCCAGGCCCCGGATCGCCGAGGAACTCGGCATCAACCCCGGCGAACTCGCGGGCCTGCATCGACGCTTCGAGGTCGTGCCCGGCGCCCAGGCCCAAGTGGACTGGGGCGATGAGGGCAGAATCCTCGCGCACGTCGGCATCCCGAAGGTCTACTCGTTCCACATGACGCTGTCGTACTCGCGGGACCCGTTCTGTTGCTTCACCACCAGCCAGGACCTCGCGACGTTCTTCGACTGCCACCGGCAGGCGTTCGCGCACTTCGGCGGAGTGCCGATGAGCATCGTCTACGACCGCACCAAGACCGTGGTCCGCCGACACGTCGCCCCCGGCGAGGCGGTCCCGCTCCACCCGGAGGCGGTCGCGTTCGCCGGTCACTACGACTTCGACATCGACGTGCTGGCCGCCTACCGTCCCACCGGCAAGGGCCGGGTCGAGCGCCAGGTGCTGATCGTCCGCGACCACGTCCTTGCCGGGAGGGCGTTCTCCTCGATCGAGGAGCTCGACGCCGCGTTCACGGCCTGGGTGCCGTTGCGGCGTGCGCGGGTCCACGGCACCCACGGCGAGGTCATCGGCCTTCGCGCGATCCGCGACCACGTGGCCCTGCGGCCGCTGCCGCGAACTCCCTATGTGGTCGCGCAACGCCACCTGCGGTACGTCGGCAAGGACTGCCTGGTCGCCTTCGACGCGAACCTTTACTCGGTGCCCGCCCGCCGGGTCCGCCCGCGCCAGCTGGTCGAGATCCGGGCCACGAAGTCCCAGGTCGTGCTGCACTCGACCGTCCCCGACTCAGCCGGCAGCACCCTGCTGGCCGTCCATTCCCGGGCGGTCGGCCGCGGCGCCCGCATCGTCGACGAGCGGCACTGGGACGGCCTGCCCAAGGGCGACACCAGGCGCGTCACGACGGGCGACGTCGTGCCCCGGCCCCGCCACGAACAGCCCCTGGCCGAGGAAGTGGGCCCGCTTCGGGCCCTGCTCAACCGAGCCGCCGCCGCCCGCGTCGAGGTCGGCCGCCGACCGCTGTCCGTCTACGACGAGCTGACCGGCACCCGCCCGTTCACCTCCAACTCCCCGACGAAGGACGTCCGTTGAGTCAGCTGGTCAGCAACCGCATCCGCACCATGGCCGTCAAGCTGGGCCTGCCCCACCTCGCCGAGAGCCTGAACCAGTACGCCAAGCGGGCGGACGAGGCGAAGATGGGCTACCTCGACTTCCTCGACCTCCTCCTCGCCGAGGAACTGGCCGTTCGCGACGACCGCCGCTTCCGCCAGGGCCTGCGACTGTCCAAGCTGCCCCACCACAAGACCCTGGACGACTACGACTTCTCGTTCCAGCCCGACCTCGACCCGCGCAAGGTCAAGGACCTGGCCACGCTCTCCTTCGTCGAAGCCAAGGCGAACGCCGCCCTGCTGGGACCGCCCGGGGTCGGCAAGACCCACCTGGCCGTCGCCCTCGCGGTCGCCGCCTGCCGGGCCGGCTACTCGATCTACTTCACCAGCCTCGACGACATGGTCCGCCACCTCAAAGCCGCCGAGACCGCCGGGCGCCTGACCAACAAGCTCCGCACCTACCTGCGGCCCAGCGTCCTCGTGGTCGACGAAGTGGGCTACCAGCCCCTCGAACGCGCCGAGGCGAACCTGGTCTTCCAGGTGATCTCCAAGCGCTACGAGAAGGGCTCGATCATCCTGACCTCGAACAAGACCTTCAGCGAATGGGGCCAGGTCTTCGGTGACGAGGTCCTCGCCACCGCCATCCTCGACCGGCTCCTGCACCACTGCGACGTCATCTCGATCAACGGCAACAGCTACCGCCTCAAGAACCGCCTCCAGGCCATCGACCGGGAAACCGACGTCGCCTGAGCGGTCGACCCGTCCACCGAGGTTTCGCTGCTGCCTGAGCCGTCAAGCGGCTGGCTTTCACTGGAGCACAGAGGCCGCATCCTCGCTCTGGGCCTGGTAGACGGTCACGACCCCGGCGACAGCGTCGACTTCAAGCGGCCCGCTGATCCTCAGCCAGACCAGTTCGGGCAGGTCATCGGAGCGGTCGAGTCGGCCGACCGCCTCGGCAGGCCAGGGCGACGGCAGCCTCGGCAGGTGGATCAGGGAGATCCCGTCAATGAAGATGGGGTCCAGTCCGGGGAACAGCCCGGGTTCCCACGGGCGGACCGAGTGGAGATTGGACAGTGAGACCACCACATCGGGCTTCCACGGCCCCGCACGCAGCCACACGTCCAGCGTGTTGTCCCTGCGGTCCTCGTTGGACTCG
>NZ_JBVJBI010000098.1:0-2735 GCF_055589745.1 Kitasatospora sp. NPDC041917 | reverse complement strand
CGATCCCGGCCGCCCGGCAGCGCTCGCGGTCGTCCGTCCAGGACTTCGGCAGGTAGAGCGCCCGGTCGATCAGCGTCCGGCCACGGGGCCCCGAGCAGGCGAGGAAGACGCCGACCTGACAATTCTCGGTGCGGCCGGCAGTGCCGGAGTACTGCCGCTGGACGCCGGCCGAGCGCACGCCCTTTTTCAGGAACCCGGTGCCGTCCACGATCAGCACGCCATCGGGGTCGGCCAGGTGCTCGACGACGTACTCGCGCACGTCGTCGAGCACCCCGTCCGCGTCCCAGTCGATACGGTTCAGCAGCCGGTGGATCCGGTCCGGGCCACCGTGACCGGCCTCCTCAGCCACCGTGTGAGGTCGGTCCGGGGCGCCCTGCCGACGTTGCCGCCGATGGGTTTCCCCGAGCCGCCTCCCGAACCGGACGTGCCCGGTTTCCAGGCATCCGGCTCTCCACAAGCCCTCTCAGGCGACCGCCTCGATCGTGGTCCCGTTGGGCCAGGGCGAGGGGATCTTGGTCCCGCGATACAGGTAGCGGTTGGTCCGCACCTTCGCGGCCTTGAACAAGACCACCTCGCCGTCGACGGGCCATCATCGGCCCACGCAGTAACGACGGCGCAGGGTCTTCCAGTTGGTCCGGCGATGTTTGCGTCGCAGCCATCCGAAGACCTGTCGCCAGGTGAAGGCCGACAGGTACTGGAAGGTCGCGGACGACACGCCGTGCCGGAAGTACGCCGTCCAGCCCCGCAGTACCGGGTTGAGCCGGTGCAGCACGACCGCCAGCGGTAGGTTCGTGTCCTGTCTGCACAGCGTCTTGACCTTCTCCTTGACGGCCTGGAGGGCCTTCTTGGAAGGGTAGAGATAGACGTAGTACTTCTGGGTCCCGCGTTTGCGGTGACGCTGGAGGCGCCACCCGAGGAAGTCCAGCCCTTCGCCGATATGAGTGATCGCTGTCTTCTCCACCGACAGGCGAAGGCCCATCGGCGCGAGCACCGCCGCCACCTCGGCGCGAATCCCCTCGGCATCGTCACGGGTCCCGGTCACGGCGATCAGGAAGTCGTCCGCGTACCGGAACAGCCGGTAGTTGGGCAGCTTCCGGCGCCGACGCCTGGCCCGCTCCGCCTGAGTGGAGTTCGGCCCGCCCGCTCCGGCCGCGACGAACTCATCGAGGACGGAAAGGGCGATGTTTGCCAGCAGTGGTGACAGGATCCCTCCCTGCGGAGTGCCGCTGTCGGTCTCCCTGGACAGGCCGCCCTCGGTGAGGATGCCCGCCTTCAAGAACGCCTTCACCAGGTCCAGGACACGACGGTCCCCGATCCGCCGACGCACCCGGTCCATCAGGGCCGCGTGGTCGATCGAGTCGAAGCACGCCTCGATGTCACCCTCCACCATCCACTCGTAGGAGTTCTTGGCGAAGTGGTGCGCTTCGGCGAGCGCGTCATGAGCCCGGCGCTTCGGACGGAACCCGTAGGAGCACGGGAGGAAGTCCGCCTCGAAGATCGGCTCCAGCACCAGCTTCAGGGACGCCTGGACAACCCTGTCCCGCACGGTGGGAATGCCCAACCGGCGGCACTTGGCCGTTCCCGGCTTGGGGATCATCCTCTCCCGCACGGGCAGCGGCCGGAAGTTACGACCCTTCAGATCGGATCGCACCTCGTCGAGGAAGACCTCGACTCCGCGCCCGGCCTCCACGGAGCGGGCGGTCCGCCCGTCCACCCCGGCCGAGCGAGCACCCCTGTTACCCCGCACCCGAGCCCACGCGACCAGCAAGAACGCGGGATCGGCAACGAGATTGAACAGGTCATCGAACCGGCGATCACGATCGCCGCTCGCCCAACAGTGCAGTTCCAACGACCTCCCGGCATTGCAGTCTCCTCCCCGCCGACTTGCTGGCCCCCTTCGCCATGTACGGAGCTTTCCTCCGCTCGGACTACTACGGGGCCTCCGCCCCACCTGCGGCCCTCAGCCGGCAACGGGCCTGTCCCCAGCGGTCCGGACTGGCTGTCCGGCCCCAAGGACGACCGCAGGCGGTTCCCACGTTCACCATGTGCCGATTGGCCAGGTCGGCGTCCCGCTACTACCCCGGCAGCATCGCCACGCCTACGCCGCAGACCTTCAACGTGGCCTCCCCACCGGCAGTTGGAGACCGGCTTTGGAGTTGGCCACCCCAGCGGAGAAAGTGGCCACGCACTGCATCCCGGCCCACATCCTCCAGGTTGGAGCCGGTGACAAGACTTACGGGGCTTTACACGGATTCCTCTTCGTACGCCTTCTGGCCTCGCTTGCCGGACCCGGCACGTCTGGAAGTGCCGCACCGTCCCGGCGTTCCCCGGATCAGACTGCCCTCAGCTTCTACCCAGCCGCTGCGACGGCCCGGCGGTGAAGGTCTCGCACCTCCGCTCGGTCACATGGCGCCTCGTGGCGCACCCAGCCATTCTTGCGCTCCAGCGGCGCCAGCAAGCCGCGTATGTAGGCCAGCGCCGACTCCCGCGACTCGCTTCGCGCGAACCGGCGCGCAAACCGCTCATGCAACCCGGCAAGCCCGTCCGACCAACGCCAAGCATCGACCTCAGATATGTCCCCACCCATGACAGGACCAACGACCGACCTGAACAACCGTCACGGTAGGCACCGTTGCAGTACTAATCGTCTGGCCCGCTCCCGCACCTGGCAGCGCAGGATCTCCTGGATCCGCTGGTCAAGACCGTCCTGGCGCCACAAGGTGAAGTAGTAGAAC
>NZ_JBVJBI010000097.1:0-2963 GCF_055589745.1 Kitasatospora sp. NPDC041917 | reverse complement strand
CGACGCCAACACCAGGCCCGGACCAGCCACTACAAACGACGAGGCCACAGCCCAAGAGCTGAAGCCTCGCCACAGTAAGCACCGTTGCAGTACTAACCTCCGCCTTTCAGTTGGGTCCGACTGGGTCACCTCGTCGGACGTACTGAACGCACTCAGCACACCCGTGAACGTCTTGTCGTCCGACCGGTACTGCGCGCCCTTGTACACCCCACAGTTCAGCAGCGTGCACGAGTACAACAGCGCGTCCTGCGTGGTGGCGAAGGCAGCTTCGGCGCCGCCCGGCAAGTCCGCTGCCACCTCCGTTTCGGAAGGGATCTCGACAGGTCTCGGAAGCGCGACCGTCATCGAGAACTCCACCTGGGTCCGGACCGGAGACGCCAGCCGCGGCTGCACACCAAGTTCCGACAGAACCGACAGCCGATCCTTGTCAGCCGTCTGATTGACCCGCTCGATGAGCGATGTCACCATGCCAGCGCAGGCCTCCACCAGTGCCGTTCCAGGATTCGGGCCGTCAATACCCGCCCATTCCGGGACTTTCTGGCGGATGGCCAACTTCGCTCCCGACACTAGATCCTCCATGCCGCGCGGATCAATTGGAGGCACTGGAATCCCCATTATGCATTGCCCTTCCGATAGATCTGTAATCAGATCACTTGACAGTTTCAGTAGCAGCTTCCCGTCTTTTGATGAGATGATGCCTCCTCTCGCCTTCCGCCCGCCCTACGGCTAACTTTCAGCCCTGTAACCTCGGGGAAGTGATCCTCCAAGTTCAGTGTTTTCTTTGGAGTTATCTTCCCTATCCGAGTTTGGATCAGTGCTATTTTGGGCGGCGCCAGTATTTTTGGCAGCCGCCGTGGTGGCCCTCATGCTAAATCGCTGGTTGTCCCCTCCGGTGCTTCCGTATTGAATGATGGCGGCCTGGTTGGCGGTGGATGAGCCGGAGACGTCAATCGAGTAGCCATTGTCGTAGTTCCAAAGCCGGTAGTAGCCTCCCCCTTGGTCTACCACGTACCAAAACAGGTAGCCGGCGGTTGTCGGTGTTAGTTGGGCGATCGGCACGCTGCTCCCGCCTGCGCCGTTCTGGGGCCCTAGGCAGAGTAGTGAATTGACGCTATAGATTCGATAGACGCCACCGCCAGAGTTTACGATGATCCATTGCTGATTGGCGGTGTTGTTGACTTGATACTGCCAGACCGTGGTATTGGGAGTCGTGGAAAACTGCTGGACGTCGATGCATTTACCGCTATGTTTGGCGACAAGCATGCAGGGCGTCGGGAAGCCACTTGGTTGACATACGGTGAATGATTTGATTTTATCGTTGAGATTATTGATGAATCCATCCACTTGTGAATTTGGAGGGATGAGTTGAATGTTCCCGTTTTGGCTGGCCTGGTCGAATAGTTCGATGGGGTTTGGGCTCTTGTTGAGGGCTGCGGAGAGAACGCTTGCGGCGGTGCCGTAGACGGCGGTGTTGGTGAGGTCGATGTGGCCGGGGTTGCTTCTGAATACCCATTGCCTGCTGGAATCGCTGACGTTGTCCTGGTAGAGGCAGAAGTAGTTGTTGGGTGGTCCGTGGTAGAGGTTGACGGATTTGACGGTGTCGTTGAGGCCGGATGTGGTGACGTTGGGAGTGGTGTTGGGGTAGACGAGTTGGCTGGTGCCGGAGCCGTTGGCGTTTTGGAACAGTTCCAGGGTGTACAGGGTTAGGTTGTTGACGGAGGAGATTACGCTGGAGGCGTTGTTGAAAATACCTGTGTTGGTGAGGTCGGTGAGGCCTGCGGTGTCCTTGAAGGCCCATTGCCTCATGCCCTGGGCGTTGGCTTCGTAGAGGCAGAAGTAGTTGTTGGGTGGTCCGTGGTAGACATTAACGGAGGTGACGACCTCGTTGAGGTCTGAGGCGACGTTGATGGTGGTGGTGGGGTAGATGAGTTGGCTGGTGCCCGTGCCGTTGCTGTTCCGGAAGATTTCCAGTGTGTATTGGGTCTGATTTTTGACGCAGGAGATCACGTGGGAGAGGTCACCGAAGACGGCGGTGTTGGTGAAGTTGGTGAGACCAGCGGTGTCCTTGAATACCCATTGCCGCCCGTACTCGTACCATTCCTGGTAGAGGCAGAAGTAGTTGGTGGGTGGTCCGTGGTAGACGTTGACGGAAGTGATTCTGTCGGCGATTGCGTCGGTGTTGACGGTGGTGTTGGGGTAGATGAGTTGGCCGGTGCCGGTGCCGTCGGTGTTCTGGAAGAGTTCCAGGGTGTACATGGTCTGGTTGCTGGCGGAGGAGATCACGCTGGAGGCGTCGCCGTACTGTGAGCCGGCGAGGTTGATGAGGCCTGCGGTGTCTTTGAGTACCCATTCCCTGCCGGTGTTGAACTGATTTTCGTAGAGGGCGAAGTAATTGTTGGGTGGTCCGTGGTAGACGTTAACGGACTTGAGGTTTCCTTGCAGGCCGGGGGTGGCCATAAGGTTCTTGGCGATGGGGTAGGCGAGTTGGCTGGTGCCGGTGCCGTCGGTGTTCTGGAACAATTCCAGGGTGTACTGGGTCCGGTTGTTGAAGGTGATCGCGCTGGAGGCGCCGCCATACTGTAGATCGGTGAGGTTGGTAAGCCCTGCGGTGTCCTTGAAGACCCATTGCGTGCCACTCCAACTGCCTTGGTAGAGGCAGAAGTAGTTGGCGGGCGGGCCATGATAGAGGTTGACAGCGGTGATGTGGTCCTCGAGGCCGGTGGTGGTAATGTCGGTGGTGATGGTGGGGTAGATGAGTTGGCTGGTGCCGGTGCCGTCGTGGTTCTGGAATAGCTCGATGGTGTATTGGGTTTGGTTGCTGGCGCTGGAGATCGCGTTGGCGGCGTTGATGGTGGGGTTGTCGAGGTGGGTGAGGCCTTCGGTGTCCTTGAACACCCACTGCATTCCACTCTGGTTGAAGTCTGAATAGAGGGCGAAGTAGTTCGGGGGTGGGGTGTGGTAGA
>NZ_JBVJBI010000096.1:0-3096 GCF_055589745.1 Kitasatospora sp. NPDC041917 | reverse complement strand
AGTTGACGCAGGCCGACGTGCTGTTGGCGGTGTTGTCGAATCCGGTGCCCGATACCCGGGTTTCGGTGCAGGTGCAGGTCGGTACCGCGCCGTCGGCTGTGACGAACTCATCGAGTTGGGCGTGGGAGGCGTGGGCGGGCACTCGGTGGGTGGTGTGCGGTGTGGTGGAGGACACGACCGGCGGCTTCCAGCAGAGTGGGTATGTCACGCTGCAGGTCCCGTCGGCGCATTCGCCGACGGCCGTGGAGTTGAACCTGGGCACGGATGAGGCGCCGCAGGTGTGGCGTGCCGAGGATGTCGGCTTGCTGCGCTGCACCTACACCGGCGACCAGTACTTCACGATGGTGCTGACCGCGTTGACGCTGGAAGGCCAGATGTCGGTCCTGGTCCCGGTAGTGCAGGCCGAGGTGGTGGATGAGGCGTTGGTGGGGGTGTCCACCGGACTGGCGAACCAGCGGTTCGCCCTGCCGTCGGTGCCGTTGCTGACCGAGGGACGGATCACCGCCGAGACGACCGTGGCCGGCCAGGTGGTTCAGGAGTGGCAGTACGTGCGCACTCTGTCCTCCTCGGGGCCTGATGATCAGAACTTTTGGATCGATCCGACGACCGGTGAGGCGGTGTTCGGTATCGAGGCCAAGGAGGTGGACGGGCCTCGTCGCCACGGTGCGATCCCCCCGAAGGGAGCGGAGATCCGTATCACCCGGTTCCTCACCGGTGGTGGTTCCGTCGGTAATGTGCCCGCGCGCTCCATCACCGCGCTGCGTAATCCCCTGCCGCCGATCTCCGCGGTGTCCAATCCATCGGCGGCCGTCGGCGGTACCGACGCGGAGAGCGTGGAGCAGTGCGCACACCGGCTCCCACTGGGCCCCCTGGGCCCGCAGCGGGCCGTGACCGCAGCAGACATCGAGCGGCTGGTCCTCGCTTCCCCCACGGGGGTGCTGCGTGCCAAGCACGTGGGGGCGGGGACAGGCGAGCTCCTCACACCCTTCACGGAGACCGCGTCGTGGACACCGGCGACCGCCGTTGTCACTATCAGCAACAACACGGGCGGTGAAGTCTCGGTGCCGGCGGGCACCGTGGTCGGGACGGTACCCGCCGTTGCCAAGCTTGATGACGGGACGGAGCGGCCCCGGGCCACGACCGACCCTGCCGTGAAGTTCACCACGATCGCGCCGGCCACGATCCCGCCCTCCGCAGCCACGGGTGACTGGACCAAGGCGGGCAAGGCACGGGTGAACGTGATCCAGGAGATCACGCTTTCCGCCGGCACAGCGATCGACGGTCAGTCAACCGGCACATCGGGCATGGAATTCTACCTCCCCGAGAAAGCCGTCTTCGGCCAGAAACCCGCGATCACAGTGACCAGTGCGGGTGAAGAGCAACTGTGGACCGTCGTCGACACGTTCACCTCTTCCGGACCCGCCGACCAGCACGTCATGATCAACGCCTCCGACGGGGCGATTATCTTCGGGTTCGGTGGATACGGCGCCATCCCGCTGGCCGGATCCACCTTCACACTCGGGGAGAGCTACCAGGCCACCCTCGGCTCACAGGGGAACGTCACGGTCGGTCAGATCTGCGCGTTCTACCCGCCCAGGCCGGAGGGAACCGATCTGATGGTGACCAATGAACTCCCCGCCACCGGCGGCGCCGACGGGACCACCGTCCCGACCCAACCCACCGGCCCCTACGGACTGATGGTGATCCCCGCCTTGGCCGCTGGAAGCCGCATCAACTACACCGACCTACTCCCCTCCACCCAGCTGAAAGGCGCGGTCACACGCGCCCTGTGCCCGGTGATGCCTCCCGGCGTCACCGTGGCCGTGCAGGCCGCCGGGTACCAAGGCATCGAGGTCGTAGCCGTCCTGGCACCGGAGGAATCCCTACTGCCTTCAGAGCTCGCCACTCTGGGCCACTCGGCGGAAGAGGCGCTGTACGCCTACTTCAACCCCCTCACCGGCGGCCCCGACGGAACCGGCTGGCCTTTCGGCCGCCCCGTCCACGTCGGAGACGCCTACGTGGTGCTGGCCCGGCTTCCCGAAGTAGCAGAGGTGAAGGACATCCAGTTGTACCCGGCCAACCCGATCACCGGCGAACGAGGAGCGCAGACCGACCGGGTCGAGGTGACGGACCTGTCCACCGTGTTCTCCGTCAACCACACGGTGACCGTGGAAGAGCCCACCGCTATGGCCCGATAAACCCTACCCGGACGACGTCAACCACCATAGCGAGACGGAGGACAGGCAGTGATCACTGAAGTAGACAACGAACTCAAGAAACTCATCTCCCAGGCCATGGGTGGCTCTCCGCCGCAGGGTCCGGAGATTTCCTTCGATGCACCCACCAGGGACTGGTCAACCGGTGTCAGCGGCAGGCAAGTCATTAACGTATTCCTCTACGATCTCCGCGAAGATACGGACCTCCGCTCCGTCGGCGATGTCGAACTGACCATCAGTGGCACTGGTCAACCTCCACCGACGCAGCCTACCCACACCATCCCGCCGCCGCGCTCATACAAACTGTCATACATGCTCACAGCCTGGTACGCCACTCCGGCAGACATGCATCAAGCAATGGACACGATCATGATCGAGCTGTCTGCATACTCGGTTCTTGACATCACCTTCAGTGACGTCCTGCAACAACTCGAGCCGACTGCATATATGGAAGTCGGAACCCCTCCTGACAACCGCACCGTCAGCGAACTGTGGGACGCACTGGGAAACTCACCACTGCCGTGTGTCAACGTCGTCGTCACCCTGCCCATCGACCGCTACAAGACCACCAGCCCCACACCCATCAGCGGCCCGCCCGTCCAGGACGTGCTGGTGAACTCCGACGTCAAGTGATGTGGGTTCGCGAGAGAAGATCCGTTGTCTGTCCTTGCTATCGATGATGGCGGCGTCAACGGTGCCGGTAAGGCAGTGAATTGGCGCTGCCGTCCTGCCGACACCCTTTCCTTTGCGACTCCCCGGGGAGTGTGCTTCCGGTTCTCTTTTTGGGTGGTATCGGTATCTTGCGGATTCTGACCGGATTGCCTTTCGATACGGGCACCGCGACCGTTAACAGGGCTTCAGTTCCCTTCTCAACGACCAG
>NZ_JBVJBI010000095.1:0-3107 GCF_055589745.1 Kitasatospora sp. NPDC041917 | reverse complement strand
GGCGGCGTCGAGGTGGCCGACGTTCCCCTTGACCGAGCCGAGGGCCCAGGACCCGGTGTCGCCGAACGCCCGTGACAACGCCTGCACCTCGATCGAGTCACCGATCACGGTGCCGCTGCCGTGCGCCTCGACATAGTCGATGTCCTCGGGGTCGACCTCCGCGACGGCCAGCGCCTCCGTGATCACCTCGGCCTGACCACCGACGGTCGGGGCGGTGAAGCTCGCCTTGACCCCGCCGTCGTTGTTGATCGCCGAGCCCCTGATCACGGCGTGGACGGTGTCGCCGTCGGCCAGCGCCTCCTCCAGCCGCTTCAGGGCCACCACGCCGACACCGTTGCCGAAGACCGTGCCCCGGGCGTCCGCGTCGAACGGGCGGACGTGCCCGTCCGGGGAGAGGAAGGCCCCCTCCTGGTACGGGTAGCCGGTGTTCTCCTGCACCTTGTAGGAGACCGCACCCGAAAGGGCCATGTCGCACTCGTAGTTGAGCAGGCTCTGGCAGGCGGCGTGCAGCGCCACCAGTGAGCTGGAGCAGGCGGTCTGGACCGGGAAGCTCGGCCCCCGCAGGTCGAGCTTGTACGACACCCGGCTGGTCAGGAAGGCGAGTTCGAAGCCCAGGCCGACGTTCTCGCCCTTGATCGCCTCGCCCTGCTCCAGGTTGCTGAGGATGTTCCCGAGGTAGGCGGTGGTGCTGGCGCCGCCGAAGACGCCGATGCTGCCCTCGTACCGGGCGGCGTCGTAGCCGGCGTGCTCCAGCGCCGTCCACGCCGTCTCCAGGAAGAGCCGGTGCTGCGGGTCCATGATCTTCGCCTCGCGGGCGGTGTACCCGAAGAACTCCGCATCGAACAGGCTGATGCCCTCGAACCTGGGTGCGGCCTTGACGTAGTGGGGCCGGCCGAAGACCTCGGGCGACACCCCGGCCGCCGTCAGCTCCTCGTCGGTCAGGGCGACGATCGACTCGACGCCGTCGCGCAGGTTCGACCAGAACTCGGTCAGGTCCCCCGCGCCGGGGAAGCGTCCCGCCATCCCGATGATCGCGACGCCGTCCCGTTCCGGGAGATCCGTGAACTCATTGGTCATCATTCGCCCCTTGCTGTCCGACGCCGTTGCTGGTGCTGACGCCGGCGCTGCTGCATCTTTTCTCTGCGTTCCTCAAGTGCCTTGAGATTGTTGCCCGTTGCCTGCTGCAGGGGCTGCTCGACCAGGCCGGCCAGGTGTGCCGCCGTCAACCCCTCGTACAGGTCGCCGAGGGCGAGCTTCGTGCCCAGCCGGGCATTGATGGTGCTCACCAGCTGGATCGCGATCAGGGAGTTGCCGCCCAGATCGAAGAAACTGTCCTGGATGCCGACCTTCTCGATGCCCAGCAGCTCCTGCCACTGCTCGCAGATCGCGCGCTCGGTGTCGCTGCGCGGCGCCACGAACTCGGTGAGGATGTCCGGGCGTTCGTGCGCGGCGCTACGGGGCTCCGCGGTGTCGCCCTGCTCCAGCGAGAAGGCGTTCTCGAACAGCGCCGAGAGCTCGGCGGGCGACACGATGATCTGCGACTCCGAGACGCCGGCCAGGATCGTGTCGAGGGCCCACAGCCCTTCGGCGGGCGACATGGCGCGCTCGTCCACCTGCTCGATGCCGGACGGCGCGGCGGTACCGACCGCCATGCCGATCTCCCGCCACGGACCCCAGTCGATCGAGATCACCCGCCGGGTGCGCCCCCGGTCCTGGGCGAAGGCGTCGAGGAAGCAGTTGGCGGCGCAGTAGTCGACCTGGCCGACACTGCCGATGTTCGCACCGTTCGAGCCGAACAGGACCAGGAAGTCCAGCTCCTGGTCCGCCAGCACCTCCTCCAGCACCAGGGTGCCGTGCACCTTCGGGAGCAGGACCTCGGCGGCCGCCTGGAGGTCCTTGAGCTGGATCAGGCCACCACCGGCGACACCCGCCGTGTGGAAGGCGCCGTGGATGGCCCCCCACCGCTGGGTGGTCCGCCGGACGGCCTCGCTCATCGCCGCCCGGTCGCTCACGTCGGCCTGGAACACCATGAGCTCCGCACCTGCGTCCCGCAGGCGGACCAACTCCCGTACGGTGTCAGCGAGTCGGCCCTTGCCCGGGTTGCCGGCGAGCCAGGAGTCCCACTCCGCGGCGTCGGGCAGCCGGGTGCGCGCGGTGAGCGCGATCCTTGCGCCCGCTGCCGCGAGGTGCCCGGCCAGGGCCAGGCCCAGGCCGCCGGTGCCGCCGGTGACCAGGTAGACACCGTCCTTGCGCACCACCGGCGAATCGTCGCGTCGGGGCAGCGGCTGCGGCAGGTAGTGCTGGGACCAGCGGTGGCCCCCTCGGTGGGCCACCGTCTCCGTGCCGGGCTCCGGTGCTGCTGCCAACTCGGCCATAAGCCTCCCCAGTTGGGCCTGGGTGGGAGCTTCCTGGCAGTCGAGGTCGACGCTGCGGCAGGTGGTGCCCGGCAGCTCGCGGGGCAGCACGCGGCACGGGCCCAGCAGGGTGGCCTTCAGCGGCGAGAGCGGCTCGGCACCGGTGACGTTGTGCAGGCCGTTGCTGAGCACCCAGATCCGGCGCGGCTCGCCGTCCGGGTGCTGGACGAGGGCCTGGGTGAGGCGGATCAGACTCTCGAAACCGTGCTGGAGGCTGCCCTCCTCGCCCGGCGCGGCGATGCTCCAGCCGTGGACGATGTGGGTGGGCACACCGGCAGGACCGTTCCGCAGGGTGCTGATCAGCCGCTCGTAGTCGGAGCTGTCGGCCGGGTCGATGGCGTAGCGGTTGTCTCCCCGGTCGGACCAGGCGTCGGCCGCCGCCACCACGGTGACGGTGGCACCGGCGGCCCGCAGCTGCTCGGTCACCGCCTCGCCCACACCCAGGCCGTCGGCGAAGACCAGCCAGTGCCGGGTGCAGTCCGGCTGCTCCCCGGCCGGGAGAGGTGCCCGCTGCCAGGACGGGGCGTAGAACCACTGGGTGATGTCGTCGCGGCGCGCCGCGGCACGACCGGTGGCCTGGGCCGTCGTGGCCTGTCGGTCGAGCCAGTAGTGCTTGTGTTGGAAGGGGTAGGTGGGGAGGGGGATGCGGCGGCGTTGTTGGTGGGTGTGGTAGGTGGTCCAGTCGGGTGTGGT
>NZ_JBVJBI010000094.1:0-3606 GCF_055589745.1 Kitasatospora sp. NPDC041917 | reverse complement strand
AACTACGCGGCGGCGAACGCCTTCCTGGACGCCTGGATCCAGCGGCGCCGCGACCGCGGTCTCGCCGGACTCTCGATCGCCTGGGGCGCCTGGGCACAGGACGGCCTCGCCACCGGCGAGGTGGTCGTCGAGCGGCTGCGGCGCGGCGGCGTGCTGCCGATGGACCCGGAACTCGCGATCCAGGCCCTGGCCAGGGCCGTCGACCACGACGAGACCGAGGTGAGCGTCGCCGACATCGACTGGCCGCAGTTCCTCGGCGGCTTCACCGGCTCCCGTCCGAGCACCCTGCTCGCGGACCTGCCGGAAGCCGCGGCGCGGCCCGCGCCCGCCGGGGCGGAGGCTCCCGTGCCGATGGGCTCCGAGCTGGCCTCGGTGCCGGCCGGCCGGCGCCGTCAGCTGCTGCTCGACCTCGTCCGGGCCCAGGCCGCGTCCGTGCTCGGCCACGCCTCGGTCGACGCGGTGGCGCCCGCCCGGGCCTTCCGGGAGCTGGGCTTCGACTCGCTGACCGCCGTCGAACTGCGCAACCGGCTCAGCGCCGAGACCGCACTGCGGCTGCCGACGACGCTTGTGTTCGACCACCCGACGCCCACCCGGCTCGCCGATCACCTGCTCGGCCTGATGCTCGGTGACCGGGCCGTGCTGACCGAGGCGATGGCGCCCGCACCGGCCGGGACCGACGAGCCGATCGTGATCGTCGGCATGAGCTGCCGCTTCCCCGGCGACGTCGGCACGCCCGCCGAACTGTGGCAGCTGCTGACCGACGGCGCGGACGGCGTCGGCCCGTTCCCGACCGACCGCGGCTGGGACCTCGACCGCGACGCCGGGACGTACGCGCCCGAGGGCGGCTTCCTCCGGCACGCGACCGACTTCGACGCGAGCCTGTTCGGCATCTCGCCGCGCGAGGCGCTGGCGATGGACCCCCAGCAGCGGCTGCTGCTGGAGGCGTCCTGGGAGGCCTTCGAATCGGCGGGCACCGACCCGCTGTCCGTCCACGGCGCCCCCGTCGGCGTCTTCGTCGGCACCAACGGCCAGGACTACGGCACGCTGCTCGCCGCCTCCGACGAGGAGGTCGAGGGGCATGTGCTGACCGGCAACGCCGCGTCGGTGCTCTCCGGCCGGGTGGCGTACGCCTTCGGTCTCGAAGGGCCGGCGCTGACCGTGGACACGGCCTGCTCCGCCTCGCTGGTCGCCCTGCACCTCGCGGCGCAGGCGCTGCGCCGGGGCGAGTGCGAACTGGCGCTGGCCGGCGGTGTCACCGTGATGTCCACCAACACCGCCTTCGCCGAGTTCGCCCGGCAGGGCGGCCTGGCCTCGGACGGCCGCTGCAAGGCTTTCTCGGCCGAGGCGGACGGCACCGGCTGGTCGGAAGGCGTCGGCGTGCTGGTGCTGGAGCGGCTGTCGGACGCGCGGCGCAACGGGCACGAGGTGCTCGCGGTGGTGCGCGGCAGCGCGGTCAACCAGGACGGTGCGTCGAACGGTCTGACGGCGCCGAACGGCCCGTCGCAGGAGCGGGTGATCCGGCAGGCGCTGGCGAGCGCCGGGCTGTCGGCCGCTGACGTCGACGCCGTCGAGGCGCACGGCACCGGTACCCGCCTCGGCGACCCGATCGAGGCCCAGGCGCTGCTGGCCACGTACGGCCAGGAGCGGGCCGGTGAGCCGCTCTGGCTCGGCGCGATCAAGTCCAACATCGGCCACACCCAGGCCGCGGCCGGTGTGGCGGGTGTGATCAAGATGGTGCAGGCGCTGCGGCACGGCGTGCTGCCGGCCACGCTGCACGCGGAGCAGCGGACCTCCGAGGTCGACTGGTCGGCGGGCGCGGTGGAACTGCTCACCGAGTCCCGCCCGTGGCCCGAGCTGGACCGGCCGCGGCGCGCGGGCGTCTCCTCCTTCGGCATCAGCGGTACCAACGCCCACGTCATCCTGGAGGCCGCGCCCGCGGTGGCGGCCGACGAGCCGGTGGCCGTCGAGGGTGTGCTGCCGTGGCCGGTGTCGGGGCGGACCGCCTCCGCACTGGCGGCGCAGGCCGGGCGACTGGCCGGATTCCTCGCGGCCGCACCGGAGTTCGCTCCGGCGGAGGTGGCCGCGGGGCTGCTGTCCCGGGCCGCGCTGGACCACCGCGCGGTGGTGTTCGGCGGCGACCGGGACGAACTGCGCTCCGGTGTCGCCGCGCTGGCGGCGGGCGAGCCCTCGGCCCAGGTGGTCTCGGGCGTCACGGCGCAGGGAGGTACGGCCTTCCTGTTCACTGGTCAGGGCGCGCAGCGGGCCGGGATGGGGGCCGGGCTGTACGCGCGGTTCCCGGTGTTCGCGGCGGCCTTCGACGCGGTCTGCGCGGAGTTCGACCTGCTGCTGGACCGGCCGGTCGGGGACGTGGTGTTCGAGGGCGTCGAGGATCTGGACCGGACGGTGTGGGCGCAGGCCGGGCTGTTCGCGGTCGAGGTCGCCTCGTACCGGCTGCTCGAATCCTGGGGCGTGACGGCCGACTTCCTGCTCGGCCACTCGATCGGTGAGATCGCCGCCGCCCATGCGGCGGGCGTGTTCTCGCTGGCCGACGCCTGTGCGCTGGTGGCGGCGCGCGGCCGGCTGATGCAGGCGCTGCCCGAGGGCGGCGCGATGCTGGCGGTGCAGGCCACCGAGGCCGAGGTCCGGGAGGCGATCGGCGACCGCCTGGACGTCGCGGCCGTCAACGGGCCGACCTCGCTGGTGGTTTCGGGTCCGGCGGAGGCCGTCGAGGAGCTCGCCGAGCGCTGGCGGGCCGAGGGCCGCAAGACCAGCCGGCTCACCGTCTCGCACGCCTTCCACTCGGCCCTGATGGAGCCGATGCTCGAAGAATTCGCCGCCGTGCTGGCGGAGTTGACCTACTCGGAGCCGCAGCTGCCGATCGTCTCCGACCTGACCGGCGAACTCGCCGGGCCCGGGCTGATGTCCACCCCGTCCTACTGGGTGCGGCAGGTCCGCGAGGCCGTCCGCTTCGCCGACGGCGTCGAGGCGCTGCACGGCCGGGGCGTCACCCGCTTCGTGGAGCTCGGCCCGGAGGGCGTGCTGACCGCGCTGGCCGGCCGGATGCTCCCCGACGCGGTGTGCGCGCCGCTGCTGCGCAAGGACCGGGACGACGCCGACACGGCACTGCGGGCGCTCGCCACGCTGTGGACGGCCGGGGCGGAGATCGACTGGTCCGGGCTGCTGCCCGCCGGCCGTCCGGCCCCGCTGCCGACCTACGCCTTCCAGCGGGAGCGCTACTGGCCGAAGGCCGCGCCTGGAACGGCCGTCGTGGCCGACCCGGACGAGGCGCGCTTCTGGCAGGCCGTGGAGCGCCAGGACCTCGGCGAACTCGCCGCGGCCCTGGACATCGACCGGGCGCCCGAGGAGCTGGGCTCCGTCCTGCCGGTGCTGTCCTCGTGGCGGCAGCGGCGCCGGGTGGATTCGGTGGTGGACTTCTGGCGGTACCGGGTGACGTGGAAGCCGTTGGCGGGTTCGGCGGAGGGGCGGCTGTCGGGCCGTTGGCTGCTGGTGACGGGTGCGGGTGCGTCGGTGGAGGGCGTGGAGAGCGCGCTGCTGGCCGCCGGTGCGGAGGTCGTTCCGCTGGCCGTCGACGGCGCGGGTCGGGAG
>NZ_JBVJBI010000093.1:0-3840 GCF_055589745.1 Kitasatospora sp. NPDC041917 | reverse complement strand
CTCACCCACCCGCCAGGCCGCACCCAGACCCCGGAACACCGGACCGTAGCCGTACCCGACCTCGGCCAGAGCCTCGTAGAAACCCTCCAGCGGCAACGCCGTGGCACCGGCCGGCGGCCAGGCGGCCAGATCGAACTCCGGCGCCCGCTCCTGCGCGGTCAGGGTTCCCACCGCGTGGCAGATCCACGGCGCGGTCCCGCCGGCGTCCGGCCGGGCGTGGATCTCCACCCGGCAGTCGCCCTCCTCGCCCGGGGCCGCCACCCGCACCTGGAGGTGCACGCCGCCCTGCTCGGGCAGCGGCAGCGGCGCCTGGAGCACCAGCTCCTCCAGGACCGGGCGGTCGATCTGCTCGCCCGCGCGCAACGCCATGTCCACGAAGGCCGTCCCCGGCACCAGCGCCTGGCCCTGGACAGCGTGGTCCGCGAGCCACGGGTGGGTGGCGAGCGACAGCCGTCCGGTCAGCAAAAGGCCGTTGTCTCCGGCCAGTTGAACCGCGGCGCCGAGCATCGGGTGGCCGGCCGACAGCTGGCCGACCGAACCGGCGTCGCCGGACCGGACGGCCGGGCGCGGCCAGTAGCGCTCGCGCTGGAAGGCGTACGTCGGCAGTTCGAGCCGTCGGCCGGCCGGCAGCACGGCCGGCCAGTCGACGTCCGCGCCGGCCGTCCAGAGCCGGGCCAGGGCGGTCAGCGCGGTGCCCGATTCCTCCCGCTCACGGCGCAGCAGCGGCGCGAACACGGCCTCGGCAACCGCCTGTCCGGCCAGGCCGCTCAGCACGGCGTCCGGGCCCAGCTCGACGTAGCGGGTGACGCCCTGGCGACGAACGGTGTCGACGCCGTCGGCGAAGCGGACGGCCTCGCGAACCTGACGCACCCAGTAGTCGGGGGTGGTGAGCAGGCCGGGCTCGGCGATCCCGCCGGTCAGGTTCGAGACGACCGGGATGCGCGGCTCGGCGAAGGTCAACTCCGCCAGCACGGCGGCAAATTCGGCGAGCATCGGCTCCATCAGGGCCGAGTGGAAGGCGTGCGAGACCGTCAGCCGGTTGGTCTTGCGGCCCTCGGCCTTCCAGCGGGCCGCGAGCTCCTCGACCACCTCGACGGGGCCGGAGAGCACCACGGAGGTCGGGCCGTTGACGGCCGCGACGTCCAGGCGGTCACCGATCTCCGCCCGCACCTCGGCCTCGGTGGCCTGCACCGCGAGCATCGCGCCGCCCTCGGGCAGCGCGTCCATCAACCGGCCCCGCGCCGCCACCAGGGCGCACGCGTCCGCCAGCGAGAACACCCCGGCCACATGAGCGGCCGCCACCTCACCGATCGAATGTCCGAGCAGTACGTCCGGGAGCACGCCCCAGGATTCGAGCAGCCGGAAGGACGCCACCTCGACCGCGAACAGCCCGGCCTGCGCCCACACCGTACGGTCCAGATCCTCGACGCCGTCGAGGACGACCTCGCGCACCGACCGCCCGAGCCTCGCGTCCAGCTCCGCGCAGACCGCGTCGAAGGCCTCGGCGAACACCGGGAACGCCTCGTACAGCCCCCGGCCCATGCCGACCCGCTGCGCACCCTGCCCCGTGAACAGGAACGCCGTCCGGCCCTCGACCGCCGTACCCGAGACCACGCCCTCGCCGGGCCGGCCCTCGGCCAGCGCGGTCAGGCCTGCCCCGATCGCGGCAGCCGTGTCACCGACGGCCACCGCGCGGTGTTCCAGCGCCGCCCGGGTGACGGCCAGCGCGTGCCCCGCGGCCGCCGGGTCGGGCCCGGTCGCCGCGAACTCGGCCAGCCTCGCCGCCTGTCCGCGCAGCCCCTCCGGGCTCTTCGCGGACACCGGCCACAGCACCGGGCCGCTGCTCTCCACCGGTTCCGGCGCGGGCAGCAGGTCGCCCTGCTCCAGGATGACGTGGGCGTTGGTGCCGCTGATGCCGAAGGAGGAGACGCCCGCGCGGCGCGGACGGTCCGCCTCCGGCCACGGCCGGGCCCGCGTCAGCAGTTCCACCGCGCCCGCCGACCAGTCCACGTGCGAGGTCGGTTCGTCCACGTGCAACGTGGCCGGGAGGACGCCGTGGCGCATCGCCTGCACCATCTTGATGACGCCCGCGACACCGGCCGCCGACTGGGTGTGGCCGATGTTGGACTTGATCGAGCCCAGCCACAACGGCCGGTCGGCCGGCCGGTCCTGGCCGTAGGTCGCCAGCAGCGCCTGGGCCTCGATCGGGTCTCCGAGCGGAGTGCCGGTGCCGTGCGCCTCCACCACGTCCACCTCGGACGGGGCGAGCCGCGCGGAGGCCAGCGCCTGCCGGATCACCCGCTCCTGGGAGGGGCCGTTCGGCGCGGTGAGCCCGTTGGAGGCGCCGTCCTGGTTGACCGCGCTGCCCCGGATCACCGCGAGCACCCGGTGGCCGTCCCGACGGGCGTCGGACAGGCGCTGGAGCACCAGCACGCCGACGCCCTCGGACCAGACGGTGCCGTCGGCCCCGGCGGAGAACGCCTTGCAGCGCCCGTCCGAGGCCAGGCCGTCCTGCCGGTCGAACTCGGCGAACACCCCCGGGGTGGACATCACGGTCACACCGCCGGTCAGTGCCATCGCGCACTCGCCGCGCTGCAGCGCCTGGATCGCCCAGTGCATCGCCACCAGGGAGGAGGAGCAGGCGGTGTCCACGGTGACCGCCGGGCCCTCCAGGCCGAACACGTACGAGACGCGGCCGGAGAGGATGCTGGTGGCGGCGCCCGTCATCAGGTGCCCCTCCGACTCCGGCAGGTCCATCCCGGCGCCGTAGCCGAACGCCGAGGCGCCGACCAGGACGCCGGTGGACGACCGGTGCATGGACAGCGGGTCGAGGCCGGCGGCCTCGAAGGCCTCCCAGGAGGCCTCCAGCAGCAGCCGCTGCTGGGGGTCCATCGCCAGCGCCTCGCGCGGCGAGATCCCGAACAGCCCGGCGTCGAAGTCGGCGGCGTCGTGCAGGAAGCCGCCGCGCGGCGTGTAGGTGGCGTCGGCGACCTCGATCTCCCAGCCGCGGTCGGCCGGGAAAGCGGTCACGCCGTCGAAGCCCTCGGCCAGCAGCCGCCAGAGCCGCTCGGGGTTGTCCGCACCGCCGGGGAAACGGCAGCTCATGCCGATGATCGCGATGGGCTCGCCGGTGTCCACGGCCGTCTCGACGAGCGGCGCCACGGAGGCGGCCCGCGCGAAGAGCAGCTCGTCGAGGTGCTCGGCCAGCACGGCCGGTGTCGGGTAGTCGAAGACCAGGGTCACCGGCAACCGCAGCCCGGTGACGGCGTTCAGCCCGTTGCGCAACTCCACGGCGGTCAGCGAGTCGAAGCCGAGCTCCCGGAACGCGTGCCGGGGGCCGACCGCGTCCGTGGCGCCGTGGCCGAGCACGGTGGCCGCGCTGCCGCGGACCAGCTCCAGCAGCTGCGCGCGCCGATCCTCGGCCGACAGCGGCCGCAGCCGGGCCAGCAGTCCGGACTCCGCACCCGCGCCCCGGTCGGCGGCCCGCCGGGCGGACGGCCGGACCAGGCCGCGCAGCAGCGGGGGCACCCCATGGGTGGAGACGGCCTGCGCGGCGGCCAGGTCCAGGACCGTCGGCAGGAGGTGCGGTACGGGCAGGGTGATCGCCCGGTCGAACAGGGCCAGGGCCTGCCCGGTGGGCATGCCCGAGCCGCTGCGTGCCGAGGAGAGATGACCGGTCAGCTCACTGGCCTGCTCCCACAGGCCCCACGCCAGCGACTGGCCCGCCCGGCCGGAGGCCCTGCGGCGGGCCGCCAGCGCGTCCAGGAAGGCGTTCGCGGCCGCATAGTTGGCCTGCCCACCCGAACCGAACGTCGCCGCCACCGACGAGTACAGCACGAA
>NZ_JBVJBI010000092.1:0-3941 GCF_055589745.1 Kitasatospora sp. NPDC041917 | reverse complement strand
TTCGCCCGCTCGTTCAACTCCGCATACGACACGACCTCACGCGCCGCACCACTACCGAACACCACAGCCGTGGCGTCCGGCGTCCGCGCCACCTGAGCCTCGAACAGCCCCGGCAACGTCCCCACCGGCACCTCACGCACGGTGTCGTTCCACCCGCGCAGCACCAACTCCCGCTGCCCGTCGTCCAGCACCGAGACCTGGTCGAGCTTCAGGTCCGGCTCGTGCTCCAGTCCGTCGGCGAGCCGCTCCACCAGAGCCTCGAACAGGCCGCAGACCACGTCCGAGTCCATCGGAGCGCACGCCTGCACCGTGAGCCGGAACCCGACACCGGTGTCGTCCACCGACACCGTCAACGGGTAGTTCGTCCGCTCCTGCCCGAACAGCGGGGTGACGCCGGCGAGGACGGTCTGATGGGTGTCGGCCGTCCGGCTGTGGCGGTAGTTGAGGAGCGAGGTGAACAGCGGGCTCTGCGCCGGGACGCCGGTCGCCTGCTGGGCGAGGGTCAGCGGGGCGTGCTCGTGCCGCAGCAGCTCACCCAGCTGCTGCTGGGTCACCTTCAGCCCCGCCAGCAGCGACTGGGTCGCGTCGATGCGGATCGGCAGGGTGTTGATGTACAGACCCGGGGTCCGGCTCGCCGTGTCCCCGGCGTCCATCCGGCCGAACAGCACGGTGCCGAACACCGGATGCGTCTGGCCGGTCGTCGCCGCCGCGACCCGCGCCCACGCCAGGTGGAAGAACGCCGCCGCACTCACACCGTACCGACGAGCCAACTCACGCACCCGGTCGGCCAGTTCACCCGAAAGATCGACCACGGCCTCCCCGGTCTCGCTGCCGTCGCCGTGCGTGTCCAACACGCCGTACGGCGCCGTTGGCTCCTCCACCTCCCCGAGCGCCCGCTCGAAGAACGCACGGTGCTGCTCGGCGGTGACCGCCATTCGCGCGTGCGCCACGAAGTCGCGGTACGGCGCCGGCTCCGGCAGGCGCTCGACGTCCTGCTCCAGGTGCGCCCGCACCTCGTCGAAGAGGATCTCCAGCGCCTGGTGGTCCCGGATCAGGTGGTGGCTCTGCAGGGCCATCAGCCAGCGGTCCCGGCCCGGATCGGCCGCGACGACGAGCCGCATCATCGGGGCACGGCGGATGTCCATCGAGGGCGGGCACGCCGCCAGCAGCCGGGCCACCGCGTCCTCGCCCTGGTCCCCGGTGAGGGCGATCTCCTCGACCGCCACCGGGGCCTGCCGCAGGACGACCTGGAGCGGCTGGGGCAGGTTCTCCCACAGCACGGCCGTCCGCAGGATGTCGTGCCGGTCGACGACGTGCTGGAGCGCGGCGACGAAGTCGTCCATGCGCCCGCGCGAATCGAAGCCCAGAACGACCGGAACGATGTAGACATCACGCCCCTGGTCCGCGTCCAGCAGGTGGTGGAAGAAGATCCCCTCCTGCAGCGGCGCCAGCGGGTAGACGTCCGCGACGTTCGCCGCACCACCGGGGACCTGCTCCACCAGGCGGTCGAGGTCCGCCTGGCTCAGCTCGGCCAGCGTGACCATGTCCGGGGTGAGGACGGTCGCGTCGCTCGGGATCCGGTTCTCCGGCACCACGAAGGCCTGACCCGCGTCCACGGCCGCCAGCCCGGCCGCCGTCGGGGCCTGGAACAGCGCCTTCACCGACACCGGCAGACCGCTCGCCCGCAGCCGCTCCACCAGCGTCACCGCCAGCAGGGAGTGGCCACCCAGCTCGAAGAAGTTGTCGTCGATGCCGACCTGGGGCAGGCCCAGGACCTCGGCGAACACCTCGCTGAGCAGCTGCTCGTCGGCCGTGCGCGGCGCCCGGTAGGACGACTCCAGCAGCTCCGTCCGGTCCGGCACCGGGAGTGCCCGGCGGTCCAACTTGCCGTTGACCGTCAGCGGGAGCGTGTCCAGCACCATGATCGCGGACGGGACCATGTACTCGGGCAGGACGGCGCCCAGCCCGGCCCGGATCTCGGTGGTGTCGATCTCCGCACCGGCGGCGGGCACCACGTAGGCGGCAATGCGCTTGTCACCGGGGACGTCCTCGCGGACGATCACGGCTGCCTGGGCGACACCCGGCTGACCGAGCAGGCCGGCTTCGATCTCGCCCAGCTCGATGCGGTAACCGCGCACCTTCACCTGGTCGTCGGTACGACCCAGGTAGTCGATCGTGCCGTCCTCGCGCCAGCGGGCGAGGTCACCCGTGCGGTACATCCGCTCCCCGGCCGAACCGAACGGACAGGCGACGAAGCGCTCCGCCGTCAGCCCCGGACGGTTCAGGTACCCGCGTGCCAGCTGCACACCGGCGATGTACAGCTCGCCCGCCACACCGGCCGGCACCGGACGCAGGGCGGCGTCCAGCACGTAGGCCCGGGTGTTGCCGACCGGGCCGCCGATCGGCACGGTCGCCGTCCCCGGCAGGCACTCCCAGGCGGTGACCTCGATGGACACCTCGGTGGGGCCGTAGAGGTTGTGCAGCGGGATGCCCATGTCGCGCAGGAACGCGTCCCGCAGCTCCGGCGACAGCGCCTCACCGCTGGCGAACACCGCCCGCAGAGACGTGCAGGTCCGAGCGGCCGGCTCCAGCAGGAACACCTGCATCATCGACGGGATGAAGTGCGCGACGGTCACACCCTCCGCACGGATCACCTCCGCCAGGTACGCGGGGTCACGGTGGCCGTCCGGGCGTGCGACGACGAGCGTCGCGCCGGTGGTCAGCGGCCAGAAGAACTCCCAGACGGAGACGTCGAACCCGACCGGGGTCTTCTGCAGCACCCGGTCCGACGGCGTCAGCCGGTAGTCCTGCTGCCCCCAGGAAAGGCGGTTGACGATCCCCTGGTGGGAGATCACCACCCCCTTGGGGCGACCGGTGGAACCGGAGGTGTAGATGACGTACGCCGGGCTCTCCGGGCGGTGGCCCGGGCGCTCCGGGTTCGAAACAGGCTGCACACCAAGGGCGTTGGCGGTATCCGGTGCGTCCAGGTCGATCCGCCGGACGCCCGCTTCGGCCGCCGGGGCCCCGTCCATCGTCACGCTGTCGGTGACCAGAGCGGTCGGGCGACCGTCTTCCAGGGTGGAGGCCAGACGGTCGTCCGGGTAGTCCGGGTCCAGCGGCAGATACGCCGCCCCGGCCTTCTCGATCGCCAGCAACGACACCACCAGCTCGACCGAGCGCGGCAGGCAGACGGCCACCAGGTGCTCGGGGCCGACACCGCCCTCAAGCAGCAGGTGCGCCAAGCGGTTCGCCCGCTCGTTCAGCTCCTCATACGACACGACCTCGCGGGCCGCACCACTGCCGAACACCACGGCCGTGGCGTCCGGCGTGCGCGCCGCCTGCGCCTCGAACAGCCCCGGCAGCGTCGCGGCCGGCAGCTCCCGCACGGTGTCGTTCCAGCCGCGCAGCACCAACTCCCGCTGTCCGGCGTCGAGAACGGCGATCCGGTCGAGCGTGGCGGCGGAGTCCTGCTCCAGCCCGCCGACCAGGTTCTCCACCGCCGTGCACAGCAGACCGCAGACCACGTCGGAGTCCATCGGGGCGCACGCCTGCACCGTGAACCGGAACCCGACACCGGTGTCGTCCACCGACACCGTCAACGGGTAGTTCGTCCGCTCCGAGGCGTACACGATGTCGATGCCCGTGGTCCCGCTTCCGGGCACGCCCTGCCGGTCGGAGTGAGAACTGGGCAGACTGTGGCGGTAGTTGAGGAGCGACGTGAACAGCGGGCTCTGGGCGGGGACGCCGGTCACCTGCTGGGCGAGGGTCAGCGGGGCGTGCTCGTGCCTCAGCAGCTCACCCAGCTGCTGCTGCGCCACCTTCAGACCCGCCACCAGCGGCTGGGTGGCGTCGATCCGGATCGGCAGGGTGTTGATGTACAGACCCGGCGTCCGGTGCGCGGTGCCTCCCGCGTCCATCCGGCCCAGGAACACCGTGCCGAA
>NZ_JBVJBI010000091.1:0-3985 GCF_055589745.1 Kitasatospora sp. NPDC041917 | reverse complement strand
CCAAAGTCTCCCCCCAAGGCTGTCACGCTCAGTAGCAATACCGGAACGAGGTGGGTCAACTCGCGACGGTTGAATACGCGAGCCCACCGGTATCAACCCCGTCGAGCCCCGTGAGTTCACGAAAACTGAAGCTCATTCAGCGTGAACCCAAGGGTCGAGCGGTGTGCCTCAGGCCGGTGCATCCGTGGGTTTGAGTGAAACACGAGGGTAGTCGGCAAGTCGGCGAGCTTCGGTCGTGACCTCTGCGTCGACCTCCGACGGTTCCCTGCCGCCCCCGAAGTCGAGCATGTCGTACTCGTCGTCGAGCTCGGCGAGCCGTTCCGCAAGGGGTAGCTCGTGTCCAAAACGCTGGTGGATCCGGAGGGCGAGATCCCGAGGAGTCAGCTCGCCGGCCAGCATCCGCCCTGCGAGTGCCCGTGCGGCGGCTTCCCGGCCGGCAATGCTGCCGACTGGATAGAAGGCAAGGCCCAGCTCGTCGAGGGCGGAAGGGAGGATCTCGGGCACGTCGTAGTCCGCCTCAGCGCGCGTGCACGCTGCCAGAACCCGCAGAGCGGGGCTGTCGAGTCCGGCAACGAGTGCGTCGCAGGCCGCACCGACGACATCGCCTGCACGGATCTCGCCGATACTCCAGAGAACGGCGCGGTCCTGAAGCTCCTGGGCTGCTGATTCGGTCGACAACATCTGCCCATGATCTCTTCATTGGGACGATCAGGTCGAGCGGATTCAGTGCAGTTGCTGCTCAGCGGCAGTTTGCAGCAGGACACGCGCAGAGTCCGCGTAACGCATGGCGGTCTTCTCGTCGAGCCCGAAGACCTCGGCGAGGTGGAGCGGGTCCGGGCCTTGAGCCATCGCTTCTTCGAGCTGCCGGTCGACGCGGAGCCGCTCCAGCGTTGCGGCCTGTCCGCGCATTGCGGCGCTGATCCAGTGATTGCTGGCCCGGGTGGTCCTGTTCGCGGTCTGATTGTTGATCAGCAGGTGGAGGTTCGCCGTGTTCGGCCAGCGGGTGCGCCGGCGCTCCAACCAGTCCAGCAGCAGCTTCAGAGTCAGGTCGTCGAGGGGGCGAGCGCGGCCGGCGATGGTCAGCCGCCGGTTGCCGATGTCGACGTCATCGAGCATGAGCGTGCCGATCTGGGCGGCATGGACCGCGGCGAAGGCGAGGATGAGTCGTGTCGCTGGGGTCGTGGCAGCCGCGACGGCCCGGTCGACCTGTTCGGGGACGAGCGGCTGCAGCACGGCGTACTCATACTGCCCGACCTTGATCCGGCTGGTGGGGTTGCGGAAGATGAGCCCGTTCCGCTCGGCCCAGCCGAACAGCGAACGAAGGGCGACGAGTTGGCTGTGGCGGTGGCGCCCGTGCAGTGCCTTGAGGTAGGTGAGGACGTCGTCGCGGGTCACTTCCCGTAGGTGGTCGTAACGGTCCGACCACTCCAGCAGGGCCGGGCGGACTCCGTTGAGGCAGAGCCAGACCGTTCCCTCTCGGCGTGGCAGGCTGCGCGGGCCGCCCTCGTGCAGGACGCGGGTCCAGCGTGCGGCCTCCGTGCGGATGCCGGGTGCGAAGCCCTCCAACCTCTCGGCGAGCCAGCGTTCGAAGGAGGGTTCGCTGTCGTCCTGGAAAATGGCCATCTCCTCCAGGACGGTGACGATGTGGCCGACGCTCAGGTCGAGGGACCTCAAGGGAGCGAAGATCTCCGTGTGACGGATGACGTCGCCTTCGACGTAGCCAGTGAGCACGAAGGCCAGGCCCCGGTTGACGGCGAAGCGGATGTCGCGTCCCCAGCCGCGGGCCTCGGCCAGCTGATGGGCCAGGTATTTCGCCCAGGCCAACCACGGGCTGGTCAGATCAGCGTCGGCCGGGTCGAGGCGGCTGTAGTCGCGCGGGACCTGGTCGAAGAGCGGTAGCTGCCTCCAGCCGGGATCCGGACGCCAGGCCGGCGGGGGCGGCGGCTTGCGCGGGGCTCCCCGCCGGCCTCGGGATCGTGGCGGAGGAGGCACCGACATCCTGCGGTAGTGCATGCCGACGAAGAGGAGCTGGTGGTGCCGGACAGCGCCGAGCCGCGACCTCACGTCCGTCTCACCCAGGGGCCGGCTGCCTGTGCTTTTGGCGCTGAGGCGGGCCTCGCACCAGCACAGTCGGCAGTAGCCCCACTTCGCCGGCTGGACCCGACGGCAGCCGACACAGGGGGCCTCGTCGTGGCTCCGGCCGAACATGTAGCACGTCGGACAGCGGCGACCGCTGAAGTTCCCCCAGGCCAGGCAGCTGTCGCAGGAGTCGGCCAGCTTGACGTACCCCTTCGGGAAGCGGGCCACCGGGTCACTCCGGCGGCAGCGAGCGGCCGTCCCGGCGCTTGGGGACCACCGTCGGCGGGGTGGCCGCGGCACCGACCGCGATCTTCTCCGTCTCGTTGGCCTGGCCAGGGCGGGAGACCTTCTGCGGCTCGGGAATCAGCAGGTCACCGATCTCGCATCCGAGCACGACGCAGATGACGTCCAGGTCCTCAAGCTTCAGGGAGACCGGCTGGCCGGACCACAGGCCAGACATCTTCCCGGCCGAGATGACCAGGCCGTGCTCGGCAAGGCTCCGCTGCAGCTCGGACGCCTTCCAGACGCCCTTGTTGGCGGCGGTCAGCCGCAGGTTCCACTTCATCCCATGAGTCCTTCCAGCCGCTTCGCGGCGCGCTGCTGCCCGGCAAGCCAGGCATCTTCCACCCTGGTCTGCTGGACGTGGACGTACCGCATCGTCGTGGCGATCCAGGAATGTCACAAAACCTCCTGAATTGCGACCAGGTCCAGGCCGCCCGCATAGAGCTCGGACGCGCAGAAGTGCCGTCTCTGTCCAGCCCGGAAGATGAGCCACGACCGCAGCAGCCAGGCCGTTCCGCAGGGCGTCGTCGCCGACCCGTCGGTGTTCTTACGCTCGGAGGGGAACAGCGGGGTGCCGGGGCGGGTGTGGTCGTCGTCGAACTGGCCCCAGACGTCCTCGATGAACCACCGCAGCGTCCGGTCCGCGCCGTTGATCAGCGGCACCATCCGCTCGCGCGGCCCCGAGCCTCGGGCGTCCTTGCCGAGGCGGACGTGGAGCTTGCCGAACCGGCCCAAAAGCCACTTGATGTCGGTGAGGTCGAGCCCGCATGCCTCGCTCACCCGCAGCCCGACCTGGGACATCAGCTTCGCGGCGGTGTAGTTCCTGGCGGTTGGGGCGAACTTGCGGCAGGTCGCCGCCCCAGCCGGTGAACAGTTGGCCGACCTCCGGAGCGGTCGGCGGGATCCGCAGTTGGGCGTCCTTGGAGCCGCGCGGGCGGTTCATCTCGTCGATCGGGCACTCGACGACCTGGCCGGTCATCCGATGGATCTCGACCTTGTGTCGTAGCTCCAGGAACAAGAAGTACGTGCTCAGGGCCTGGGAACGGGCCGGGCGGGTACCGCTGGGCGAGCCCCGCAGCACCCGCCCGAAGTATGCGTCCGCGTCGGCCGGCTCCAAGTCCCACAAGGGGCGGCCGAACCAGGTCCGCACCTGCTCCAGATGCCCGACATCCCCGCGGATCGTGCCGTCCGTCAGCCCCGCCGATGCCCGTGCGAGCACGAAGCCGGCCAGTACGTCGGTCTCGAACCGTTCCAGTTCCTCTGCCGAGACCGGATCCCGGTACTCGCGCAGGTCCCTCACCACTGCCAGCGCCGCCGACTCGCGCCTCCTCGCCTTCGACCGGACCGCAGATCGGTCGCACGAGCTGAGAACGCTTCAGGAATCCCGAAGTTGCGTCAAAGCCCAGCGGAGCACTCGAAGGAGGAAGAAGCCCCTGGCCACGGCCTCGGTCGCCCAGCGGGGCTCAGGAGAACTCACGGGATGTCGCACACCACCGGGGGCGCAGACTTCCCCTTCACGGTCACATCGAGTGGCTTTGTACGCGAGAACGGGAGTCGTTTGTCGATGAGCTCGGGAGGCGCCCTGCTGGCGGGCAGGTCGATGTTCACGAGTTTGGGAGGCACC
>NZ_JBVJBI010000090.1:0-4076 GCF_055589745.1 Kitasatospora sp. NPDC041917 | reverse complement strand
CTTAGCGCACGATCTGGCACGGATGTTCCAAGCGCCGCCAATTGCATCCGATGCGAACTCGCGACGGTCCGCGAATCGTCGGGGGCAATGGCGCTAATCAGCACGCTGACCATGGAAGTTAGCCCGGTCTGCTGGTGGTGACGGTAGCGACGGACGTGACGATGATGCTACTCGGTGTCACTCGTCCGGCTGACTGACCTGCGGTTTGTCGGCCGACTCGCATCAGATGCGGTTTTCTCGCATACGACGCGAGTGACGGAGGGTGGTGGACCGGTGGGGTTCAACGGGTCGATCCCAGGTGCGGCACGGCTGCACCTGGTGGACGGAGTCGCGCTGCTGCGGCCGGAGGAACAGGTCTTCACCGCGATGCTGACCGGATTCGCCAACCAGCAGCTCGCGCGGAATCTGGCCCGGACGACGGTGGAGGGCCGGGAGAACACGGTCAAGGCGTTCGCCGCGTACGTGAACACCTACCCGTGGCACTGGACGCCGGCGATGGTCGACGAATGGCTCGGTGACCTGCGCTCGCTGAGGGACCTGCGCCGTTCCACGATCCGGTCCTACTCGGAGGCGGTCCGGGCGTTCTGCCACTTCATCACCGACCCGCTCTACGACTGGGTGGCCACGTGCGAGGAACGGTTCGGCACCCACCCGGTCCAGGTCGTCCACGAGTGGAACACCGCGGTGCACGTCCAGGACAACGAGGCCGACGCCAAGAAGCGGGCGTTCACCAAGGCCGAGCTGCACGCGTTCTTCGAGCACTGCGACGACGAGGTCGCCCGGATCAGGGCCTTCGGCCGCAAGGGCTGGCTGCCCGCGTTCCGCGACGCCACCCTGTTCAAGACCGCCTACGCCTACGGACTGCGGCGCAACGAGACGCGGATGCTCGACGCCGCCGACTTCGGCCGCAACCCGCACGGCGCCGAGTACGGCGAGTTCGGCCGCTGCCAGGTCCGGTTCGGCAAGGCCAAGAAGGGCTCACCGCCCAAGCGCCGCGGCGTGCTGACCGTGTTCGGCTGGACCCCCGATGTCCTGGACGAGTGGTTCACCGAGGTCCGCCCGCTGCTGGGCACCGACGGCAACCCGGCGGCCTGGCCGTCCGAACGCGGGATGCGGATCGGCTGCCAGCGCATCAACTCCCGCTTCATCACCTACCGCAAGGCCCTGGGCCTGGACGACGGACTGGACTACCACTCCTTCCGAAGGTCCTACGTCACCCACCTCATCGAGGACGGCTGGGACCCCCGCTTCGTCCAGGAACAGGTCGGTCACGAGCACGCCAGCACCACGTCCATCTACACCTGCGTCTCCTCGGACTTCCGCACCCGCACCCTGCGCCGGCACCTGGACGCCACCGTCGCCGCCGCCCTCCAGGCCCAGAACGGAAGGCAGGCATGAAGCGCAAGGTCGGCTACACCTGGCGGTTGCGTGAGGTCATGGCCCAGCACCGCATCTTCACCGCGACCGAGTTGGTCCCACTGCTGCGCGAACGCGGCATCGACCTGTCCGCCTCCCAGATCCACCGCCTGGTCTCAGGAACCCCGGAGCGGCTGTCGCTGCAGGTCCTGTCCGCAATCTGCGACATCCTCTCCTGCACACCGGCCGACCTGGTGACCACCACCGCCGAGAACGCCGGCGTCCGCAAGACCGCCACCGGCGACCTGCCCACCCCGCCCGCGAACGTCGCGAAGCTCCGGCCCCGCGCGGCCCGCATCCTGCCCGACGCATGAGCCGCCCCTACGCCACCGACGAGCAGTACGAACGCTGGTTCATGGCCGACTGCTGCCGCTGCGGCCGCCGCAGGCACAAGTCCGGCACCTGGCCGGACGGATACGTCTGCCGGACCTGCTCGGACCGCGCGGTGCGAACGCGAGGAACCTGCCCTGGCTGCGGCCGGGAGCGCGCCCTCCCCGGGCGCCACCCCGTCGACGGCTCCGCGATCTGCACGACCTGCGCAGGCTTCTCCCAGACCTTCGACTGCTCGCGCTGCGGCTTCGAGGGCAAACTCCTGGGCGGCCGGCTCTGCGAACGCTGCACGCTCACCGACCGGCTGACCGCCCTCCTGGACGACGGCACCGGCCGCGTCCGGCCCGCGCTGACACCCTTGTTCAACCTGCTGGTGGCGATGGACAAGCCGGGAAGCGGCCTGTCCTGGCTCGACATGCGCCGCGGCCAACCCGGGAACGCCTCCCAGATGCTGCGGCGGCTCGGCCTCGGACAGATCCCCCTGACCCACGACGCCTTCCACGAACTACAGCCCTGGCGGGCAGCGGCTCACCTGGAAGAACTCCTGATGGCCAGCGGAGTCCTACCCGCCGTCGACAAGTACATCTGCTCCTTCCAACGATGGCTGCCCGGCCACCTGGCCGGCATCGCGGAACCCGAACACCTGAAGACGATCAAGCTCTTCGCTACCTGGCGCGTCCTTCCCCACCTGCGGGAACGAGCCGATCGCAGTCGGATCACACCGAGCGTCCGCCGTTTCGCGGCCGAGCAGATCACCTGCGCGACAGCCTTCCTGCAGTCGCTCAGCGCCCGGAACAGTACCCTCGCGTCCCTGGGCCAGCTCGACATCGACGCCTGGTTCGCCGAGAACACCGAACGCGGCCGCACCTCCCTGAGGCCCTTCCTCAACTGGGCGATGCAGAGCCGCCGATGCCCACGTTCCCTCTCCATCCCCGCACAGAGGATCTCCCGGCGACCCGCCCTGAGCGAGGACGAACGCTTGGCCGCACTCGGCCGGCTGCTGACCGACGCGGACACACCGATGCGCCTCCGCGTCACCGGCGTCATCGTCCTCCTCTACGCGCAACCCCTCACCCGGATCGTCCGGCTGACGATCGACGACGTGCTCCACGACGGAGAGACCACGCTTCTCCGGCTTGGGGAACCCGCCTCACCCGTCCCCTCGCCGGTCGCAGCCCTGCTGCTGGCGTACATCGCGGACCGCGGCAACATGAACACCGCCACCAACCAGGCGTCCCGCTGGCTCTTCCCCGGCCGTCGAGCCGGCCAGCCAGCCCGCCCCGACCACCTGTCCGCGCTCCTGGGCGAAATCGGCATCCCGGTCGCCGCCGCCCGTGGCGCCGCCATCCGACAGCAACTCCTCGAACTGCCCGCCCCTGTCGTCGCGGACGCCCTCGGCTACCACGACAAGACCACCAGCCGACTCCTCCGGGAGAACGGCGGAACCTGGAGCCGATACGCCGCAGGCGACCACACTCGATCACCGGCGGGCTGGGCTCCCCATCCACTCACCGACGGTTGAAGCTCAAGTCGCATCCCGGAGCGGCTGCGGGTAGCCGATCTCGGCGATGTCCTCGGCCAGGTCTACGAGGGTGACCTCCGGGTTCAGCGATGACACGAGCTCATGGCTCAGCGGTCGCAAGGCATACACATCGCGCACCGCTTCCAGGTCCACGGAAACCTCGTAGTAGTCCTCGGCGAAGCGCTGGAACGCCTCCGGGGAACGGTCGACCAGGAGCTCGAACAGACCCGTCGCCCCGTCGGGGTCGGACCATCCGGTGGGAAAGTCGATCACGCCGTGCCGCCACCGATCGTCCGTCGCCTCCCGCCACAGACAGGCCGTCACGACGGGCACGTCGTCCTCATCGGTGAACGCGGGCTCCGCGACGAAGGGCTTGAAGGCTTCCGGAACCTCGTCGATCACTCCCGGCCAGGGCTCGCCGTCGTTGCCGTACGGGCTCATCGGCGCTTCGTGGTCGAAGCCACGGATATAGGCCCCGGCCGCCGAGAACACGATGGAGTACTCGTCCCCCGAGCCGTTGCGCATCGACGCCATCTCCTCGCCGTCAGCCCAGCCGGCGTTGAAGGAGTAGTACCGGCCCTCCCAGTCCGGGCTCAAGATCGCATCGAGCATCGCCAGTGAGCGGCACAGGTTCCGCAGGTCAGCGATGGAAGGGAGCCGACGAGCTACGTCATAGACAGTCACGTGCTCATCCAACCGGATGCCCCTGACACCCAAAGTCTCCCCCCAAGGCTGTCACGCTCAGTAGCAATACCGGAACGAGGTGGGTCAACTCGCGACGGTTGAATACGCGAGCCCACCGGTATCA
>NZ_JBVJBI010000089.1:0-4081 GCF_055589745.1 Kitasatospora sp. NPDC041917 | reverse complement strand
CACCCTGGGCTGCTTCAATGCGCCTGTAGTGCCCGAAGAGGTAGGCGACGAGGATCTTTGGGAGGCGCATCGTGTATGCGCGGCTATTGCGCGACCATGATAGCGTGCTGAGTGGTTAGTGATATTGGGCTCTTCAGCATGATGGGCAGTTCTGAGAATTTCCATAAAGGAACCCTGAAAATTGGTGCTGGCCTGGGTGGAATGCCCGGTGGTCGTTGCGGTGAGGGCAGCGGCAGGCTGAATGCCGGGACGGGCGGGTGTGCTCGTCGAGGGGATCTGCGGGTTTGCTGGGTGTCCGCTGGTTCCTTCGAGGGGCGGCGTCCCGCTCGTGGGTGGGCACCAGGGCGCTGACGAGGGTCTCGTCCGCCACCAGATGTCGGCTGGTGCGGACCGGGGTCGGCGAGGGTTGTGGCGGTCGACGATCCCCGTCGGTCGCCGTACGGGATACATCGAAGAGCGGTGACAGCTGGGGCACCGCCGGTTTCGCCCGTAGTGCCCACCAGCAGACCCGGCCCTCCACGGGGCGCCCACACGGCTGGCCGGGCCCGGACGATTCCGGGCCCGGCCTCCGCAGTACCTCGCTGCTGGACAAGCCCCCGGCGGGACTGCTCCGAGCCCGAGTGCAGTTCGGTGAACACCTCGATGAGCCCACGCTGCTCCGTCGGCGCACGCGCACGAAAGCCAACGCGGACCAGTCGGCAGGTTGCGCGACAAACCTTGGCGTACCCAGGTCATCAACCAGGTCCGCGGCCTGATCATCAGTGCGCCGGGCGAGGTCCGCGAGAAGCTGCGCGGCCTGCCCACCAGCGAACTGATCAGGACACTGGCCCGGTCGAGACCGGGCGCCAACATCGCCGACCCGGCGACCGCTGTCCGCACCGCCCTGCGACGACTTGCCCGGCGTTACCAGTACCTGAACGAGGAGATCACCGACGCTGATGCCGAGCTCTCACAGCTGGTGACCCAGGCAGCGCCCAGCCTGGTGGCACTGCCGGGCGTGGGCACCGAGACTGCCGCCCAACTCCTGATCACTGCAGGGGACAACCCTGACCGACTTCGGTCGGAGGCAGCCTTCGCCCACCTGTGCGCGGCAGCTCCCGTCTCAGCGAGCTCCGGACGTACCCACCGGCACCGCCTCAACCGAGGCGGCGACCGTCAGGCCAACAACGCGCTCCACATGATCGCCTTGGTCCGCATGCGCTACGACACACGCACCCGCGAGTACGTCGCCCGTCGCACGGCCGAAGGCATGTCCAAGAAGGACATCCTCCGCTGCCTCAAGCGCTTCATCGCCCGCGAGGTCTACAGGCACCTCGCCAGCCCATCAAGCGTTCACAACCGGCCTCTTCAGACCGCTTGACGATCTATAGGAGCTTCCTACTCCGCCTCATGGAGTCACTGCGTACGGCGGACGGAATCGAGTTGATCAGGAGCCTCGCGCAGCGGCTCCTGCAGGAGCTGATCGAGGCCGAGGCGACCGCCCGGATCGGCGCCGAGCCGGGCGAGCACACCGACGCCCGCACCACCTGGCGCAACGGCCACCGCGACAAGACCCTGACCACGCAGGCCGGCGACCTGGAGCTCGCCATCCCCAAGGTCTGCACCGGCAGCTTCTTCCCCAGCCTGCTGGAGCGACGCCGCCGCATCGACCAGGCCCTCTACGCGGTCATCATGGAGGCCTACGTCCTGGGCGTGTCCACCCGCTCGGTCGACGACCTGGTCAAAGCCCTCGGCGCGGACACCGGGATCTCCAGGAGCGAGGTCTCCAGGATCTGCGCGGACCTGGACGAACAGCTCACCGCCCTCCGCGACCGGCCCCTCGGCCACACCCGCTTCCCCTACGTCTACTTGGACGCGACCTACTGCAAGGCCCGGGTGAACCGTCCTGGTCCCGCTGGGTCACCCTCGCCATGCTCGCCCACGCCTTCCTGGCCGTCGTCCGCGTCGACGAGCACCGTCTCCGCCCCGGCCCCGACGACCTGATCCCGCTGACCTGCAACGAAATCCAGCGACTCTTCATCGCCCTGATCGCCCGACCCGTCCACGAGGCCGGTCACTGGCTCCGCTGGTCCCACTGGCGGCGGCGTCATCAAGCCCATTCCCAGGCCAGCCACTACAGTCGTCAAGCCGCGAGCAAAGCATGATCGTTATTTACAGCTGGAGTATTAGGGGAAAGATATCGCCCGAAAGTGAAGCCCTGAATGGCCCCTCCACGTCGAGCAAGTAATGCGAGAATCATGACATAGCAAGGCACTTTCGCCTTGGTCGTCGGCTGGTATATATTGAGGAGTCGTTATGGTGTCGTTCGAATCGTGTGCGCGGTCCCAGCGTCGCAGGAATGCGTCCCTGGCGGAGAGGGCCTCTGTCCGAGCACACGCTCTACCGTCCGGGGTAGCGCGGGTGCGGTCGTTGCAGCGTGCCCTCGGGAACAATGGGATGCGTGCGGCGTTGGCTGAGGATGTGGAGCCAGGGGCGGGTGCAGCGGTCCGGGCGGTACTCCGGATGCCGGGCAGCCCTCTGCCGCCGCAATTCACGCGCGAGATGGAGGAGCGCCTGGGTACCGACCTCGCCGACGTGCGCGTCCACACCGGCCATGCTGCCGCAGCCTCGGCACGAGATGTCCACGCCCAGGCCTACACCAGCGGCCACCACATCGTGCTGGACGAGCACGACAGCGATCCCACCCGAACCCCGGTTGGCCGCAACCTCCTGTATGAAGAACTCTCCCACGTCCTCCAGCAACGCCACGGCCCTGTCTCCGGCACCCCAACCCCCGAAGGCCTCACCGTCAGCCATCCCAACGACGCCTACGAACAAGCCGCCCACTCGCAAACCCCCCACCCGACCGTCCCCTCCGCATCGCTCCCTGCCATCACTCAGCACACCACCATCCAACGCGCACCGGCCAAACGTCGCCCCCACGAGCACCAGATCATCGGTAAAGGCGGCAAAATCATCGGCACCAGCCGCCACAATGAAGAGGACATAGAGAGCCGTTTGAAAAATTGGGCAAATATTAATCTGACTCCCGGACCTGGACGGTCTCCTCTGATTTCAGAGAAGGACAAAGCGGGCACTTTCTCCTGGGTCGACCCTCAGCAGAAGATTTTTCTGGTGACTGGACACGGTGGCTCGAGAAAATTTACGGTATCCATGGATGACGGCAGCGAAATGTCACTCTATGCGCACCAGCTTGCGACCCTCCTGGAAATATCCGACGCAGCCTATGCGGCATTCGTATCCGACAGTCCCAGCGGTGCAGTTCTTCTACATTCTTGCCAAACCGGCCTAAAGGTATCCGAAAAATTTCCTGAAGTCGGTCAAGGGCTAGCTACTGCTCTTGGGCGCCGAGTCTACGCGCCAGCAGGAAAAGGCAAGATGGCCGCCCTGAAGAAGCCTAACGTTACGGGCTTTCGTTCTGTCGAAAATGAATGGAAGGTATTCGAGCCGGAAGGCTCAGGGGGGCTTCCGGATCGACCATCAGAATACCTAGACCTGGCCATTCCTCCGGAAGCAGTTCCGGAAGATATTAAAAAGGCTGAAGCGGACTTGGCGTGGATTATTTAAGGCTCCGACTCTCGATGCCTGGGTCCATGCCTACAAATCACACCAGGCCCCACCAGTCGCTGGACATGGCCGTGACCCGCACAGGTGACGCACGTCCACCGCGGCCGCCGCGCCCTGCTCGCCGAGGCGCGTGCCGCCGGGCAGCTGGCCCAGGCCGGGCAGGACGGCCGCCTCGGCGGCGGCCGCCTTGATGGCGGCCGCCTTGATGGCTCGCGCGAGCCACTCGCGGCCGAGGGCCGGCACCCCGCGACCGCAGGCGGAGACGCCGGCATCGCAACCGCGGCTGGGTACCTCGGAGCGGAAGTTGTCAAGTCAACTGAGACAGTCTGATCTCAGGCGTTCTGGCACCTACTGAATGGCGCCAGGTCATGGCGAAGAAACGGCGCAAGACTCTTGTGGTCTGCACCGATTGCCATGACGCGATCCATTCAGGAAAGCCAACCAGCAGCGTCACGAAATAGGTCACTGGAGAGCCCGTTACGGGGAAACTCGTACGGCGGGTTCGGAGGGGGGC
>NZ_JBVJBI010000088.1:0-4238 GCF_055589745.1 Kitasatospora sp. NPDC041917 | reverse complement strand
ATGGTACTGCAGGGGGGACCCTGTGGGAGAGTAGGACGCCGCCGAACAATTCTTCAGAAGAACCCCCATCCGGGATCCGGATGGGGGTTCTTCGCATTTCCAGGACCGTACGATCTATTCGTCGGAGCCGGAGCCGGAGCCAGGGCCGGACTCCGATCCCGTCCCGGGGCGCGGCTTTTCGGTGGGCTCCTGCCCTTGGGCCTGGGCCTGCTGCTGGTCATCCGGACGCGGCGTCCGGGAAGCCTGTGGTGCCGGCGAAGGCTGACTCGACCCCTGATCCGACGGCTGGTCCGTTGCCGGAACCGACGGCTGATCCGTTGCCTGAGCCGGTTCGGCGGGAGCCACCGAGCTCTCCGCCGTCCCCCAGGCCGGGCGGCCGAGCCACTTGTCCGCGCTGTTGGTGAGACGGGCGACGCCCGTACCGTCCGGCCGCATGCTGTAGAGGTCGGCGCCGGCACCCGAGGGGGCCTGGGCGAAGACGATGGACTTGCCGTCCGGCGCGTAGGCGGCGGTGCCGTAGAAGATGTCCGAGGGGGCGGGGGTGAGGGCGCCGACGGCGCTGCCGTCGGGGTGCACGGTGTAGATGCCGCCGCCGGGGGCGTTGTCGGGGCCGGCCGGGTAGGTGGTGAAGAGGATCTGGGTGCCGTCGGGGGACCAGTCCGCACGGTCGCCCGCGCGCAGTTCCCAGGGGGTGAGCTGGCGCAGCCCGGTGCCGTCCGCGCTGACGACGTAGATGGCGCGGCTGCCGGCGGGCTGCCCGGTGGCGCTGGTGCGGTACTCGAAGGTGAGCTGCTTCCCGTCGGGGGACCAGCTGGGATTGCTGACGATGCCGGAGTAGGGCTTGTCATTGGTGAGGAAGGTGAGCCGCTGGACGTCGGTGCCCTCGGGGCTCATCAGGTAGAGGTCCGAGTACTGGATCTGGCGGCTGCCGGTCGAGTCCTGGGCGCCCCAGGATCGGCTGAAGGCGACCTGCTTGCCGTCCGGGGAGAAGGCGGGGGCCCGTTCGTCCTCGTTGGCGCAGTCGGCGGTGCCGCTGTCGCAGAGCTGGTTGATCTGGTGTTCGGGGCCGCCGTTGGTGGGGACGGTCCAGAGCCGGGCGGTGCCGCTCTGCGGGTCGGTGCGGTCGAAGGCGATGGTGGTGCCGTCGGGGGACCAGTCCGGGCGGTCGTCGAGGGCGCGGGCCGGCGGCTTGGTGACCTGGTGCTGGCCGGTGCCGTCGGGGGAGAGGGTGACGATGGCGCTGCTGGTGCGGGCGGAGTCGGTGTAGGCGCGGCTGACGATCAGTCCGTTGTGCGCGGTGGCCGCGGGCGCTCCGACGGCCGCACCGACCACGCCGGGGGTCTCGGCGGGTCTCGCCTCGGGGGTGCTGGTGGGAGTCTCCGGCCGGATCTCGGAGAGCGGGATCTCCCCGGGTTCGGCTCCGCAGCCGGTGAGCAGGGTGCCCAGAAGCAGAAGGCCCGCACCGGCGCTCGCGCGGGTGCGGGCCCTGCCCGTGGGTGACTGCCGTGTGCCGGTGGTGATCCGTGCCATCTCCGCCTCCGAGCCTTTCGACCGTTCCGACGTGTGCCCCCGCCGCGGATTCAGGACGAAGGCCCCTGGAAGGAGCTGTCACTGTGTCAGACGGGGGGCGTCGGCGGTCGGGCGACACGCGACGGAGAGTTCTCGCTCGGTCGCACGGAGTAGACGGAGGGCGGGGGAGGCGGGAGGCCGGCAGGAGGGGCGGAGAAGAGAGGAGAAAGGAGAGGGGGAGAGGAGAGAGAGGGGAGGAGAAGGAGCTGTCAGCCCCGGGCGGCGCGGCGCTCGGCCCGGGCGAGGGCCTCCGCCTCGTCCTCGGCCTCGGCGACCTCCAGGGTGGGGGCGGTGCCGCCGAGGTGGGCGGGCAGCCACCAGGTGTCGTCCTGGCCGGAGGGCTTGGCGGGGTACTCGCGCTGGGCCTGGTCGAGCATCTCGCTCATGGCGGCGCGCAGCCGTCGGGTGACCATCACGGGCTTGTCGTTCGGTCCGAGGTGGATCGGTTCGCCGATCATGATGGTGACCGGGACGTGCCGCTTGGTGAGGGTCTTCGGGCGGCCCTTGGTCCAGAGCTGCTGGGTGCCCCAGAGCACGACGGGCAGCAGCGGGGTGCCGGAGTCGGCTGCCATCCGGGCGGCGCCGGTCTTGAACTTCTTCAGCATGAAGGAGCGGCTGATGGTCGCCTCGGGGAACACCCCGACCACCTCGCCGGCCTTGAGGGCCCGTACGGCGGCCTCGTACGCGGGCTGCCCGTCGGTGCGGTCCACCGGGATGTGCTTCATGCCGCGCATCAGCGGGCCGGAGATCCGGTGCTTGAAGACGTCGTCCTTGGCCATGAAGCGGGTCTTGCGCTTGCCGCCGCGGTACGCGCCGAGGCCCGCGAAGAGGAAGTCCAGGTAGCTGATGTGGTTGCTGACCAGTACCGCTCCCCCCCTGGCGGGGATGTGCTCGGCGCCCACGGTCTTGATCCGCACGTCGAGCGCGCGGAAGGCGGTGAGTGCGGCGCCGATCACCGGCGGGTACACGAACTCTGCCACGGTCAGTCCTGACTTCCACGGGTCGGAGCCCGGTTCGGCGGGTACCCGCTCCGTTGTGCGGGCGGCGCCGACCGGAGCACGGCACTCCGCGGCGGTCACGGGTGATTCACGGAGATGATCCCCCGAACGAGTGCCTGCTGTCACCTGAGGCGTGCGGTCAAGCGAATTTTGGCGGTGTGATCTCCGTGATGAATTCGAACGGGAACTTTTCCGCCGCGCACATCACGCGCCGGCGGTGAGTCTGCCCTGGGCGCGCCGGACCAGGGGGTAGAGCTCGCTGCCCACGCAGTAGCCGAACGCGGCGTTGGCGAAGGCGGCGGTGAGGGCGGCCGAGCAGGCCAGCGCACCGAGCCAGGTCACCTCGGCGCAGTAGCCGAGGGCGCCGACCGCGGTGAACACCATGAGGATGCCCTGGTCGAAGCGGAGCGGCCGCTCGTCCTCGGTCTCGGAGGGCGGTGCGAGCCGGGGGAGCACGAGCGCCTGGAACAGCCGGACGTACGGGGCCATGCGCAGGCCGCCGAAGGCGCCGAGGGCCAGGACGAGCGTCTGGGCGGCCAGGAGGGGGCAGTTGCCGGTGCGCAGGACGACGGCCAGGACGATGGAGGTGAGCGCTGCGGCGAGGCGGGAGCCGCGGGGATCGGTCTGCAACGGTGGCTCCGGGGGTCGCGACGGGCGGCGGCAGCGGCGGGGCGTCGGCGGCGGGCGTCAGCGTCGTCGGTGGACGATGGCCCGGGCCGTGGCGGTGACGCGGCGGCAGGCCGGCGGCTGCGTTGGGTGACAGTCGGAATCCACCGGCCGATCGTACGTGGCCGGGCCCCGGCGGTCGACCGTGTTTCGGGCGCGGAGGGCCCTGCCGCAGACTGGGGGGATGACCTGGCCGCCGGTGCGTGGTGTGGTGCCTTGACGGTGGCCGGGACCGGCCCGCCGTGGGCCGGGCGTGGGGCCGGGAGCGACGGGAGGCCGAGGGTTGAGCACCGAGGACGGGGCGGTACGGCTGTCGGAGGCCGAGTTGGGCGGGCCGCTCGGCGCGCGGGCGACGCTGGTGCAGTTCTCGACGGCCTTCTGCCAGCCGTGCCGGGCCACTCGGAGGGTGCTCTCCGAGGTGGCCGGGATGGTCGACGGGGTCGAGCACGTCGAGGTGGACGCGGAGGAGCGGCTGGAGCTGGTCCGCCGGCTGGAGGTCCGGCGGACGCCGACCGTCCTGGTGCTGGACGGGGAGGGCCGGGTGGTGCGGCGGGCGGCGGGGCAGCCGCGCAGGGTGGACGTGATCGCGGCGCTCGGGCGCGTGGTGTGAGCGTGGTGTGAGCAATCCGGCGGCAGTTGTTCCGCCCCGTCGGGTGGAGTCGGCTCCGGGCTGGGGCAGGATGGGCGCAGGCGGCGGGAGCGGCCGCACGGCATAAGCTACTGGCCAGTAGTGACCACTGCACTACCGGCGAGTATGCTGCCAGGAAGTTCCGGACCGGCACGGGAATTCGCTGCCCGGAGCGGGTGCGTGCCGTGTTCGCGCCCGCTTGCACCGCCGCAGCCGCCGGACGAGACCAGTACAGGAGACAAGGCCGTGAGCTTGAGGATCGTTGTCTGTGTGAAGCACGTGCCGGACGCGACGGGTGACCGTCGTTTCGCGGACGACCACACCACCGACCGGGAGGGTGTGGACGGCCTCCTGTCGGAGCTGGACGAGTACGGCGT
>NZ_JBVJBI010000087.1:0-4347 GCF_055589745.1 Kitasatospora sp. NPDC041917 | reverse complement strand
GCTGAACGCCTTCGAGATCACCTTCGACGGCCGACTCTCCGCCGGCCGCCGCTAACTCAACCCAACCGAGTTACACCGTTCACTGGACAGACCCTTCCGGAGCGGTGACGACATGTTCGGAGCGAGCATGGGCTTCACCCCGTTCGGCGATGCCCTTGCTGACGAGCACGAGAGGCGTCAACACTGATCGTCGCGCGACCCGACGCCCCTCGTGCACGCGGTCGCCGAGGGCAGTCAGAAGCAATCGAGCATCTCCTGAGGACAAGGCAGAATGATCGCCATGACGACTTGAAGAGCATCGGTCGGACGCAAGTCCTGGCGTAGGGGCGCAACCGGGTGGTGCGTTCGTGAGAGCGAACGCTCGGTCTGCACTGTGTGCCGAGAGCCAGTCCGCTCCTACCAGTACCGTGTGCACCCGCCTGAGTCCTCCAGCTTCGAGCGATGTATTGGGTTCGGCTGGTGTTCGGGGTGCCGGATCTACTCGGGCAACATGGTCTACGTTCACCGCAAGCGGGTCCTGGTTGACGCCCTTGCGTCGCTACCGGCCGATGACCGCGAACGGTTGCTGCGCAAGGAGGCCGCGCTGATCGACTATCTCGACAGCCGAGGCCTCGGTCACCGCTGAGCCGAGCACCATGCTGAACCTCTGGGAGCAGCGGGTTCGCGCGAGAAGCCGTCAAGGGGCACCTGAGCGGCGCCGGGGACCCTGGAACCTCCGTCAGCCAGTCGCAGGATGTGCAGCGTCTTGGCGATCCGCCCGTAGTGCGCGATCGCGTCGCCCAGCGGGGTGGGCCGGCCGTCGCGCGACAGCATCCGGAGCACGTCGTAGGCCCGCACTGCGCCGGTGTGGATGGAGCCGGTGATCCGCAGGATGTCCTCCCAGTGCCACTCGATGCGCGCCAGGTCGACCCGGCCGCGGGCCGCTTCCTGGAAGGCGCCGTAGTCGGCCGCGCGGTCGATGCGCCACATCTTCTGGTCCGGCAGGTCGGCCAGCTGTGGTGCGTACGTGAACCCGGCCAGCGTGAGCAGGCCAAAAACGATGTCGCTGTTTATGTGGACAGTTCAAGTTGATCTTCCTTCGGCTTGCCGCTCGGGGCGTTGGCGGTGTTGGTGCGGGCCGGAGAAGCCGCGTGCATAGAGTGAGATCTTCGATGGAGTGGCAGGGGTGGAGGCCGTGGAAATCACCGTCCAGTGGATACGGACGTCCTGGACGAAGCAGTCCCGCGGAGGAGAGGCTGCCGCCCGTAGGAACGCGGCCCCGGTCGGCTTCACTGTCCCGTATATGCCGCCCTCGTTTGCGCACGTGGTCCGCATGCATGAGCGAGACGGCTTCGAGCCCCATGGCGTCGAGGAAGACCTGCGCAAGGTCGACGTCCAGCTTCGCGAAGCCGACGGCCGACTGCGCGTCCTTCCCCGAGTGCAGCCCCTGTTCGCCATCCCACCTCGGCCGCGACGGCCCCCAGCTGTGCGCCTTGCCTCCGGCCAGTGGGTCCGCTGGCAGCTCAACTACCGTTTCAGCAGCGCGGCGGGTGTGCGGGGCTGGTCGTACTGGCTGGACACCTTCAACATCGCCTATGGCCCGGTGGATGCCGACGTGTTCTTGTCGGATCCCACTGTCCACGTTGACGAGCAAGGACCGCTCCGGTAGCTCAGCCATGGGGTAATCACGCACTGGAGCCGTCCTCCTCCGCTTCCGCGTTGACCGGCTGCCTGAGGTCGGCCAGGAGTCTTTCGATGCGTTCGCTGGTGCAGCGGTGGCGTTCGACCTCGCGGTCCCAGCCCGCGTTCGGCCGCGTCGCGGGCGAGGGTCAGCTCGACCTCGCGCCGTGCCCGCAGTCGTGGTGCGTACTCGGGCGTGGTGACGAACTTTGCGCAGGTCAGGTAGAGGTCGCATTCGCAGGGGCCTTCGGCGGGGAGCCGGAGGCAGCGGCCGAGTACGAGTTCGGTCTTGAAGAAGTTGGTCTTGAGCCAGTCGACTGACGCATCCGGCAACGTGCCGTTGCGCAGTTTGTCGGCGGCAGGGCCAGCGATGGTGGCGCCGGGGCCGAGCACGGCCTGGTAGTCGCGCAGGACTTCCTGGTCGCTGATCTGCGCGTAGACGAGGGCCATGTTCACGGAGGTGTGCCCGAGGACCTTCATGATGGTGTGGAGTTTCGCGCCGCGTTCGGCGAGCTGGGTGCCGACGGTGTGGCGGAAGCGGTGGGCCGAGACGGTGCCGCGGCCGGTGCCGCCGCGGCCGCCGGGGCGGACGAGGCCGGCGGTCTTGCAGGCGGCCTGGATCGGGGTCTCGAACAGGTAGTACGTCGACAGCAGCTTGCCGTGGCTCATGAACAGGTAGCGGATCTCCTCGCCGGTCCGCTCGTCGGTGAACGGCCGCTCCGGTGCGTGTCTGCGCAGGTCGATGACCTTCTGCAGGGCCTCGGCGGCGTCCTCGTGCAGCGGAACGACGCGCTCTTTGTAGGTTTTGCGGCCGGACAGGTGGAGCCGCGGGGTTCCGTCGGGGTAGCGGTCCAGGCGGTCCAGCGGCAGGCGCTGGATCTCACTGCGGCGGGCGACCAGCAGGGCGGCTCGCTGGAACGGGCAGGCGATCGCGTCGATGGCGGGCATCAGCCGGTCGAGGTCCTGGTCGGGGATGAACCGCGGCACCTTCTCGGTGTACTTCGGTGCGTCGCCGGCGCCGATGAGGGTGTGGCCTGGCACGTCGTCGTACTGCCAGAGCGCGGTGTCACGGAAGAACTGCGACAGCCCGGAGATCCGCTGGATCCGTGACATGACGCCCAGCGGTTTGCCCGTGGTCGGGGCCGGGGCCTCGGCGATGTGTCCGATCCAGTCCAGGCAGTGCTGACGTCTGACGTCGGCGAAGGTCGTGATGTCGGGATGCTGTTCGCCGAGCCACTGCCCGAAGACCCGGACCGCGAGCTCCAGCTTCTCCACCGTCGAGGGTGCGTCGGTCAGTCTGCGGGCCGCGAGCCACTTCTCCGCGACGGCCTGCATCCGGGGAGGCAGGGCCAGGGGAGGTTTCCACGACGGCATCAGCTTGCGTGGCTGGACGGCGACCTGCCCGCGGCGATGGCGACGATCCGCTTGCCCTGCGCGGCCTTCGCGAGCCCGGGTACCACGCCGTTGCGCTCGTCGCCCTCGGCGAGGAGCGTGCCGTCGGCGGTCAACGCGAGACTGGTGTCGTTGCCCGCGGCGATGGCGACGATCCGCTTGCCCTTCGCCGCCCACTCGATCGCCGAGACCGCGCTCCCGGCGGCGCGCCGTTCCCCCACGGCGACGAGGGTCCCGTCGGCGGTCAACGAGAGCGTGTGGTAGACGCCACGGAGACGGCGGTGACCTGCTTGCCTTCCAGCGCCCGGCGACGGAAGTGATCCTCTGGCCCTTGGCCGCCTTCAGGAGCCAGCCGATGTCCTCGGGCCGCTCTCCCGCGCTCAGCAGTTCCCCGTCGGCGGTCGGAGCCATGAGGACGCGGTGCGCCGTGGCGAAGTCGACGATCCGCCTGCCGTGTGCCTGCCGCACCAGCTCCGCGGCCCACTCGGGATGCGAGGAGAAGACCTTGCCGTCCGCGGATATCGCGAAGCTCATCCGACCGCACCCGAAGATGTCCGAGACCCGACTGTCCCCGGCCGCCCCCAGGATCGCCGACACGGACTCCGCGTCGCCCGCAGCGAGGAGACGGCCAGCCGACGGACCACCAGTGGCGGCGACGACGGCGGCCCGATCCGGTTCCGACATGCAGATCCCCCATTCCGTAAGCGGGTTGGTCCGTGTCGCCACCGTGCTCAGGCCCGGCCGGGCACAGCCCCATGCAACCCCGACAGCGGAGCCGCGTCCGATACCGGCACCGTCTACCCGCGACCCTAACGGCGCCACCAAGAGCGGACGGCGGCATTCGGCCGCACCCACCCTGCGGGGCACGGACCCCGGCCAGTAGCCCGTGTCCCGCAGGGCTGGGCAGGGCGAGACCGCCTCACTGTCCTGGTACCGGCCCAGCAACCCCGACTGTACGAAGGCGAGCTCCACCGTGATCCCTCCCGGGGCCACGGTGCACTCCCGTCAGCCCAACTGCCTCATGCGCCACATGTCGCTGAGGCTGAACCACAGGCTCCGTGAGACAGAAATGAACAGTGGAAAGAACTCATCCGTCAGAGACTCGACCGCCATCACGGCCCTCCGAAGATCGAGAACATCGACCGCGAAGACTCCGCTGCGTGATCACCCCAGGTCAACGGCCCCCTGAGACCGGCGAGGGCTTAGCGCACGATCTGGCACGGATGTTCCAAGCGCCGCCAATTGCATCCGATGCGAACTCGCGACGGTCCGCGAATCGTCGGGGGCAATGGCGCT
>NZ_JBVJBI010000086.1:0-4424 GCF_055589745.1 Kitasatospora sp. NPDC041917 | reverse complement strand
ACCCTGGTGTTCGACGGCGGCACCGTCCCCGACGGCACCCTCGTCACCGTCCCCGCACAGCGCCAGAGCGGCCTGTTCGGCGCCCGCTTCGTCCCCGCCCGCAGCCTCCCGGACTTCATGGCCCCCTCCCAGGCCGCCCGGGCCGCCGAGGCCCTCGCCGGCCGCTCCCTGCCCGCCCTCCTCCACGGCCAACGCGCCACCTGAGACACTGCTCCGCATCCGAACCACCCCGGGTGGGGGCGGAGTGGGAAGTCGGCGGGGCCGACTTCCCCGCGCGGGATGTTCGGGCGCGGGGCGGCCTGCCGAAGGGAGGCGCCGCGCTCTCGACGGATAGCTCTCACTGAGAGCTAAAATGAGGGTATGACCGCGACAGAGCCGCACACGCTCGACGTCGCGCCGGCGGACGAGTTCTCCACCCTCCTCGTCGGCATCCAGCGACTGGTCCGCCGCCGCCTGCGGCAGACGATGGACGAACCCCGCCTGCGCGGCGCCCAGGTCGAACTGCTGCGCCTGGTGACGGAAACCCCCGGACTGCGCGTCTCCGAGGCCGCCGAGGAGCTGTGCCTGGCCGGCAACTCGGTGTCCACCCTCGTCAACCAGCTCGTCGCCCTCGGCCTGCTGCGCCGCGAGACCGACCCCGCCGACCGCCGGGCCGCCCTCCTGCACGCCACCCCCGAGGCCGTCGAGCGGATCGAGGCCTGGCGCCGGCGCCGCCGCGCGCTGATGGAGGACGTCGTCGCCGGCCTGCCCGCCGACCGGCGCGAGGCCCTGGCCGCCGCCCTGCCCGCTCTGCGGCAGGTCGCCGAAGGCCTGCGCACCCTGCCCGCAGCACCCGCAGCACCCGGAGGAGCCTCCGGGGAGGAGGAGCCATGAGCACCGAGGACGCGGTGGTGTGCCAGGGCCTGGAGTACGTCTTCCGCCACGGCCACGGCAAGACCACCCGGGCCGTCGACCGGATCGACCTGACCGTGCGCACCGGCGAGGTGTTCGGCCTGCTCGGCCCCAACGGCGCCGGCAAGACCACCACCATCCGCGCGATCACCACCCTGCTGCCCGTCGGCGCCGGCATGGTCCGCGTCTTCGGCCACGACGCCACCCGCCACCCCATGCAGGTGCGCCGCCTGCTCGGCTACGTCCCCCAGCAGCTGTCCGCCGACGCCGGGCTGACCGGACGCGAGAACGTCGCCCTGTTCGCCCGCGTCTTCGACGTCCCGCGCGCCGAACGCGCCCGCCGCGTCGCCCAGGCGCTGGCCGCCGTCGACCTCACCGAGGCCGCCGAGCGGATGGCCGCCACCTACTCCGGCGGCATGGTGCGCCGCCTCGAACTCGCCCAGGCCCTGGTCAGCGCCCCGCGCCTGCTCGTCCTGGACGAACCCACCATCGGCCTGGACCCGATCGCCCGCACCGGCGTGTGGGAACGCGTGGACGCCGTACGCGCCGCCACCGGCATGACCGTCCTGGTCACCACCCACTACATGGACGAGGCCGACCGCCACTGCGACCGCATCGCCCTCATGGACCGCGGCCGCATCCGCGCGCTCGGCACCCCCGCCGAGCTCAAGGAGCAGGTCCACCGGGCCGACCCGGCCCGGCCGGACCCCAGCCTCGACGACGTCTTCCGCCACTTCGCCGGCCGGCAACTGGCCGACGCGACCGAAGGAGACTTCAGCGATGTCCGCCGAACCCGCCGCACCGCGGGCCGCGTCGGCTGAATCCGCCGACGCCGCCGGCCCCGACCTGTCCCTGCTGCTGGTGCCCCCGCGCGCCCGCACCGGCTGGCGCCTGGTGCCCGCCCGCATCGGCGCGATGTGCGCCGTCGAACTGCAGAAGCTGCGCCACGACCGCACCGAGCTGTACACCCGGGCGGTCCAGCCGGCGCTGTGGCTGCTGATCTTCGGCCAGACCTTCACCCGCCTCAAGGCGATCCCCACCGGCGGCATCCCGTACCTGGACTTCCTCGCGCCCGGCATCATCGCCCAGTCCGCGATGTTCATCGCGATCTTCTACGGCATCATGATCATCTGGGAGCGGGACTCCGGAGTCCTCACCAAACTGCTGGTCACCCCGACCCCGCGCGCCGCCCTGGTCACCGGCAAGGCCTTCGCCGCCGGGGTGAAGGCCGTCCTGCAGGCCGCGGTGGTGGTGCTGATCGCCGCCGCCCTCGGCGTCGCCATGACCTGGAACCCGCTGCGGCTGCTCGGCGTCGTCGTCGCCGTCCTGCTCGGCTCGGCGTTCTTCTCCTGCCTGTCGATGGCCATCGCCGGGATCGTGCTCACCCGCGACCGCCTGATGGGCATCGGCCAGGCCATCACCATGCCGCTGTTCTTCGCCTCCAACGCCCTCTACCCGATCGCCCTGATGCCCGGCTGGCTCCAGGCCGTCAGCAAGGCCAACCCGCTCAGCTACCAGGTCGACGCGCTGCGCGGCCTGCTCATCGGCACCCCCTCCCACCTGCCCCTGGACTTCGCCGTCCTCGCCTTCGCCACCCTCCTCGGCATCGCCGCCTCCTCCGCCCTCCTCGGGCGCCTCGCGCGCTAGGAGGGCGGAGGGAACGGACCCCGGACCTGACGGCGTCCCGGGCCACGGCACCGGGAAACCCGGTGACAAGCGCGCGCCGCACCAGGAGACTTCCTCCCGACAGGCCGACAGGCCGACAGGCCGGCAGAGCGGCCGACGGACGGGCCGCCGGGCCGCCGGGCCGCCGGGCCGAACACCGGGAGGCAGCACCGTGGCACTGGCCAAGAAGGGCGCGCGCCGCATCGTCGTCGACGGCGTGGCGTACCGCTGGCGCGTCACCAAGCAGCACTGGTGCTGCGACTTCGAGGGCAGCACCCTGGGCTACGCGGTGGAGGACGCCGCCCACCCCGCAACGACGCTCGTCGTGGACACCGGCCGACCCACCCGGCACACCCCGGACGCGGTGCCGGCCCACGTGATCATGCCGCGGGAGGTCGCCGCGGGCATCCGGTCCGCGCGCACCGAGGGCTGGACGCCCACCGCCAACGGGTCGCCCTTCAGGCTGCGCCTGTCCGCCGCCCGCCCTGCCACCTGACGGGGCAGCCGGCGGCGGGGCCGCGCCGGCCGGGCGAACCGTTTCCGCCGGCGGACGCCCGGCCGTGGGAGGACGACGAGCGGGCCGCCCCGGACGATCCGCGTGTCCACGCCGGCGCGGTGAAATCCCTTTGCCCGGCACCGTTTTGCGGCCCGACACTGGGCGCATGCTCGGATTCGTCAGCACCGACAACGAAGCCCTCGTCTCCTGCCTGGGCGACCCCCAGCGCACGGTGGCCGCCCACCGGGAACTGCTGCGGCGCGGGCAGGACGTGCTCGGGGCCGTGCGGGCGGGCCTGTCCCACGAGAACGCGGCCGTGCGGGAGGGCTGCTGCCGGCTGCTGGACCACCTGGTCGACACCGAGTCCATGGACCAACTCGTCGCCATGGCCGACGACCCGGACGCCCGGGTGAGGACCGCCGCCTTCCACGCCCTGGCCTGCGACCGGTGCAAGGGCGACACGTGCGCACCGGGCGCGGACCGGGTCCTCGAACCCGCGCTGCGCCACCTGGCCCACGATCCCGACCCGGGCGTGCGGGCCAGGGCCGCCGAGCTCGTCGGCCGCTTCGCCCGCACCGAGGCCCGGGCCGTGGCCGCCCTGCGGGCCTCCCATGACCGGGACCCGAGCCCGGCGGTCCGCAAGAAGGCGGGCTGGTACATCCCCGGCGGCGCGATCTACGAACGCGGCGCCGCCCGTACGGCCCGGTGAACGGGCCCGGCGGCGGGCCGAGTCAGGACGCCGGTCGGACACCGGTCGGACACCGGTCGGACACCGGTCGGACACCGGTCGGGCGCAGGTGTGGCGCACGGGGTGGCCGTCGGGGCCGGTGGTGAACCAGGAGCCGTCGCCCAGCGGGCGGATGTCGTACGGGTCCGTGGCGCGGGCGTCGAACGCGCCGTGGACGCGGCCGGTGCGGGCGTCGAGGCGGTAGTGGCGGAACCAGTCCTCCTCGTCCTCGTCCTGGCCGACGAGGGTGGCGACGATGGTGTCGGCGCTCAGGCGGCCGGGCGGCCGCGGCCGGCCATGGCGTCGGGCCGGTGGACCCACAGCACCCGCCCGTCCGGGGACAGTTCGCAGCCGGGCCGGTGGCCGAAGACCTCGCTCGCCTCCGGCTCGAACCGCGAGCGCCACAGCCGCGTGCCGTCCGCCCCCACACGGACGGCCGCGTCCCCCGGCAGGGGCCGGAAGGCCGACGTCCCGCGCGGCGGCGGCTCGGGCGGCGGGACCGGGCCGGCCCCACGGGCCGGCCCCATGGCAGTGGCCCGGGGCGAAGGGGCGCGGGGGGGGGGGGGGGGGGGGGGGGGGGGTGGGGAGGGGGGGGGGGGGGGGGGGGGGGGGGGGTTTTTTTTGGTGGGGGGAACGCAGGTGATC
>NZ_JBVJBI010000085.1:0-5136 GCF_055589745.1 Kitasatospora sp. NPDC041917 | reverse complement strand
GGCGCCGACACCCCCGTCATCACCCTCGACGCCCGCCGCCGCGACAGCGCCAAGAGCGCCCTCATCACCCTCGTCGAACACGCCCTGCTGGCCCGGCTCCGCTGAGCGGGGGGGGGGGGAACCGCCCGGCCCCGACGGTCCGTCCCCTGCCACGGGCCGTCGGGGCCGCGACGCTTACCGGCCGGTGTCCTCCGGGGGCCCCGCGCAAGACCCGTGTATAAGCAGCGGATAACAGTTCGGTAGGCATTTTGTGATCAACAATGACTCAGTGTGGCGAATCCGCGCCACTCAGCGCCAGGTGACCACGGATTTGCTCCGCCATGTCGGTGAATGTCCGGATTGTTCCGGCGTGGGCGTCGGACTGCGGCTGTTTGTCCCCCATCCCCGCACGTGCTGAAATTCCAGCTACCCCTGGATGTCTCCTGCTCCGGCCCGTCCGGCGGAAGGTCAGGGCACCGGGGTAGCGCTGGATTGATCCATGGCCGGCAGTCGGCCGAGAGGTAGTTGTCGAGTGAGGCGTAAGCAGCAACCCGCCCCGCAGCGGCGCTCCGAGCCCCGCCAGAGCGAGCCGAACGGTACCCAGGGGGATCCGGCCGGATTCTCCGCGTTCACTCCCACCGAGGAACGCGCCCAGGGCCCCGCCCCGACCCCCGAGCCCCAGGCCGCGCCCACGGCGCCCCGCAGCGGCGGTTCGTCGGGCGACGGCGGCGGCTCCAGCCGGTACGACTTCCTCCGCCCGCGCAACTGGCGCGTGCCGACCCGTCTGATCGCGATCCTGCTGATCCCCGTGATCATCAGTCTCGTCTTCGGCGGTCTGCGCGTGAACACCTCGGTCGACGGCTACATCAAGGCCTCCCGCGCCGAGAAGACCGCGGAGCTGGCCAAGACGGCGACCGAACTCGCCGAGGCGCTGGAGAACGAGCGCGACAAGACGCTCATACCCCTGCTCACCAAGCAGGACCCGAACAACGAGGTCACCAAGCGCCGCAACGACACCGACGCCGCGCTGAAGGCCTACAACGCCGCCTACGCCGCCTCGGACAAGTCCGGTGAGCTCCCCCGCCGCCACGAGGCCTTCCAGGCCCTGATCCTCGACCTGGCGCACCTGCGGGCCAACGCGTACAGCCCCGAGCTGTTCGCCAGCGCCACCGCGAGCGCCTACTCGGTGATGCTCGCCCCGCTGCTGGCCTACGACAACTCGGTCGGCATCGGCTCCGCCAACGCCACCAGCAAGGGCCGCGCGATCTACGCGATGTCGCTGGCCAAGGCCTCCGCCTCGACCCAGCGCGCGCTGATGCTCAACCTGCTGGTCGGCATCTCGCAGAACGCCACCACGCGGTACGAGAACCAGGACGTGATCCAGCAGATCCTGGTCTCGGAGAAGCTGGAGCAGGTCTCCCTCAACGAGTTCAACACCGGCAGCGCCCCCGAGGACGCCCGGAAGTACGCGGCCGCCCAGGTCGCCGTGGCCACCGCCCAGGAACGTTCGGCGTACAAGATGCCCAACGGCGCGGCGCCCACCATGCAGGGTCTGCTCCAGCTCGGCGCCGCCTACAGCCAGGCCGCCGCGGAGGGCCAGCTGAAGGGCAAGGCCGCCGCCGACGCCGCGTACGCCGAGGCGAGGAACGCCGGCCTGACCCCGGACAACTGGAACCAGGCCGCCAACACTCACATCCAGGCCCTGCGGAACACCGAGATCGCGCTGCTGGACGACGTCCTCGCCGAGTCCCGCGCCCTGAAGGACAACGCGCTCTACGACGCCATCCTCAACACGATCATCGTCGTCGCGGCGCTCATCCTGGCCGGTCTGCTCACCGGCTACGTGGCCCGCTCGATGATCCTCGGCATGCGCACCCTGCGCAGCGCCGCCCTGGAGATCGCCGACCACCGTCTGCCGGACCTGGTCGAGAAGCTCTCCAAGACCGACCCCGAGCGGGTCGACACCTCGGTGACCCCGATCCCGCTGCACGGCAAGGACGAGATCGGCGAGGTCGCCCGGGCGTTCGACCAGGTTCACCAGCAGGCGGTGGCGCTCGCCGCCGAGCAGGCCATGCTGCGAGGGAACGTCAACGCGATCTTCACCAACCTGTCGCGCCGCAGCCAGAGCCTGATCCAGCGCCAGCTGGCGCTGATCACCGACCTGGAGAACAACGAGGCCGACCCGGACCAGCTGGAGAACCTCTTCAAGCTGGACCACCTCGCGACCCGTATGCGCCGCAACGGTGAGAACCTCCTCGTCCTCGCGGGCGAGGAGGCCGGCCGCCGCTGGAACACCCCGGTCCCGCTGGTCGACGTGCTCCGCGCCGCCGCCTCCGAGGTGGAGCAGTACGAGCGCGTCGAGCTCTCCGGCATCCCGGAGGTCGACGTCGTCGGCGCCGCCGTGACCGACCTCGTCCACCTGCTCGCCGAGCTGCTGGAGAACGCCACCTCGTTCTCCAGCCCGCAGACCCGGGTCCTGGTCAACGCGACCCGCCTGCCGGACGGCCGGGTGCTGGTCGAGATCCACGACAAGGGCATCGGCCTCACCGCCGAGGACTTCGCGGAGATCAACGAGAAGCTGGCCGAGCCGCCCACGGTGGACGCCACCATCTCCCGCCGCATGGGCCTGTTCGTGGTCGGCCGGCTCTCCCAGCGGCACGACATCCGCGTCCAGCTCCGCCCGTCCGGCGAGTCCGCCGGCACCACCTCGCTGGTCATGCTCCCGCCGTTCGTCACCCAGTCGGGTGCGGCGCCGGAGCCGGACGAGCAGTTCACCGTCTCGCGGATCTTCGCCGAGCAGGAGCCGACCGCCCAGTGGGCGCCGGACGCCACGGCCCGCAGCGCCGCCGAGCTCGGCTTCGACGACCACCTCACCGGCATCGGCAGCGCCGGCTCCAGCGGGTTCAGCCCGGCCCTGGAGTCCGTCCAGCGCTCGCAGCGCCTCGACCAGGTCCGCCGCGCGGCCCTGGAGGGCGGCCCGCAGGCGCCGGTGGTGGACGCCGAGGTCGAGGAGGACTACCAGCAGGGCTACGACCAGTACGCCCCGCAGGGATACGAGCAGCAGCCCCAGGTCGACGACCGGTACGGCTACGACCAGGGCGGCTACCAGCAGGACGAGTACCAGCACGACGAGTACGCCCAGGACGGCTACGACCAGTACGCCCCCCAGGGCTACGAGCAGCAGGGCTACGCCGACGACCGGTACGGCTACGACCAGGGCGGCTACCAGCAGGACGGGTACGCCGACCAGTACGGCCGGCAGGCCGAGGAGTCCCCGGCCGGTCACCCGTACGCCCCGGAGCCGCCCGCGCTGCCCGCCGCCGAGGCGCACACCACCCTGCCGTCCGGGCTGCCGCAGCGCCGCCCCGGCGAGCAGTTGGCGAGCGGTGGCCCCGCCGCCGCCCCGTCCGGCGCCGGCGCGTCCGGCGACGCCCCGAACTGGTTCGCCGGCGCCAAGGACACCTCGGCGTCCCCGACCCAGCGCGGCCACGACGTGTCCTCGCTCGGCGGATACGGCCCGACCGGCCCGACCGCCAGCACCGCCTGGCAGTCGCCGAACGACGGCGACTGGCAGCGGGCCGAGCAGCTGCGCGAGCCCAGCTCCAGCGGCACCACCGGTGCCGGTCTGCCGCGGCGCGTGCCCAAGCAGAACCTGGTGCCCGGCAACGCCAAGCCCACCCCGCAGGACGGGCCGCAGGTCTCCCGCAGCCCGGAGGAGGTCCGTGGCCGCCTCACCAACCTGCGCCGCGGTGTGGAGCAGGGCCGCAGCGCCGGTAACACCGGAAGCTTCCGGATCGACCCCGATCAGGTAGACCAGTCCGGCAACGGACAGAACCGGAGCACCGATCTCTTCGGCGGCTCGAACCACCAGGAGCGTTGAGTTGACTCAGATGAGCCAGGCCGCACAGAACCTGAACTGGCTGATCACCAATTTCGTGGACAACACCCCCGGGGTGTCCCACACCGTGGTGGTCTCCGCGGACGGCCTCCTGCTGTGCATGTCCGAGGGCTTCCCGCGCGACCGTGCCGACCAGCTCGCCGCCGTCGCCTCCGGCCTCACCTCCCTCACCTCCGGCGCCAGCCGGATCTTCGAGGGCGGCGAGGTCAACCAGACCGTGGTCGAGATGGAGCGGGGCTTCCTGTTCCTGATGGCCGTCAGCGACGGTTCCGCGCTGGCCGTCCTGGCCGCCCCGGACTCCGACATCGGCCTCGTCGGCTACGAGATGGCCCTGCTCGTCGACCGCGCCGGCGCCGTCCTCACCCCCGCTCTTCGCGCTGAACTCCAGGGCAGTCTCCTGCACTGACGGTTCGTCGGATACCGTCCAGGTATTCGAAGCACCTCCGCGTCCTTCCCGGGCCCGCTTCGGCGGGCTCGGGTTCGGACGTTGTACGGCCTTCGCACCACCGGCTCCGGACCTGCGCCGAAGCTCGCACCGCACCGCCGCACCTTGTGAGGAGAGGAACCGTGACACCGCCCGACGACCGCAGCGGCCAGTACGGCGTTCCGTACCCTGGCACAGGCCATGACGCCTTCGGAGCACCCGGCGTCGGCCACGGTCAGCAGTACGGCCGGCACCAGTACGGACAGCCCCAGCAGCCGTACCCCCGCCCCGAAGAGCAGTACGGCCAGTACGACCAGTACGCCCGGCAGCCCTCGTACGGCGCCCCGGCACCCGGCTACCCGGCCCCGGCGCCCGAGCCGGCGCCCGGCTACCGGCCCGCCCAGGAGCCCGGCCACTTCGAGGAGTTCGAGGACGAACCCGACTCCGGCCCGCTGATCCGCCCGTTCGCGATGACCGGCGGCCGGACCCGCCCGCGCTACGAACTCGCGCTGGAGGCCCTGGTCTCCGCCGATGTCGACCCGCAGCGCCTGGCCACCCTGCTCCCCGAGCACCAGCGGATCTGCACGCTGTGCACGGAGGTCAAATCCGTCGCCGAGGTGTCGGCGCTGCTCTCGCTTCCCCTGGGAGTGGCCCGCATCCTCGTGGCCGACCTGGCCGAGGCCGGCCTGGTCGCCATCCACCAGCCCGCTTCCGGCGGCGAAACCGGAAACCAGCCCGACGTCACGCTGCTCGAAAGGGTCCTCAGTGGACTTCGCAAGCTCTAACGCGGCCGCCCCCACCCGCGCCACCACCTCCGCGAAGATCGTCGTCGCGG
>NZ_JBVJBI010000084.1:0-5589 GCF_055589745.1 Kitasatospora sp. NPDC041917 | reverse complement strand
CTACTCGGTCAACGCCAAGCTCACCAGCGAGGGCGCCTCCCAGAGCATCGACATCGCCAAGGGCACCGCCGTCCCCGTCGGGATCGGCAGCGGCAACGGCAGCGGCAAGCCCACCACCCTGCTCGAACTGCGCGTCACCGGCTGACCACCACCCCCCGCATCACCACCTCTCACGTTCGGGAGCCCACTCATGCCTCGCACCTCCTCGTCCCGCAACCTGCGGGCGGGCGCGCTGACCGCCGTCCTCGCCGCCGGAACCCTGACGACCCTCGCCACGCCCCCGGCCGGCGCCGTGGTCGGCAACGCGGCCGCCGACGGTTCCTACGCCTTCACCGCGCGCCTGGCGATCGGCGACACCCTGCGTGCCTGCACCGGTGCGCTGGTCGACCGCAACTGGGTGCTCACCGCCGCCTCCTGCTTCGCCGACGACCCGGCGCAGCCGCAGGCCCTGGCGGCCGGCGCGCCGAAGTGGAAGACCGTCGCCACCGTCGGCCGCACCGACCTGACCACCACCGGCGGCAGGACCGCCGAGGTGTCCGAGCTGGTGCCGTACGCCGGCCGTGACCTCGTCATGGCCCGCCTGGCCACGCCCGTCGACGGCATCGCCCCGCTGGCGGTCGCCACCGCCGCGCCGACCGCCGGGCAGACGCTGCGCGTGCCCGCGTACGGCCGGACCAAGGACGAGTGGGCTCCGCTCAAGCTCCACACCGGCGCCTTCTCGCTCGACACCGTGGCCGCCGCCGGCCTCGGCACGACCGGCACCGGCGGCGCGGCGATCTGCAAGGGCGACACCGGCGCCCCCGTGATCCGCGAGACGGGCGGCAAGGCCGAGCTGGTCGCCGTGGCCTCCCGCTCCTGGCAGGGCGGCTGCCTGGGCGTGCCCGCCACCGAGAGCCGCACCGGCGCCTACAACACCCGCGTCGACAACGTCGCCGGCTGGGTGCAGCAGACCCGGGCGAAGTCCCTGGGCTGGAAGACCCAGGCCCTGGTGCGCAGCGACGCCAACCTCTACTTCGCCAGCCGTCTCTACGACGGCACCTGGACCCCGTACGAGGACGTCCAGGCCACGGCCGGCGCCATCGGCGGGGTGCGCGCCGTCGCCTCGGCCGGCATCAACGCCGACACCCACATCATCGCCCTGGGCGGCGACGGGCACCTCCACTACGCCATCCGCAACCTCGACGGCGGCTGGAAGCAGACGTTCGCCGACCTCAACGTCGCCCTCACGGACCTCAGCGGCATCACCCAGGTCTCCATCGCCTCCATCGGCGACAACCTGCACGTGGTCGTGGTCGCCAACGGCACCCTCTACCACTCCATCCGCAACGGCGCCGGCCAGTGGACCGCGTTCAACGTGGTCACCGACGTCACCGGCCCGCTCAACGGCATCACCGCCATCTCCGCCGCCGGAGCGTCCGGGGACGCCGGACCCGAACTGCACATCGCGGCCGTGGCCGGCGGAAAGGTCTACCACACCCTGCGCACCGGCTCCGGCAGCTGGGGCACCTGGGGGGCGGTCTCCGAAGCCGCGGGCAGCACCGGCCCGGTGAGCGGCGTCGCCGTCTCCCGCCAGGGCAACGACCTCAACCTCGCCCTCATCGCGAGCGACGGCCAGTACCACACCATGCGCTACCTCAACCACACCTGGCAGCCCGTGACGTCCCTCGGCGGCGTCATCGGCAACGTCACGGGCACCAGCATCAGCGCCACGCCCGTCGACACCGACGCCGTGTTCGCCATCGCCACCACGGACAACAAGGTCCTGCTCACCGCCCGCCACAACGACGGCACCTGGGCCGCCCCCGAGAACCTCGACCTCACCGCCATCCCGGGCAACCACACCGGCACCACGATCACCGGCACGCTCTGACCGACGCGCTCCGACCGGCGTCCTCCGACCGGCGCGCCCTCCGCGCGCCGATCCGTCGTGCGTCCTGGCGCGGGGTGGTGGTCCACTCCCGCGCCGGGGCGCACGCGTCAGGAACTCCCGAGGGCAGGCCGCCCCCGGCCTTCCCCGACCGCACCGTCCGTCCCCGCCCCGCCTCCGGGGGCGGGGACGCCCCTCCCAGCACTTGCCTCGATCACGGGAAAACGCCCTGCCGCAGCCCGTCGCCGCCCTGCCCTGTCATGCGCAGGGGCCTGCAAGCGGCTTACAGGGCGTGCGTTATCGTCAGCCGTGAGCATTTTCCCCCGGCAACGACCAGGTTCCTCGGGCCGCCGCAAATCCGCCAAGGGCGGCCGTCTCGCCGTCCTGGACGGCCTGCGCATCCTGGCCGCGCTGATGGTGGTCTTCCACCACTACATCGGCTACGGCGGCGGTACCAAGCCCGAGATCAGCGCCTGGGGCAAGCCGGCCGAGCAGGTGTTCCACCGCGCCTCCGCGCCCGCCGCGTACCTCTGGACGGGTATCTGCCTGTTCTTCGTGATCAGCGGCTTCGTGATCTGCATGAGCAGCTGGGGCCGCCCGGTGGGCGACTTCGTCCGCTCCCGGGTCATCCGGCTCTACCCCGCGTACTGGTTCGCCGTCCTGCTCACCACCGCGGTCGTGACGATGTGGCCGCTCGTGCGCCAGCCGCTCCCCTCCGAACAGGTCCTCGCCAACCTCACCATGTTCCACGTGGGCCTGGGGATCCCGAACGTGGACGCCGTCTACTGGACGCTCTGGGCCGAGCTGCGCTTCTACCTGCTGTTCGCCATCGTGGTGTGGCAGGGCGTGACCTACCGGCGGATCGTGGCCTTCTGCTCGATCTGGACGGTCGCCGGCATCGTCTCGGCGAGCACCAAGTGGCCGGTCCTGGAGTTCTTCGCGATGTCGGACGTCTCCTCGTTCTTCGTCGCCGGCCTCGCGCTCTACCTGGTCCACCGGTACGGTCCCAACCTCATGCTCTTCGGCATCGTCGGGATCAGCTGGATCCTCTCGGTGCTCTACACCATCCAGCACCAGCACGACGTGAACACCGTCCTGGGCCGGCCCGAGCTGCCGACCTGGCCCGCCGTCCTGCTGACCACCCTCTCCTACCTCGTGATCACCGCGGTGGCCATGGGCTGGGGCTCCCGGATCCAGTGGCGCTGGCTCACCTTCGCCGGCGCCCTCACCTACCCCCTCTACCTCCTCCACGAGGCCATGGGCTGGACCGCCCTGCGCGCCCTCTACGACCACGGCACCAAGCCCTGGACGGCGGTCGCCATCGTCGTCACCGGCATGCTCGTCGCCTCCTGGCTGGTCCACCGGCTCATCGAGAAGCCCCTGACGCCCCGCCTCAAGACCGGCATGACCAGGAGCATCGACCAGCTCCGCGCCGCCGAACCCCTCCCCCCGCAGCCCGCCCCGGCGCCGACCCGGGCCCCCGGCGTCCTGGAGACCGTCACCACCCCCTGGGCCACCGCCTTCACCCCCAGGGACACCCGCCCGCCGCAGCAGCACACCCCCGACTCCTACTGACCCACCCCACCCCCGCGGCCCGACAGGGACCGGCGCCACCCGGCACCGGTCCCTGTCCGCGTTCCCGGCCCCATCCCCCCTGTCGGCCTCACCGGCCTTCGCCCCCCGGCCCCGGTGCTTCGGCAACTCCGACGGTGCGGGCCGGTCGGGCCGGTCGGGCCGGATCGCGTTTCCTCCTCGACTTGCGCGCCCTCGACGCGCCAGGTAAGGAGAATCGCCGGAAGATCTGTACCGACACGTACCATCTGCTGTGCGTCAGGCATGTGACGGTGCGTCCTCTCGCACTGCTGCGAGCCGACCCACGTCATGCCGATGAGGCGCGTTCACCGCGCTTCGGCGAATCGGACGGAAGCCGGTTCGCCCGAATGCGTGTGGCCGGCCCGGATCCCGGCAGAGCCATTCAGGTGTTCCGGCCCCGAGGAGGTCGCGGGTGATGACGAGAAGCTCCATAGCGTGACCGGCGCCGACGCGCACCAGGCACTCAACGGCCGCCGAAAGGATTCGGCCGACGCGACTCAACGGTGAACACCCCGCACCCGCAGCCGATCGGCCGCAGTGTCGGAGGCCGACCGGCTCCGGGATGGAGTTCGCCGGATTTCCTAGGAGAGAAGCAATGCCACTACTGGCAATGATGCGGCCTGCCCTCAGACAGACCGTCGTCGTGCTGGCCGCGCTCGCGGCCGTGCTGATCCACGGGGCGCAGACCCCCGCGTACAGCGCTTCGATCAATGCGATCACCGGTATCACCACCACCTGGGCCGGATCGCCGTCCGCGCCGCTCCATCCCGGGATGACCGTCACCACGCAGATCACCTGGTGCGTCCCGGACGGCAGCCATGCGGGTGACACCTTCTCGGTCACGATGCCGGCGCAGCTCGCGAACTTCCCGTCCGGCACGCAGACCGTGCTGGACGGCACCGGCGCGGCCATCGGCACCGCCACCATCGCCGGCCGGCCCGCCGTCGTGACGTACACCATGGGCGCCTATGTCGAGACGCACACGGGCGTCTGCGGGCAGACCACGATCAGCGCCCAGCTGTCGACCGACAACAACGGCGCGCAGGACCTCGTCTACACGACGAACGCGGGGGTCACGTTCACCACCCCGATCGTCGTCGAGCCGTGGCCGCCCCGCAATCCCGCCAACGCCGAGAAGTACGGGCTCATCTACACCGGCACCGCCTTCCCGGACACGAACATCGTCTGGGTGATGCACACCCCGGCGAGCACGACGGCCACCACGGCCACGTTCACGGACACCGCCCAGGCCGGCCAGGCCTTCAACTGCGCGGCGTTCGTACCGGGGCTGACACTCCCCTACTCCACCGATCCCGCGTCCACCATCGCCCAGCAGAACCTGGACACGGCCACCAACACACTGGGCAACGACGTCACCTACACCGGCACGGCCACCCTCAACTCGTGCACTCCGACCGGCATCTCGGTCACCGTCACCGTCCCGGCGAACACGAGCGTCGGGCTGATCCTGCCGGTGACGATCACGGACAACACCCTCAAGCAGTTCTCGGACACCGTCGTGGTCGCCATGGGGAACGGCACCAGCCAGAACGCCGGAACCTCGCTGGACAACCCGAACTGGAACAACTCCGGCGGCGGGAACAACCTCTCCATCGTCAAGTTCTCCACCGACGAGGGCCCGACGAACGGCGACCACAACACGGCACCCGGCAAGTCCGTCCCCGCCGGGACTCCGACGCCGGTGACGATGACCGTCAGGAACAACGGGTCGCTGGTGCTGAGCAACGTGGAGGTCACCGACAGCACGACGTCCGGCCCGGCCCTCACCGGCCTGTCCTGTGACTTCTCCCCGTTGGGCGGCCCGGCCACCGGTACGACCTGGGCCGGCCCCTTCGTGCCGGGCGCGACGTTCGACTGCACGGGGACCATCCCGGCGATGGAACCCGGCACCCAGGAGACCGACACCTCCACGGTCACCGCCACCACCACCGCAGGCGTCACCGTCACGGCCTCGGACTCCTTCAACGCGGCGACACCGCCCTCGACTCCGGCGCTGACGATCGCCAAGTCCGTCTCCCCGACGACCGTCTCCACCGCGGGCCAGACCGTCACATACTCCTACCTGGTCACCAACACCGGAAACGTCGACCTCACCACCATCGGAGTGA
>NZ_JBVJBI010000083.1:0-8012 GCF_055589745.1 Kitasatospora sp. NPDC041917 | reverse complement strand
CTACTCGGTCAACGCCAAGCTCACCAGCGAGGGCGCCTCCCAGAGCATCGACATCGCCAAGGGCACCGCCGTCCCCGTCGGGATCGGCAGCGGCAGCGGCAGCGGCAAGCCCACCACCCTGCTCGAACTGCGCGTCACCGGCTGACCCGCGCCGCCCCGCTCCCCGGTACCTGCTCCCCGCCACCCGCTACCCGCTCACCTTCCCGATGGAGCCCCAGGTGACAAACAACCCGTCCCGCACGACCCGGAGGACCGCCCGCCGGTGGCTGGCCACCGCCGCGGTGACCGCCGCGGTCCTCGGCGCCGCCACCGCGATCGCCGCCGCCGACACCACCCCCGCGGACAACTCCGCCGCGCCGCCGGCCGTCGAGGACTTCTCCTACCCCGGCGCCGCCGCCATCACCAAGGTGAAGCTGCTGCGCGGCGACGGCCACATCCTGCTCGCCGACTGCGGCAAGCCCACCCAGATCCAGATCGGGACCCTGGCCCCGGGCAACCCGGACAACCAGATCTGCTTCACCGTCACCGGCACGACGGGAACTCTCTCCCTCCAGCTGCCCGACGTGTTCTTCGTCCAGACCAGCGGCGGCCGCGCGGTCCGCGCCGGCCTCACCGTCGGCACCACCACCCAGACCGTCGACGTCCCCACGAACGGCTTCCAGGGAGTCGGCGAAGGCACCGGCGGCAACCCGGCCGCCCTCGTCGAGCTGACCGTCACCGGCTGACCACCACCCCCCGCATCCGCCCCTCACGTTGGGAAGAACACCTCATGCTTCGCAACTCCTCGGCCCGCAAGCTGCGGGCGGGCGTGCTGGTCGCGGCCGCGGCCGCCGGCGCCCTGGCGACGTTCGCCACGCCCCCGGCCGTCGCCGTCCCCGGTGACACGGCCGCCGACGGTTCCTACGCCGCCACCGCCCGGATCGTCGTCGGTGACCACCTGCGCGGCTGCACCGGCACGCTGGTGGACAGCTACTGGGTGCTGACCGCCGCGTCGTGCTTCTCCGACGACCCGGCGCAGCCGCAGGCCCTGGCGGCGGGTGCGCCGAAGTGGACCACCACCGTGACGGTCGGCGCGAAGTCGGCCCAGGTGGCCGAGCTGGTGCCGCGTACGGACCGTGACCTGGTGATGGCGCGTCTGGCCACGGCGGTGGACGGTGTCGCGGTGCTGCCGCTGGCGACCACGGCTCCGACGGCCGGGCAGTCGCTTCGTGTTCCCGGTTTCGGCCGGACCAAGGACGAGTGGGTGCCGGGCAAGCTCCACTCCGGTGTCTTCAGCCTCGACTCCGTGGCTCCGACGGGCATCGGTACCACCGGTACCGGTGGCGCGGTGGTCTGCAAGGGCGACACCGGCGTTCCCGTGATCCGCGAGACGGGCGGCAAGGCCGAGCTGGTCGCCGTCGCCTCGCGCTCGTGGCAGGGCGGCTGCCTGGGCACTTCGGCCACCGAGACCCGCACCGGCGCGTACAGCTCCCGGGTCGACAACCTCGGCGACTGGGTGAACGACCTGCGCTACCGCACGGCGGAGGTCAAGGCCGGCCTGCACTTGCAGATCATCGACATCAACAGCAGGGTGTGGAACACCGTCGACGACTCCAAGGCCGGCGGCTGGATCGGCAGCTGGTCGACCGCCAGTAGCCCTTCGCCGACCGCCGTGGACAGCGTCGCCATCGGCGACACCGTGCACGTCTACGCCGTCGGTTCCGACGGCAAGGTCTACACCCACGACGGCAGGGTCGGTGACGCGTGGACCCCGTGGGTCGAGGTGCCCGGCGGCGCCGGCGGTGCCCAGGGCGTCACCGCCGCGGTCCGCGGCAACACCGTCAGCCTCCAGATCATCGGCTCCGACGGCTCCCTCTACAGCACCCACGCCGACTACGCAGCCGGCAGCTGGCGCGGAAGCTGGGAGCAGGTCGGCGTCAACAAGCTGAAGTCCATCACCAGCGCCACCACCGCGGACGGCGTCGTCCACGTCTTCGCCGTCAACGAGGACCTTCGCGTCTACGGCCGTGACAACAGGCCCGACGGCAGCTGGACCCCGTGGGGCGAGATCCCCGGCGGCGCTGTCGGCGTCCAGGGCATCACCGCCGCCGCCCGCGGCAACACCGTCGACCTCCAGATCATCGGCGGCCTCGGCGACCTGTTCACCACCTACTGCCACTACGGCCTCGGCGGCTGGGACCCGGCCTGGACCAAGGTCAGCGACAACCGCCTGAAGGCCATCTCCAGCAGCGCCGAGGGCAACGTCGTCCACTTCGTCGCCGTCAACGAGGACACCAAGGTCTACACCCGTGACGCCGACTACAACGCCGGCAACTGGACGCCGTGGGTCGAGGTCCCCGGGGGCGCCTTCGGCGTGAAGGCGATCACCGCCGCCACCACCGGCTGACCCGGCCCGCACCACGTCCCGCCGGGCCGGCCGCCGCCCGGCCGCCGGTCCGGCGGGGCACCCACTTCTCGTACTCCTCAGGGGGGAATTCCCGATGTCCCGCAAGTCCCAGGTCCGTGCCCGTCGGGCGGGCGTGCTGGTCGCGGCCGCGGCCGCCGGCACGCTGAGCAGCTTCACTCCGGCCGTCGCCGTGGTCGGCGACCCGGCCGCCGACGGTTCCTACGCCTCCACCGCGCGGCTGGTGATCGGTGACAACCTGCGGGGCTGCACGGGTGCGCTGGTCGACCACTACTGGGTGGTCACGGCAGCGTCGTGCTTCTCCGACGACCCGGCGCAGCCGCAGGCCCTGGCGGCCGGTGCGCCGAAGTGGAAGACCACCGTGACGGTCGGCGCGAAGTCGGCCCAGGTGGCCGAGCTGGTGCCGCGTCAGGACCGTGACCTGGTGATGGCCCGTCTGGCCACGGCGGTGGACGGCGTCGCGGTGCTGCCGCTGGCGACCACCGCGCCGACGGCCGGGCAGTCGCTGCGCGTTCCCGGTTTCGGCCGGACCAAGGACGAGTGGGTGCCGGGCAAGCTCCACTCCGGTGTCTTCAGCCTCGACTCCGTGGCTCCGACGGGCATCGGTACCACCGGAACCGGTGGCGCGGCGGTCTGCAAGGGCGACACCGGCGCCCCGGCGGTCCGTGAGGTCAACGGCAGGGCCGAGCTGGTGGCCGTGGCCTCCCGCTCCTGGCAGGGCGGCTGCCTGGGCGTGCCCGCCACCGAGACCCGCACCGGCGCCTACAGCTCCCGGGTCGACGACCTCGGCGCCTGGGTCAAGCAGGTGAAGGCCTCCCGCCCGGCCAGCGAACTGTTCGCGCTCGGCGGGGACAGCAAGATCTGGACCAACGAGGGCGCGTACACCACCAACGTGTGGGGCACCTTCGAGGCGGTGCCGGACAGCATCGGCACGCGTCAGGTCAGCGCGGTCACGATGGGCGACACGGTGCGCCTGTTCACGATCGGCAGCGACCAGCGGATCTGGACCGCCGCGAAGAACACCACCACCGGCACCTGGAGCCCGCTCCAGCCCGTGCCGAACAACAGCGGCATGCGGCAGGTGACCGCCGTCGCCATGGGCGACAAGGTCCGGCTGTACGCGATCGGCGGCGACCAGCGCATCTACACCGCGGCGGGCGACTACACCGCCGGCACCTGGACCCCCTTCGAGGTCCTGCCCAGCAGCGGCATCAAGCAGGTGACCGCCACCGTCGTCGGCAACACCGTGCGCCTGTTCGCGATCGGCGGCGAGGACCAGATCTGGACCACCACCGGCGACTACACCGCCGGGACGTGGACCACCTTCGCGTCCATCCAGAGCAGCGCCATCCAGCACATCACCGCCACCACGATCGGCAACACGGTGCGTCTGTTCGCCGTCGGCGGCGACCAGCAGATCTGGACCACCGACAGCACCGACAACGGCCCCTGGACCACCTTCGACCAGGTGCCCGCCGTCCTCGGCGTCAAGCAGGTCGCCACCACCACCATCGGCGACACCATCCGGCTGTTCGCCCTCGGTACCGACGACGCGATCTGGACCGCCGACAAGAAGGCCGACGGCAGCTGGACCACCTTCTACAAGGTCGACAGCAGCGCCATCCGGGGCATCGCCGCCACCACCGGCTGACCCGCCCCGCACCCGCCCCCCGCGGGGGCCGTCGGCACGAGACCGACCACCCCCGCGGGCTTTCGCAGGCCCACTCGAAGGGAAAGTCCGCATGTCCCGCAAGTCCCAGTTCCGCTCCCGGCGGGCGGGTGTGCTGGCCGCCGTGGCGGCGGCCGCCGCCGGCACGCTGACCACCTTCGCCCCGGCCGGCGCCGTCTCCGGCGACGTGGCGGCCGACAACACCTCCGCCACCACCGCGCGGATCGTCATCGGCGACCACCTGCGCGGCTGCACCGGCGTGCTGATCGACCAGTACTGGCTGCTCAGCGCGGCGTCGTGCTTCGCCGACGACCCGGCGCAGCCGCAGACGCTCGCCGACGGCGCGCCGAAGTGGAACACCACCGCCACCGTCGGTGCGAAGTCGGTCCAGGTGGTCGAGCTGGTGAAGGCCGAGGGCCGTGACCTGGTGATGGCCCGCCTCGCCACGCCCGTCGACGGCGTCACGCCGCTGGACGTGGGCACCGCCGCGCCGACGGCCGGGCAGTCGCTGCGGGTGTCCGGCTTCGGGCGCACCAAGGCCGAGTGGGTCCCGGACAAGGCCCACACCGGGGCGTTCAGCCTCGACACGGTGAGCGCGACCGGCGTCGGCATCACGGGGACGGGCGGTGCGGCGGTCTGCAAGGGGGACACCGGCGCCCCGGTGGTCCGCGAGGTCAACGGCAAGGCCGAGCTGGTCGCCGTCGCCTCCCGCTCCTGGCAGGGCGGCTGCCTGGGCGTGCCCGCCGCCGAGACCCGCACCGGCGCGTTCGCCACCCGGGTGGACGACCTCGGCATGTGGATCACCAAGACCCGCCACTCGACCCCCTCCGGGACCGTGGTGAAGGCCTCGCCGTCCACGGTGGTCGACCCCGCCACCGGACACCGGCTGACCTTCGTGCAGGACGACAGGAACAACCTGTGGTCCGTCGACCCGCTGGCCGAGGGCTGGGTCAACCTGGGCACCTACGCCGCGACCCGCCCCACCGCGATCGCCGACCCGGCCACCAACCACGTGATGGTATACGTCAACGGGCCGGACAACAGGCTCTGGTCCTACGACCGCACCACCAAGCACTGGACCAAGTTCGTCCCGACCCCGTCCGGCACGGTGCTGGCCCCCGACGCGGTGCCGCGCACCGTCGTCGACCCGGCCACCAACCACCTGGTCACCTTCGTCCGCGACACCGCCCACCACCTGTGGTCGGTGGACCCGCAGGGCGAGGGCTGGTACGACTACGGCCTGCTGGCCGCGAGCGACCCCGTCCCGATCGTCAACCCGAACGACGGCCACATCGTCGTCCACGTCAACGGGCCGGACAACCGGCTGAACTCCATCGACCGCCGCGGCGCCGGCCGGGTCGAGTTCGTCCCGCCGGCCCTCGCCCCCGACGCCGTCCCCTCGACCGTGGTCGACCCGGCCACCGGGCACTTCACCACGTTCGTCCGGGACGCCGCGAACCACCTGTGGTCCGTCGACCCGTGGGGCCCGGGCTGGCGCGACTGGGGCGTGATGGCCGCCACCGACCCGGTCGCGATCGCCGACAAGACCGGCAACCGGACCGTGGTGTACGTCAACGGTCCGAGCAACCGGCTGAACTCGCTGGACTTCTCCACCGGGACGTGGACCGAGTTCCTCCTCACCCCGTCCGGTACCGCGCTCGCCGCGGACGCCGTCCCGCAGACCGTCGTCGACCCGGCCACCGAGCACCTGGTCACCTACGTGCGGGACGTCAACAACACCCTGTGGTCCGTCGACCCGCAGGGCCCGGGCTGGGTCCGCTTCCACGGCGGCCCCTCCGCCCCCTGACCCGCCGCAGACCCGATGCGGCCCGCCCCGCCACCCGCAGGGCGGGCCCCCCGGCCGGGCGCACCGTCGGCGGTGAACCCCGTCCGCACCCCGCGCATCCGTGGAGTGCCGTCCCTCTCGAACGTTCCAGGGAGATCCCTCATGTCCCGCAAGTCCCAGGTCCGCTCCTGGCGGGCCGGCGTGCTGGTCGCGGCCGCTGCCGCCGGCACGCTGAGCACCTTCACCCCGGCCGTCGCCGTGGTCGGCGACCCGGCCGCGGACGGCACCTACGCCTACACCGCGCGCCTGGTGATCGGCGACAACGTGCGCGCCTGCACCGGCGTGCTGGTGGACCGCTACTGGGTGGCCACCGCGGCCTCCTGCTTCTCCGACGACCCGGCGCAGCCGCAGGCCCTCGCGGCGGGCGCGCCCAAGTGGAAGACCACCGCCACCATCGGCCGCACCGACCTGACGACCGGCGCGGGCACGGTGACGGAGGTCGTGGAGCTGGCGCCGCGCCAGGACCGTGACCTGGTCCTCGCCCGGCTGGCCAAGCCCGTCACCGACATCGCCCCGATCGCGGTCGCCACCACCGCCCCCAGCGCCGGGGAGACGCTGCGGGTGCCCGGGTACGGCCGGACCAAGGCCGAGTGGATCACGAACAAGCTGCACAGCGGCGCGTTCAGCCTCGACACCGTGAGCGCGACCGGCATCGGCACCACCGGTACCGGCGGCGCGGCGGTCTGCAAGGGCGACACGGGCGCCCCGGCGATCCGCCAGGTCAACGGCAGGGCCGAGCTGGTGGCCGTGGCCTCCCGCTCCTGGCAGGGCGGCTGCCTGGGCGTGCCCGCCACCGAGACCCGCACCGGCGCGTACTCCTCCCGCGTCGACGACCTCGGCGGGTGGATCGACCAGGTCCGCGGCGGCTGGTGGGACACCGTCACCGCCAACCCGGCCGCCCGCAGCTCGGTCTACGACCCGGTCCGGAAGATCTCCACGGTCTTCGCCGTCGACAGCAACCGCCACGTGGTGTTCTCCTCCAGCCCGGACGGCACGAACTGGAGCGGCTGGGCGCAGGTCGGTGGCAACTGGGAGTTCGCGAGCGTTCCCACCGCGCTGTACAACCCCTCCACCGGCGGCACCGAGCTGTTCGCGATCGGCACGGACGGCGTGCTGTCCCAGACCTACTGGATGCCGGACGGCCAGGGCTGGCGCGAGTGGTACTTCCAGGACCGCGGCCCGAGGTTCACCGGCAGCCCCACCGCCGTCTACAACCCGGCGACGAGGACCGTGGAGGTCTTCGCCACCCGGACCACCGGGCTCGTCGCGCACGCGTACTACACCCAGGGCACGACGGGGTGGAGCGGCTGGACCGACCTCCGGGGCAACGGGGAGTTCGTGAGCAGCCCGAGCGCCGTGTACAACCCTTCCACCGGTGGCATCGAGCTGTCCGCGATCAACAACGACGGCGTACTCAAGCAGACCTACTGGAAGTCGGACGGCCAGGGCTGGCGCGACTGGTACGCCCAGGACTCCGGCTGGACGTTCTCCGGCAGTCCCACGTCCGCCTACAACCCGGTCACCAGGACCGTGGAGGTCTTCGCCACCCGGACCAGCGGGGTCGTCGCGCACGCGTACTACACGCCGGGCATGACGAAGTGGAGCGGCTGGTACGAGATCCCCGGCCGGCAGTTCGCGGGCTCGCCGTCGGCGGTCTTCGACCCCGCCACCGGTGGTTTCAAGTTGTTCGTGGTCGGCGGTGACGGTGTCCTCGCCCGCGCCGAGTGGCAGCCCGACGACAAGCGGTGGCGCGACTGGACGTCCGTCGGGGACTGGAAGTTCACCACCGGCCGCTTCCCGACCGTGACGTTCAACGCCACGGCGGGCGTGCTGGACCTCTTCGCCACCGGGCAGAACGGCGCCCTGAACCACGTCACCTACAAGGCCGACCCGGTCCCGGGCGGTTGGGGCGGCTGGACGACGATCGAAGGCAGGACGATGATCACCGGCTGACCGGCGGCACCGAGGGCTGGAAGCACTCCGGGCCCGGGCGTTCCCCCGACCGGTCGGGGGGAAAGACGGGCACGGGGCGGCGGGGGGGACAAAAAGGAAAGCGGGGTAGAAGGTGCCTTCCCAGCCTTTCCGGGCCCAGG
>NZ_JBVJBI010000082.1:0-8120 GCF_055589745.1 Kitasatospora sp. NPDC041917 | reverse complement strand
CAACGCCAAAAACACCTACGACCCCACCCACACCCTCACCCCCGGCCACAACATCTTCCCCTAACCCCAAAACACACCACACACCACACACCACAACAAAAAACAGAACCCAACAACTCACCAACCCCCCCACCACACCCACCAAACACAAGGACCGATTTCCCGTGCGCGCCATTCACCACACCGACCGGACCATCCTCAACCACCCCGCCCACGCCGTCTGGAACGCCATCGTCGACGAGCTCAACGGCAGGACGACGTGGTGGCACCCGCACAACACCCACCGGCCCGGGTCCACCGGCCCGCAGCAGACCGGCGGCACCACCACGACCACCGTCCACCCGGCGGGTGTCGGAAAGCCCGGCCCCAAGCTGCGGTTCACCTCGACCACCACGCAGGTCGTCCCGGACGCCGAGCTCACCCAGTCCCACACCGGCCACTTCCAGGGCACGACGACCTATCGGCTCACGCCCCACAACAACGGCGCCCAGACGCTGCTGACGATCACCTTCGCCACCGACCCGCACGGCCTGGCCAAGTTCTTCCACAAGCTCACGAACCTCACGACCAAGCACACCACCGCCACCCAGCACGCCCTCAGCAACCTCCGCCGCCACCTCGACAACCAGAAGTAGGAACCACCACCGGAGAAGGAGGCCCCAGTGACCGTCACCGAAATCCCCGTGCTCCCCGCCCGGCACGCCGTCACCACCACCGACCACACCGCGACGACCGACGACCACGCGCACCTCGCCATCACGGTCCACCAGCCGGGCGAGCCCGATCCGGGCCGGCCGCTGGTGTTGCTGGTCCACGGCTGGGCCGCCTCCCGGACCGTCTGGCACGCCACCGCGCAGCAGCTCGCGGCGGCCGGGCACACGGTGGCCACGTACGACCAGCGCGGTCACGCCTCGTCGACGTCCGGGCGGGAGCCGATCAGCATCGAGCGGTTGGCGCGGGACCTGGACACCGTCGTCGGGACGCTCACCACGCCGGAGCGGCCGGTCGTGGTGGTGGGGCACTCGGGCGGCGGGTACGCGGCGCTGGCCTGGGCGGCGGGGCTGCCGGCCGGGAACGGCGGGGCAAGTGTCGGGCGGCTGGCGGGTCTTGTGCTCGTGTCGACGGCCTCGCACGGGCAGAGCACGCCGGCGAGCGAGGTCAGGATGATGGGGTCGAAGCTGTTCAGCCGGGCACTGCGGACGCCGTGGCTGGGCCGTCGGCTGCTCGGTGGGACGCACGGGCCGGGTGCTTCGCTGTCGGCGCGGGAGGCCAACCGCCGGTTGTTCGCGGCCACGTCGCCGGCGACCCGGGCCGCGTGCTTCGCGTCGACGCAGGAGATGGACCAGCGCGCGGGTCTGGCCGGGATCACCGCGCCGACCGCGGTCATCACCGGCACCGAGGACAAGATCGTGAAGCCCGAGTTCAGCCGGGAGCTCACGTCGGCGCTGCCGCACGCCGAGCTGCACCGGATTCCCGGCACCGGTCACATGGTGCCGCTGGAGACTCCCCAGCACATCGCGCACCACGTCCACCTGCTGGTCGCGGCCGGCCGCTGACGACCGTGATCACCACCGCCCCGGCCGGCGTCCTGGCCGCGCTGCTCCCGCCCCACGTCCACTGTGCCGAGGCTTTCGGCGTCCCGTCCGAGGGCCGGCTGCTGCCGTCGGAGGCGGCGTACATCCGGGACCGGTCCCCGCGCCGCCGCCGGCAGTTCGCCACCGCCCGGACGCTCGCCCGCCAGGTGCTCGGTGCTCTCGGGCATCCGCCGGTGCCGCTGCTGCCCGGGCCGGGCGGGGCGCCCCGGTGGCCGGCGGGCGTCACGGGCAGCATCACCCACACGGACGGTTACACGGCCTGCGCCGTCGCCGGCACCGGGCAGCTGGCCTCGCTCGGGATCGACGCCGAGCCCGCGCGGCCACTCCCGCGGGGTGTGCTCCAGCTGGTCAGCAGCGAGGCCGAGCGCAGCGCCCTGGCCGTGCTGCCGGAGGGCCGGGCCCCCTGGGACACGGTCCTGTTCAGCGCCAAGGAGGCCGCCTACAAGGCCGTCCATCCACTGACGGGGACCTGGGCGCCGCTCGCGGCCATCTCCGTCGCCGTGTACGCCGACGGTACGTTCGCGGCCCGGCACCCGCACCACCCGGTCGTCAGCACCGGCAGCTGGGGCGTGCACCGCGGCACGGTGGTCACCGCGCTCGCGCTCCCGCCGTCCCGGGCGGCCGCCGCATGAGACGCCCTGCCGCCTGTGGACCGTCCACGCCCCGCCCCTTGCTCGGCACCGGTACGGCCGGTGCCGAACGAGGGGCGGGGCGGTGGGGGTTTCACTCCGTTCCGGGTGGTGCGCGGGGAAGGGCCGTACCCGGGCCGGTGATTCGGCGACACGCGCCGTCCCGGGGCCCACTGCGGCCGTGCCGCCGGGCCGAGCCGGGCGGCCTCCGGGGAGCCGGCTGCCGGGTGGGCGGTCAGGCCGAGGTGGTCGGGGCGCCGGGGCGGTCGTCCTGGCGCGCGACGGCCACCGACCACTGCGAACAGTGCGCCACGGGAAGCGCGGAGGATCCGGCGGAGTCGGCGCGGAACGACGCCGCGGGGAGGAACACGACGCGGCAGCGTCGGCACAGCCAGGTCGCCCGCCGCACCCGGTGGAGCTGCTGCCACTGCTCGTAGGTCCGCGGCCACTGGTCCGCCGTGTCGCTCCGGCGGGAGGGTGACCGCGGCGGGTCACGGTGCCAGGGCGCCTCCGGGGGCGAGGGCGAGCTCGGCGAAGCGTTCCGCGATGAGGCGGTGGGCCTCCGGGGAGGGGTGGAGGCCGTCGGGGAGCGGGTGGGCGTCGTGGTCGGGCTCGCCGTAGAGGGCCAGGCCGTCCAGGTGGTGCAGGTGCTGGTCGCCGTCGGCCCGGCGTTCGGCGACGATGCGGGCCAGTTCGGCGCGGATGACGGTGAGGGTGAGCCGGCCGGCGGCCACGTCGGCGGGGTCGCCGGTGGCGCGGAAGCGCAGGGTGCCGCTGCTGAAGTCGGGGGCGAGCGGGCCCGGCACGGTTTCGTGGAGCGGGCAGAGCAGCGGGGAGACGACCAGCAGCGGTGTGGTCGGGTGGCCGTCCCGGACGGTGTCCAGGAAGCCGTGGACGGCCGGGGTGAAGGCGCGCAGCCGCATCAGGTCGGTGTTCACCAGGTTGATGCCGAGCTTGAGGCTGATCAGGTCCGCGGGGGTGTCGCGGATGGCGCGCGCGGTGAAGGGGTCGAGCAGGGCGCCGCCGCCGAAGCCGAGGTTGGTCAGGTCCAGACCGGCGCCGTTGGCCACCAGGGCGGGCCAAGTACCGGTGGGGTGGGCGGCGTTGGAGCCGTGGCTGATCGAACTGCCGTGGTGCAGCCAGTGCTTGCGGCTGCCGGTGGGGATCGGCTCGATCGGGGCGTCGGTGTCGAGGGCGATCAGTTCGGTGGTCTCGGTGTGCGGGAGCCAGATCTCGACGGTCTTGTCGCGTTCCGGCAGGCCGGTGAACCGGGCGCTGCCGGACGGTCCTTCGGTCAGTTCGAAGCGGCCGGTGGCGAGGTCGACGGTGCGCAGGTTGCCGCCGGGGACGGTGCTCTGCGCGGTGAGCCGGCCGTCCACCAGGAGGTCGTGGACGCCGTCCGGGACGTTCGGGACGCCCGGGTAGGCGCGCTTGGTGGGGACGGCGTGCAGCGTGACGGTGGTGGCGCGGGTGCGGAAGGCGAGCCGGACGCCGGAGGGCTGGGACTCGGCCATCGCGAGCTGCTCGTCGGGGATCCGTCGGCGGGCGGCGGCGGGCAGGCGGTGCGGCAGCAGGCCGCGGGCGGTGTGTTCGAGGTCGAGGTGGCCGTGGAGGAGGGCCTCGGTGACGGGGGTGGTGATCGTCGTCATGGTGCTGCTCTTCGGTTCGTCGGGGCGTGCGGAGGGGGTGGATCAACCGGTCGTACGGGGCCCGCCGGCGCGCAGCAGGGCGTCGAGGGAGTCGATGATCCAGTCCCAGGACTGTCGCGGGTCGACGGCGGTGTGGCTGAAGCCGCCGGCCGCCTCCAGGCTGATGTAGCCGTGGAAGACGCTGCCGAGCATGCGCACCGCGTGGGTCTGCTCCGGTTCGCCCAGGTCGTAGCCGCGCAGGATCGCCCTGGTCATCTGGGCGTGCCGGACGCCCGCGCTGGCGGCGGCCGTCGCGGCGTCCAGGCGCAGCCGGGTGGCGTCGTAGCGGCCGGGGTGGCGGGCCGCGTAATCGCGGTAGGCGTCCGCGAAGGCGGCGAGGGCGTCGCGGCCCGCCCGTCCGGCGAGGGCGTCGGCGACGAGGTCGGCGAGTTCCTCCAGGGCGTACAGGGCGATCCGGGTCTTGAGGTCGTGGGAGCTCTTGACGTGGGAGTAGAGGCTGGCCGTCTGGACGCCGAAGCCGCGGGCGACCGCGGCGACGGTCACCTGGTCGAAGCCGACCTGGTCGGCGAGCTCGGCGCCCGCGACGACCAGGCGTTCGACGGTCAGCCCTGCCCTTGCCATGTACGTTCTCCCGTACGGTCGCGTCGGCTTCCTACGGACAGTATGGGATTGCCTAAATGGATTAGGCAAATGGAAACACCCCGCTCAGCCCGCTCAGCCCGCTCAGCCCGCCAGGATCACCGTCTCCGCCGGCCCCGAGAAGCCCGCCTGCTGCGACGGGGTGCCCGTGGCCGCCGTCCGGCGGTGCTCCTGCGGGCTGACGCCGCGCACCCGCTTGAAGGCCGCCGAGAGGGCGAAGGCATTGCTGTAGCCGACCTTGCGGGCGGCGAAGGCGACGGTGCACTCGGGCTCGCGCAGCAGGTCGGCGGCGACCGCCAGGCGCCAGCCCGCCAGGTACGCCATCGGGGGCTCCCCGACCAGGGCGGTGAAGCGGCGGGCCAGGCCGGCCCGGGAGACCCCGACCCGCTGGGCCAGTTCGGCGACCGTCCAGGCGGTGGCCGGGTCGTCGTGCATCATCCGCAGCACCGGGCCGACCACCTGGTCGTGCTGGGCGCGGTACCAGGCGGGGGCACCGGAGTCGGGGGCGGCCAGCCAGGCGCGCAGCACGGAGACCACCAGGAGGTCCAGGATGCGGTCCAGGACGAGTTCCTGGCCGGGCTCGTTGCGCCCTATCTCGGCGGCCAGCAGGTGCACCAGGGTGTCGTCGGCACCGGTGCCGGCCGGGCGGACCAGCAGTGCGGGCAGGCAGCCGAGCAGCCGCTGGCCGATCTCGTGCTCGGCCTGGTAGGTGCCGGACAGCACCACCGAGGAGGCCCGGTCGCCCTCCCGGCCCTGGCCCCAGGTCCGGACGCCGAGCGACATCACCTCGGAGACGTCCACCCCGCCCTTGGTGCAGACCTGGCCCGGGCCGACGATCACGTCCACCGGGGTGTCGGGGTCGTCCGCCACGGTGTACGGCTCCGGGCCGCGCACGATCGCCACGTCACCCGGGTGCAGCAGCAGCGGGGTGCCGCGCTCGGGCAGGATCCAGGCGTCGCCGCGGACCATCGTCACCACCGAGAGCGGGGCCCGGTCCTCGATCCGCAGCGACCACGGCGGGGTGAGGATGGAGCGCAGCAGGAACGCGCCACGGGCCTTGGGGCCGTCGAGGAGTCCCGTCAGAGTGTCCATGACGCCAAGTGTAGACGGCGGGACATCATTTGACGCTTCGTCATTTGAGAGACTCTTGAGTGATCGAGGTGGCTCGCACCGCCCGAATGCCGGATGATCTGCGCACGGGGGTACGGACCGGAACACGGCGACCGCGGCACGGCGACACCGGCTGCGAGAAGTGAGGGGCTCACGACGATGGAAACGGCACGCACACTCGTCCTGGTGGCGGCCACGGTCACCTGTGGACTGACCGCGGGACTGTTCTACGGCTACTCGTGCTCGGTCATGCCGGCACTCGCGCGGGTCGACGACCGCACCTTCATCGAGGTCATGCAGCGCGTCAACAAGGCGATCCTGAACGGCTGGTTCGTCCTCGGCTTCGTCGGCGCCCTGCTCGCCACCGCGGCGGCGGTCGCCCTGCACCTGCCCTCGGACGGGCACGACGTCCTGCCCGCGACCATCGCCGCGCTGGTGCTGTACGTCGCGATGATCGGGGTCACCCGCTCGGTCAACATCCCGCTGAACGACGAGCTCGAAGCCGCCGGGTCGGCCCAGCGGGTCGCCGACCCGGCCGCGGTGCGCAGCCGCTTCGAGGCGCGCTGGGTGCGCTTCAACGTGCTGCGCGCCCTGCTGTCGACCGGCGCCCTGGCCTGCCTCGCCTGGGCACTCGTCCTCAACGGGCAGAGCTGACCGGGCCCGGACCCGCTCGACGGGCGGGCCCGGCCGCGCCGCCCGCCGCCGCCACCCTCTGCCGCTGACCGGACTCAGCCGCAGAGGGTGGCGAAGCCGTACCCGCGCACCTTGAGCGTGGAGATGATCCCCGGCAGCGCGGCCACCGTCTGGCTGCGGTCGCCGCCGCCGTCGTGCAGCAGGATCACCGAACCGGGACGGACGTTGTTCAGCACCCGCGACCTGATCGCGGCCGCGCCGGGGCGGGACCAGTCCGCCGGGTCCACCGACCAGAGCACGACCTGCTTGCCGAGTGCCGCGGCCTTCGAACGCACCGTGCCGTTGACGGCGCCGTACGGCGGGCGCAGGCAGCTCGGGGTACGGCCCGTCTGCGCGCGGATGACCTTGTCGGTGTCGGCCACCTGCGCGTTGAGCGCGGCCGCGGAGAGCCTGCTCAGGTCCGGGTGGGACCAGGAGTGGTTCTGCACGCTGTGGCCCTGCTTGGCGACCTGCGCGGTCACCGCGGGGTGGGCGGAGACGTTCTGCCCGATCTCGAAGAAGGTCGCGCGCACCCCGTACCGGCCGAGCGTCGCCAGGACCTTGGACGTGTAGGCGGGGCTGGGGCCGTCGTCGAAGGTCAGGTAGACCACCTTGCCGCCCTTGGCGCCGGCCGCCTGCGCCTCGGCGGCCGGCAGGGTGACCGCCGCTCCCGCCGCCAGGGCGACGACCAGTGCGCCGATCGCGGTCCGGAACCTGCCAACTGCCCTGCGCCTGACGGGTGGTACGGACATGCCTGCCCCCTGCGGTCGGAACTCCCGTGCACCGGCCAGTCTGCGCCCGCGGGCCCGTCCGCCGCGACCCTTCGTCGGTCGCGAGCGAACGGAATCGGCCAGCCGGGCGCCGGGTGGCGGCTGCCGGGCGACAGTTGCCCGTCGGCAGGCCGAAGGCCCCCGACGGGATCCGTCGGGGGCCCTGTGCGTGGCCGGCGTTCAGCGCCCGGCGCGGCCGTGCAGCACCAGCGAGCGGGTCAGGGCGAGCAGGCCGCCGGCGCAGAGCGCGGTGCGGAGCATGTTGACCGGGACCCAGGTGTCCGCGAACTTGGCCCGCACGGCGGCGAGGTCGTGGATCTGCGCCGCGTCGCCGGCCGCCGCCAACTCGTTGTTGAGCGGGATGTTGACGCCCATGGTGACGATCAGCGCCACCACGTACAGCAGCGTCGCGGCCGCCGCCCAGAGCGCCGCCTGCCGCCGGCCGGCCTTGTGCTGGAGCCAGGCGGCGATGCCGGTGGCGAGGAAGGCGCCGATGAAGACCAGGCCGAACAGCCCGTTCCCGTCGATCGACTTGTTGATGTGCTGCATCGCCGTCACGTAGGTACCGTCGTCGCCCTCCGCGAGGCCCGGCATCACCGAGACGTCGAAGGCGAAGAACAGTCCGGCCATCAGGCCCATCGCGATGGTGGCGCCCACCAGGAGCGGGCCGGCGGCCTTGCTCCGGGTGCCGGGCACGGCCGGGGCCGTGCCGCCCGGCGCGAGGCCGGTGAAGGACTGCGCAGCGGTGTAGGAAGCAGGGGTCGCGGTCTGGTTCGAGCGCATGGGTATTCCTTCGGTCTCCCCGGTCCCCGCCCGGTGCGGGGACTCTCCCGGTGTCCGGGCCGCCGGCCTCCTCACCGCTCCCGGCCGCGGCCGGGTGCTGGTCAGGGGGTCGGTGCCGCCCGGCACCGACGATCTACTGAACTGCCGTACGGACGGCAGGTGTTGCCCTTCCGGATGGTCACGCGTTCCACACGCCGGAGGCGGCGGCCTCGCGGGCGTAGTCGGCGAAGTCCCGCGGCTCACGCCCCAGCGCACGCCGCACACCGTCGCCCA
>NZ_JBVJBI010000081.1:0-9881 GCF_055589745.1 Kitasatospora sp. NPDC041917 | reverse complement strand
AGGTGTGGACGCCTTCCTGCGGATCCACGGCGCGTCGTCGGCGGCGTCGTCGCCGACGGCACGGGGCTGACGGCACGGGCTGGGCAGGTCCGGGCATCACTTCCAGTTGAGGCCCTTGCCGAGGGTGTACGGCTCGCCCCAGTACTCCGCGCCCGCGACTTTGGAGGCCTCCGGGGACATCGCCACCGCACAGGACGTGGCGGACTGGCCGTTGGTGAAGCCCTTGGGCAGCGACTCGCTCTTGCACTTGGGGAAGGAGCCGATGACCATCAGCTCCTGCGCCTCGGTGCCGTCCGCCAGCAGGCCCTTCATGTGGTTGACGCTGGTGTAGGACAGGTCGGTGCTGCCGGCGTTGGTGACCTTGTAGTGGATGTAGTACGGCACCAGCCCCTTGGCCTTGTCGCCCAGGTTGAGCGAGGTGAGGTCGGCCGGGTCGCCCTTCTCGATCGAGGTGACCGCGAGCGCGATGGTGCCCTTGGTGCTGCCCGAGCTGAACGGGATGGTGGCGGCGTCGCCGAGCTTCAGGGTGGTCCCGGCCGCCGGGGCGCTGCCGGCCGGCGCGGGCGCGGCGGCCGTACCGGAGGCGCCGCCGCCCGCCGGGGCGGAGGCCGAACCGGAGGCGGCCGGGGCGGTGGCCGCGGCGGTCGGCGAGGCGGCCTGGGTGGCGGGCGCGCCGGTCGCCGGCGGGGTCGTCGCGGTGTCGGATGACGAGGCGTCGTCGTTGCAGGCGGTCAGGGTGAGCGCGCCGACAGCTGCCAGCGAGGCCAGGGCCAGGGCGTGGCGACTGCTGCGGATGGGCTTCACGTGTGGATCCCCCGTGGTTGCGGACCCCCGGTGCCGGCGGTCCTCCTGAGGGACGTTCATAGCGCAGCGCGAACGATCGGGACCATGGGTTCGGCGCCGCTTTGACACGCTCGTGACGAGTCCCTGGCGCGGCTGTGACAAGGGATATCGACTCGTGATCCGCCGCACCGGCCCCGGGCCGTGCCCTAGTAGTGCTTTGTTAGGTGGTGCCGAGCACCAGCTCGTTGTACGTGGCGACGGTGGTGAAGCCGAGCCGCTCGTACAGTCGGATCGCCGGGGCGTTGTCGGTGCGGACGTTCAGGCCCAGGTGGTCGGTGCTCGCGGCCAGCCGGCGGCAGAGCGCGGTGACGCAGGCCCGGGCGAGGCCGCGGCCGCGGGCGTCGGGGTGGGTGGTGACGTTGCCGAGCACGGCGACCCGCTGGGCGGGCGAGTGGACGTGCACTCCGGCGACGGCCAGCAGCCGGCCGTTCTCGCGGACGCCGACGTAGCCGCCGCCGGCCAGCATCCGGGGGTCGAACCAGGAGTCGGGGTAGGACTCGGCGAGCAGGGCTCGGACGCCGTCGACGTCGGCGAGGCCCAACGGCCGGGTCTCGTGCGTGTCCTCGGCCGGGGGCTCCGCCGTGAGGAGCATCCGCAGCAGCGGCGTCCGGCGTTCGACCGCGTAGTCGGGTGCGAGCGCCCGCTCGGCGCCGTCCGGCAGCCCGGCCGTGAACCGGCGGGGGAGGAAGGGGCGGAGGTCGCGCAGCAGCGCCTCCAGCGGGGGGAGGCCGGCGGGCCGGGCGAAGGCGAGCAGGACGGGGGTGTCGCCGCCGCTGTAGAGCAGTGCGACCGGTCCGTGCCCGGCGTCGGGAGCGGCGGTGTACCAGGTGGTGTTGGGCCAGAGGGTGTCGTCCAGGTCGCCGAGCTCGAAGAGGTGCAGCGCCGGATCGGTGTGGAAGCGGGCGGCGAGCGCGGCGCGGTCGTGCAGGCTGATGAGGGGCACGCGGACGAGGATAGGCCCGGTCCGCTCGACGTCGAGGAGCGGACCGGGCCCGGTGGTTCGTCAGCCCAGCAGCCAGCGCTGGGCCGGGTCACCGGTGTTGCAGGAGGCCACCCCGGTGGCCTGGCCGCCGCCGTTGGAGGTGAGGCACTGCCCGGTGGCCGCGCTGCGGATCAGGTACCAGCCGCGGTCGTTGTCCGTCAGCAGCCACTTCTGGTTGGCCGGCATCCAGTCGCCGGTCGGCCGGTTGAGGCCGTCCAGCCCGCCGGGGGTGTCCCAGAGGTGGACCGCGCCCGAGCCGGTGTCGAGGTCGATGACCTTGCCCTGTCCGTGCGAGATCGCCGTGGTGCCGTCGCAGTACTTCCAGAACGACCAGGTCTGCGCGGGCGACTGGTTGGCCGGATAGATGATGATCGGCTGACCGTTGACCTCGACGTTGTGGTACAGGTCGAGCGCGCCGGCCCCGGAGCCGTTGTTCACGGCCGTCATGCCTCCCACGGACGGCGACAGGTCGCAGGCGCCGGCCTGCGCCGCCTGTGCGGCGGGCGCGCCCGCCACGACCGCCCCCGCGACGGCCGCGACGGTCCCGACCGAGGCGAGGAGCCTGCGGGTACGGGTGATGGTGCTCATCGGGTTTCTCCTTCTGGTGAGGTGGGTGTGCCGTGTGCCCGGCGTCAGCCGCGCGGGACCGCGAGCGCGGCCCACTGCTTGGGGCCGGGGACGCCGTCGGCGTCCGCGCCCGAGTCGCCGAGCTTGTGCTGCCAGTTGCGGAAGGACTCGCGGTCGGCGCCGGACCACTCGGGCCCGGGGCCCTCGGCGTAGGCGGAGCAGCCCTCGGCGACGAGGCGCTCTCCCATCCGGGTGATGACGTCGCTGTTCTGGCCGTCGTGGAAGAAGTCGGCGCCGGGGAAGGGCTCGTAGCCGTCGCCGCCGTCGCCGCCGGCCGCCGGGGCGGTCCCGGACGGGGCGCCGCCGGCGGGGCTGTCGTCGGCGGACGCCTCCTGCCCGAAGTAGAGCGCCCCGGAGCGGTCCTTCCACTGCGGATCGGCGAGGACGACGCCCTCGGCGAAGTCCGGGATGCCGTAGCCGTGGACCCAGTCCGAGTGGCGCTCACGGGTCTTGAGGTAGACGCCGTCGCCCTCGGAGCTTCCCCCGTCGTTGGTGTTGCCCTCGACGGTGGTGATGGTGGAGCTGGTGTAGGCGACGCAGATGCCGGTGTGGCTGCCGCCGCCGGGCCCGAAGAAGACCTGGCCGCCGATGACCGGGTACTCGGTGAAGCGGTCGCGCTCCTTGAACCAGGCGACGCCCTCCGCGCAGGAGGCGCTCACCGGGAAGAGCCCGCCGTTGCCGGACTGCTCGGCGCACCAGGCGACGAAGGTGGCGCACCAGGCCTCGCCCTGGGACCACTCCAGGCCGGCGACGGCGGGGGAGAACTTCTGGATGTTGTTCCAGTGCCCGCCGCTGCGGCCCTCGTGGTAGCCGACCTCGTCTCGGGCGATGCGGATCAGGTCCGCCGCGTTCGAGGACATGGGTATGGACTCCTTGTTGCTGGAAGGGTGCCGGTCGGGGTCTCAGGCCTTGCCGAAGGTCTGCACGTAGCGGCCCCAGTTGCCGCGCTGGCGGGGCGCGTAGCCGATGCCGATGAAGTTGTAGTCGGGGTTGAGGATGTTCACCCGGTGGCCCGGGCTGTTCATCCACATCTGCATCGCCTCCGGCACGCTGTTGCTCGGGGTGACGTTCTCGGCGGAGGCCCGCGAGGAGAAGCCGGCGGCCGCGATGCGGTCCCAGGGGGTGCTGCCGTCGGTGCCGTTGTGCTGGGTGAGGTCGTGCGAGGCCATGTCGTTGGCGTGGCGCTGGGCGGCCGCGCTGAGGCGGTCGTCCAGGCGCACCGGCGGGGCGCCGACCCGGCCGCGCTCGGCGTTGACGGAGTTCAGCATCTCGGTGCGGAAGTCACCGCCACCGGGCTGCGGCTGGGGCTGGGGCTGCGGCTGGGGCTGCTGCTGGCCGCCGCTGCCGGCGCCCCCGGCCGGGACGAGCTGCCAGCGCTGCGCCGGGTTGCCGTCGTCCTGCTTGGCCAGGGTGAGGGGCGAGCCGGGGGCGGCGGCGGTGAGGAAGAGCATGCCGTCGTTGGTGCGGGTGGTGCGGATGCGCACCCAGTCGTTGTCGAGGGGCTCGAAGCACCAGTGCTGGTTGGGCTGGTTGTGCTCGTTGTAGAGCCAGGTCTGGCCGATGGAGTAGTTGAAGTCCATGACCATGGCCTGGCCGCCTGCGTGCCGCCCGGTGGTCAGCAGGGTCTCCAGGAGGAAGCTGCCGTTCTCCTTGGCCCAGAAGGTCCAGCCCTGGGCGGTGGTGCCGTTGGGGCCCCAGGACTGGATGGCGGTGCCGGCGGTGGTCTGGCTGGAGCGGAGGTCGGCGACGGTTCCGTTGGCGGACTTGAGCGTCCAGTTCTGACCGTGCTGGGGGAGCGTGGGCATGGTTGCGCCTCTCGTCTGTGGTGTCGCCCCGGGCCGCAACCGCTGCGGCCCGGGGCCTGACGAGAGAGACGTTCCGGCACCGCGGTAGACGGTCGGTCAACGCGCGTAGTGCACCTTCGCGTTGATGCCGTGTCTACCGCTCCAGCAGCCCCCTGACCTGCTCGGATTCCTCCTTGAGCCCCAGCCGCTCGTACACCTCCAGGGCGTCCGTCAGACAGGCCCGGGCCTGGCGCGGGCGGCCGAGGCCGGTGAGCGCGGTGCCGAGGGTGCGCAGCAGGGCGGCCTCCAGGGCGGCGCTGGTGCGGCGGGCGAGCGGGAGGACGGCCTCGGCGGCGTCGACGGCGAGCAGCCAGCGGCCGGCCTCGGCGTGGATGCGGGCGGCGAGGTCCCCGGACGCGGCGGCGAAGACGGTGACCTGGAGGGCGGCGAACTCCTCGCGGGCGCCGACGGCGTGGGCGAGCGCCGCCTCCGGGTCGCCGCACAGCCGCAGCACCCGGGCGAGGTAGTAGCGGCCGGTCGCGGCGGAGACCGGGCCGGAGTCGCTCATCAGGCGGGCGCAGCGTTCGGCGGCGTCCCGGGCCTCGGCGAGGCGTCCGGTCTGGGCCGCGCTGAAGGCGAACTCGCCGAGCGCGCTGCCCTCGGAGCGTCCGGCGTCCAGGCGGCGGAACAGCCCCGCGGCGCGGCCGGCGTGCTCGGCGGCCTCGGCGTAGCGGCCGTGGACGCGGGCGTTGCCGCCGAGGGTGAGCAGGGCCTTGGCGAGGACCCGCTCGGTGCCGGTGGCGGTGCAGATGTCGACGACCCGGCGGATCTCCTCCGCGGACTCGGCGTAGCGGTTGACGTGCCAGAGCATGGAGCCGCGCACGTACCGGGCGAGGGCGTGCGGGCCGTGGTCGCCGCGGGCCTCGGCTTCACCGGCGAGGCGTTCGGCGAGGTCGGCGATGACGGTGGTCTGGGTGCGTTCGGCGAGCACCGAGCTCATCCGGTCGGCGAGTTCGGCGGCGCGGTCGAGCGGCACGGCCGGGTCGGCGCAGCTCAGGGCGATGACGGCGGCGTGCACCTCGGCCTGCTCGCGCATCCAGCGCACGGCTTGCGCGCCGTCGGCGACCGGTCGGCCGGGGTGGGACACGGCCGCGTCGAGCAGGCTGAGCTCGACCGGGTCGGGCCTGCGGGCGGCCAGGTCGGCGTTGCGGGCGCTGGCGAGGCAGAAGTCGAGCAGCCGGTCGGTGGCGGCGGTGCTCTCGGTGGCACCGTCCTCCTCGGCGAGCCGACCGCGGGCGTAGGCACGGACGAGGTCGTGGAACCCGTAGCGGCCGAAGCGCGGGGAGTGCAGGAGGTTGAGGTCGACGAGGGTTTCGAGCAGCTCTCCGGCCTCGGCCTCGGTGCGGTCGAGCAGGGCGGCGGCGCAGGGCAGCGGGACGTCGGGGGCGTCGGGCAGGGAGAGCAGCCGGAAGGCGCGGGCGAGTTCGGCGTCGAGGCGGCGGTAGGAGAGCGCGAAGCTGGCTTCGACGGTCCGTTCGCCGTCGCTGAGTTCGACCAGCCGGTGCTCGCGGCGAAGCCCTTCGGTGAGCGCGGCCAGGGTGAGCGAGGGGTCGGCGGCGAGCCGGGAGGCGACGATGCGGACGGCGAGCGGCAGCAGCCCGCACGCCCGGACGACCTGCTCGGCGGCCCCGGGCTCGGCGGCGACGCGTTCGGCGCCGACGATCAGGGTGAACAGCTCCAGCGCCTGCTCGGGCGGCAGGGTGTCCAGGCGCAGCTGGTGGGCCCCGGCGAGGCCGGTCAGCCGGTGGCGGCTGGTGACGAGGACCGCGCACCCGGGTGAGCCGGGCAGCAGCGGTTCGACGTGGCCGGTGGTGGCGGCGTTGTCGAGGACGACCAGGACGCGCCGCCCGGACAGGGCCGAGCGGTAGAGCGCGCTGCGTTCGCCGGTGTCCGGCGGGATCTCGCCCGGGTCGACGCCGAGGTCCCGCAGGAAGCCGGCGAGCACCGTGCCGGGGTCGGGCGGGGTGCGGTCGGCGCCGCGCAGGTCGGCGAAGAGCTGTCCGTCGGGGAAGCGGTCGCGGACCCGGCGGGCCACGTGCACGGCGAGGGTGGTCTTGCCGACGCCGCCCATGCCGTCCAGGGCGGAGACCACGACGGCCCGGCCGCCGGCGCCGGCGAGGCGGTCGGCGAGGGTCTCGGCCTCCTCGGTGCGGCCGGTGAAGTCGGGCAGGCCGGACGGGAGCTGGTCGGGCGCCTGCCAGCTGTCGGTTTCGGTGGCGGCCGGTTCGGTCGGGCCGGTGGTGGCGTTCGCGGGCAGCAGGGAGGCGTCCTCGCGCAGGATGCGCAGCTGGAGTCCGGCCGGTCCGTCCTCGCCCGGCGGGAGCCAGGCGCGGGCGTCCTCGTACACGGCGAGCGCCTCGGCCTTGCGCCCGGCCTGGTAGAGGGCGCGCATCAGGACGGCGGTGAGCCGGGGGCGGCCGGGGTGCTCCAGGGCGAGGGCGGCCGTCGCGGCGGTGAGGTCGGTGCGGTCGCCGAGGTCGGCGTCCAGCTCCAGTTCCGTCTCCTTGGCCGAGACCCGCTGTTCGGTCAGGCGGGCGCGGACGGCCTCGGCGTGCGGCCCGGGCAGTCCGGCCAGTGGCTCGCCGACCCACATCCGGTGGGCGCGGCGCAGCACCTCCCGGACCTCCTGCGGCGGCGCGTCCGCGTCGCGCAGCCGTCGGGCCTCGGCCAGCAGGGCATCCCAGTCGGCCGAGTCCAGCTCGGCCCCGGCCGCCCTGAACGCGTAGCCGTCGCCGACCCGGACCAGCGGCATCCGCTCCGGGTCGTCCCCGGCGTACGGCCGGAACGCGGCGCGCAGCCGGGAGACGGCGAGCTGGACGGCCTTGCGCGGGTCGGCCGGTGCGGCCCCGCCCCACACCCCCTCGACCAGCACCGGGACGGCCACCGTCCGCCCGGCCGCGCCCAGCAGCACGGCGAGCACGGCCCGCTGCTGCGGCCTGCCCAGTTCCAGTTCCTGCTCCCCGTACCAGGCCCGCAGCGGTCCCAGCAGTCCGAACCGCAGTCCGGACCCCCCGATGTCACCCATGTCCCGTCCCCGAAAGTCGTTCTGCGCCGGGATCCCGCCAGTTCCGGCCGGACGGCGGGGCCCCCATACCCCGGCGGCCTATTCTCTGTCACAGATTGTGTACCGGATCGACGTCTTCGAGGGGTGGGCGGTGGGGCTCGATTTCAGCCTGCTGGGTCCGCTGCGGGCCCGGTGCGACGGCCGTGAGCTCGACCTCGGCCGGCCGCAGCAGCGGGCCGTGCTGGCGGCGCTGCTGATCCCGCCGGGGCAGCTGGTGTCCACGGATCGGCTGGTCGAGGACCTGTGGGGGGCGGACGACACCCGCTGGCCGAAGGATCCGGTCGGGCAGATCGGCACGCACATCCACCGCCTGCGGCGTGCCCTGGGCACGCCCGGGCTGCTGGTCGGGACCGCGGGCGGCTACCGGCTGGAGGCGCCGCGTACGGCGGTGGACCTCTTCCGTTACGAGGTCGCGGTGGCCGAGGCCATTGCGCTGCGTCACCAGGATCCCCTGCGGGCGCGCGAGTCGCTGGCGCGGGCACTGGGTTCCTGGGAGGGGCAGCGCGCCCTGGACGGGGTGCCCGGGGCGTTCGCCGAGCGGGTCCGGGAGCGGCTCGCGGCGGGGCGGTTCGCGGCGGTGAAGGCACTGCTCGGCCTGGACCTGGCGCTCGGCCGGCACGCCGAGGCGCTGGATCCGCTGGCCGGGCTGGCGGCGTCGTACCCGCAGGACGAGGAGGTGCACCGGCTGCACCTGCTGGCGCTGCACCGCTGCGGCCGTACGGCGGAGGCGCTGGCGGGGTACGAGGCGTTGCGGGAGCGGTTGGACGGGGAGCTCGGGCTCGAACCCGCCCCGGCGCTGGTCGAGCTGGCGGAGCAGATCCGGCGCGGCGAGACCCCGGTGCTGCTGCGGCGGCTGCCGAGGCCGTGTCAGCTGCCGCCGGACATTCCGGACCTGGTCGGGCGGGCGGCGCAGGTGCGGGAGGCGGAGCGGGCGCTGCGGGCGGGCGGCACGCCGGTGTTGGGGCTGTCGGGCCCGGCGGGCTGCGGCGCGTCGGCGCTGGCGGTGCATGTCGCCCACGCCGTCCAGGACGCCTTCCCGGACGGGCAGCTGTACGCGAGCGGCGGCGGCTCGGGCGCGGTGCTGGCCGGCTTCCTGCGGGCGTTGGGGGATCGCGCGGACTCCTCGGCCGGCCTCGACGAGCTGTCCGCGCGCTACCGCGCGGCGCTCGCCGGGCGTCGGGTGCTGGTGCTGCTCGACGGGGTGGCCGAGCCGGGGCCGCTGCTGCCGGCTGCGCCCGGCTGCGCCGCGGTGGTGGCGGGCGCGGAGCCGGGCGCGCTGCCCGAGGTCGCCGTGCGGCTGGCGGTGGGACCGCTGGAGCCGCACGACGCCTATGAGCTGCTGGCCCGGATCGTCGGCGCGGAGCGGGTCCGGCGGGAGCCGGAGGCGGTGGCCGAGGTGGCCGCGCTCTGCGGCCACCTGCCGGTGCTGCTGCGGACGGCGGCGGAGCGGCTGGCCGCCCGGCCGCGGTGGACGGTGGCCGACCTGGTCAGCTGGCTCGGGCTCCGGGGGGACGGGCCGGGGAGGACTCAGTAGAGGTCGGAGGAGAAGAAGACCGAGCCCGGGCCGGAGAAGGGGCCGCGGTCGGAGGAGTGGGCGAGACGGGGGATGATGCCGCCGCCCCAGTAGACGCCGGAGGTGCCGCCGGAGGTGACGGTCAGCTTGGCGTGCGGGTGGCCGGCGGTGCCGGACGACCAGCAGGCGTAGCCGTTGGCGGCGTAGACGACGAAGTTGCCGTCGACCTGCATGACGGCCTTGTAGCCGCAGCCGACGGTGTTGCTGGCCATCTTGACGTCGCTGCCGAACTGGTAGACGACGAAGTTGCCGTCGGGCTGCATGATCATCCTGGTGGAGCCGGACTCGATGTACCAGCCCGGGTAGAGCGGCTCGTCGTCCCAGATCGAGACGTGGTCGCCGGCCCGGTCGATCGCCGCCTCCGCGGTGCCGGTGGAGGCCACGGCCCCGGCCAGCGCGAGCGCGGTGGTGGCGGTGGCCAGGGCGATCTGCCGAAGGGCCTTCATCGTCTTCATGTCCCCGTGTACCTCGTGGTTCTCTCGTGCGATCGCGCCGCCGGGTCCTCGGGGCGCGGTGTGGCACGAGCTTGGGGCAGGGCGGTAGACAAACGATGAACGCCGACGTTGATCGGCGTCCGGGGGTGTGGGGCGGGGAGGAGCCGGGCAGGGGCGTTTGGCTTGGGCCCGGAGTAGGAGTACTGTCTCCTAGTCGCCTGACAGGGAGCACCGGACACGCAGCCGCGCGGACGGTCCCGGGGTGGCCAATCCTCCGAAACACCACTTCCCGGTTCGGGCCGGGTCGCTTCGTCTGTGTGCGTCGTGGCCTGGTGCGTATTCGGCGTGCTCGTTTTATTGGGTTGCGGTCGGATTCGCTTTTCGGAGCGGGGATCGGCTAGAGTTTGAAACGTCGGACGGGGCGTCAAACCCCGGAAGACACCGGCGAGTTGGATGAACGAAGCCCCGGAAACGGAGCGGAAAACATCTGATAAGCTGGAAACACGAAAGAACG
>NZ_JBVJBI010000080.1:0-12814 GCF_055589745.1 Kitasatospora sp. NPDC041917 | reverse complement strand
GGAGGCGTAGGAGGCGCCGCCGCCGCCGTGGACGTGCAGGTCGACGAAGCCGGGGACGACGGTGTACCCGGTCAGGTCGAGGTCGCCGGGTTCGGGGTCGCCGCCGAGGCCGGCGATGCGCTCGCCCTCGACGGCGAGGCGGTCGCCGTCGACGACGCCGCCGGGCAGGACCAGCCGGGCGCCGGCCAGAGCGATGCGGTCCGCCACGCTCACGTTGTCTCTCCATAACTGCTTGAAATTGCTTGAATGGTCCAAAGTGTAGTCAGTTGTAAACGTGATGGTCGAGGCGACGTCAGACGCCCCGGTGGAACGCCGCGTGCCGACCGATGGTCCGGCCCGCCGACACCCGTTGCCACCTCGGCGTGGGACGGACCGCCAGGGTGGCGGAGGTGGCCCGCCCGCTCCGGCCCGAGGGCGGGTTCGTCGCCGATGTGACCCCGCGCGGCAGCAGGGTGCTCATTTCTGATTGAAATGCGCGACTCATTGACATGAGCGAGCATAGCCGGTGCAATCCGTGTGCAGGTCTCGCTCTGCCCTGCCCCTGACCCCCGACCCGAGAGGGACCCCCATGCCTCCATCGAGCGGCACCGTCAGAAGTCGGCTGACCCGCGCGGTCAGCCGCGTCCTCCGCCATCGCCCCCTGCCCGCCGCCGTGGTGGTGGCCGTCCTGTCCACGGTCCTGGTCGGCGTGGCTCCCGGTGCGACGGCCGCATCGAGCACCGCCGGCCGGATCACCCGCTTCAGCCATACCGGTGCGACCGCGACCATCGCCACATCCTCCGGCGCGGCGGTGCGGGTGGTGTTCGTCCGCGCAGACATCTTCCGGATCCAGCTCGCGCCCGACGGCAGGTTCACCGACCCGGCGGGCGCCGACATCGCCCTGAACACCTCGTTCGGCACCCCCACCGTCCACACCGCCGACCGCGGTGCCTCCTACGAGATCGCCACCGGCTCGGTCACCCTGCGGGCCGCCAAGAAGTCGCTGGCCTTCGCCGCCTACCGGCCCGACGGCACGCTCCTGTGGCAGGAGTCCTCGCCGACCTCCTGGACCGGTTCCCAGACCACCCAGCACCTCGCCCGCGGCGCGACCGAGCAGTTCTACGGCACGGGCCTGCGACTGGGCCCGTGGGCACTGCGGGACATGACGGTGCCGATCTCGGTCGACAACACCTGGAAGCGGAACACCAACGCCAGCCCGGCGCCGTTCTACATGTCCTCCAACGGCTACGGCGTGCTGCGCAACACCTGGGCACCCGGCTCGTACGCGTTCACCGACCCGGTCGCCACGACCGAGAACGAGAACCGCTTCGACGCGTACTACTTCGTCGCCGACTCGCTCAAGGGCGTGCTGGGCGCCTACACCGACGTGACCGGCAAGCCGTTCCTGGCCCCGATGTGGGGACTCGAACTGGGCAACGCCGACTGCTTCAACGCCTCCAACCCCGCCTACAACGGCGACCACACCCGGGCCCGCCACCAGACCACGCCCGACGTGGTCGGTTACGCGCGGGACGCCCGGAACGCGGACATGCCCTCCGGCTGGATCCTGCCCAACGACGGCTACGGCTGCGGCTACACCGACCTCAAGCAGACCGTCGGCGACCTCCAGGGGCTCGGCTTCCACACCGGCCTGTGGACCTCGACCGGCCTGAGCGACATCGCCACCGAGGTCGGCGCGGACGGTTCGCGCGGCGTCAAGACCGACGTGGCCTGGATCGGCGGCGGCTACAAGTACGCCTTCGACGGGGTCAACCAGGCCGTGGCCGGGATCGAGAAGAACTCGGACGCCCGCCGCTTCGTGTGGACCGTCGACGGCTGGGCCGGCACCCAGCGCAACGCCGTCGTCTGGACCGGCGACACCAACGGCGACTGGCCCACCATGGACTGGACCGTCCCCGCGGTCGTCGGCGCCGGCCTGTCCGGCCTCAACTACGCCTCCGGCGACGTGGACGGCATCTTCGGCGGCAGCCCGGAGACCTACACCCGCGACCTCCAGTGGAAGGCCTTCACCCCGGCGTTCATGACGATGTCCGGCTGGGGCGCCACCAACCCGCAGGCGGGCTACCAGGACAAGCAGCCCTGGCGGTTCTCCGAGCCGTACCTGTCCGCCAACCGCAAGGCCCTGCAGACCAAGATGCGGCTGATGCCGTACATGTACACCATGAGCCAGGCCGCCAGCACCACCGGTGTGCCCTCGACCCGCGCCCTGGTGCTCGAATACCCGAACGACCCGGTGGCGCAGGGCAACGCGACCTCCGGCGAGTTCATGGCCGGCGACTCCTTCCTGGTCGCGCCGATGACCTCCAGCGGTACCACCCGGGACGGCATCTACCTGCCCGCCGGGACGTGGACCGACTACTGGACCGGCAAGGTCTACCAGGGCCCGACCACGCTCAACGGCTACGCCGCGCCGCTCGACGAGACGCCGGTGTTCGTCAAGGGCGGCGGCATCGTCCCGATGTGGCCGCAGATGAACTACTCCGGCGAGAAGCCGGTCTCCACGCTCACCTACGACCTGTACCCGGCCGGGAAGTCGCAGTTCGGCCTGTACGAGGACGACGGCGCGACGCGCGCCTACCAGAGCGGTGCCTCGGCGAGGCAGCAGGTCACCGTGGACGCGCCGAACTCCGGCACCGGTACCGTCACCGTGAACGTCGGTGCGAGCGTGGGCTCCTACGCCGGCAAGCCGGACAGCCGCGGCTACGAGCTCAACGTCCACCTCGCCGGCGCGCCCACCACCGTGTCCCTCGGCTCCACGTCGCTGGCCCAGGTCTCCTCCAAGGCGGCGTACGACGCCGCGGAGACCGGCTGGTACTTCGACCCCGCCGACCGGGGCGGCGTCCTGTGGGTCAAGGCCGGCAACCGGTCCGGGGCGTTCACCGTCACCCTGGCCGGCGCCACCCTGCCCACTCCCGCCACCGACGCCGGCGGCTCGCCCGTCCTGGACAGGACCACCTGGAAGCTGATCTCCGCGGACAGCCAGGAGACCTCCGCCGAGAACAGTGCCGCCGCCAACGCCATCGACGGCGACACCGGCACCATCTGGCACACCGCCTGGTCCTCCGGCACCCCGGCCCCGCTGCCGCACGAGATCCGGATCGACCTCGGCGCCCGCTACGCCGTCGACTCCTTCCGCTACCTGCCCCGCCAGGACGGCGGCGCCAACGGTCGCATCGGACAGTACGAGGTCTACGTGTCCGACTCGCCCACGTCCTGGGGCACCCCGGCGGCCACCGGCACCTGGGCGGACACCGCGTCACCGAAGACGACGTCCTTCCCCGCCGTGTCCGGCCGGTACCTGAGGCTCCGCGCCCTGAGCGAAGCCGGCGACCGCGGCCCGTGGACCAGTGCCGCGGAACTCGGCGCGACCGGAGTACCGGCGCCGTAGGCGCCCCACTCCGTGCGCGGGCGCACCGGATCCACGGTGCGCCCGCGCACGGCTGCCGTCCGGCGGTCCGGCGGCCCCTTCGGGCCCGCACGCTTTTCGGCTGCGGCCTCCCTCTCGCGGCTCCGCCCGTGCGCACAATTGATCAGTGCATGGCATGCCGAGCGGTTTCGCGCGTTCCGCCGTCACCTCGGCTGACGAGCGGCGATGCCGGAAACCGCGGAGTCCGGGCGGCAGGTTCAGGCCGGAGCTACACTCCGTTCATGCTCAAAGCTGATCGCGCCGCCCGGATCCTGTCCCATGTCGCCACGGCCGGGAGTGTCGATGTGCACGCACTGGCCGAACTGCTCGGAGTCTCGGGCGCGACCGTACGCCGAGACCTCCAGGAGCTGCACGACCAGGGACTGCTGCACCGCACCCGCGGCGGGGCGGTGACCGGGGCGGTCAACCTCGAACTCCCGCTCCGGCACCGCAGCGGAAAGCAGCAGGAGGAGAAGCGCAGGATCGCCCGCCTCGCGGCCGAACTCGTCCCGGAGGCCGCCGTGGTGGGCCTCACCGGCGGCACCACCACCACCGAACTCGCCCGCATCCTGGCAGAACGCGGTGGAATGACCGTGGTGACCAACGCCGTGAACATCGCGGCGGAGCTGATCGTGCGCCCCGAGGTCCGGCTGGTGGTGATCGGCGGCATCGCCCGCTCGGCCAGCTACGAACTGGTCGGGCCCGCGGCCGACCGGATGCTCTCCCAGTACCACGTCGACATCGCCTTCATCGGTGTCGACGGCCTGACCGCCCAGGAGGGCTGCACCACCCACGACGAGATGGAGGCGCAGACCGACCGCGCTTTCCTGCGTTGCAGCACCCGGTCGATCGTCCTCGCCGACAGCACCAAGATCGGCCGGGTCACCTTCGCCTCGATCTGCCCGCTCTCGGACGTGCACGAGCTGGTGACCGACGACGGCCTCACGGACGCCCAGGAGAAGGCCGTCGCGGACTGTGGCGTGAAGGTGCACCGGGCCTGACCCGGATCTCACGGAGCCCCACCGGACCGGGGCCACTGCGCCCGGGCACGCTGGCTCATGTGCTTCTGCTTCTTGAACGCGGTGACCCTGGCCCGAGGATTGCCGTTGGCCGGGCGTGGCGGCAGAGCGTGCGGGGCGGTGCGCGAGGCACGTCAGAACCAGCCGGCGAGGACACGCTCAAGACGACATACCGTCCGCATCCAGTGGGGTAGTCGACCCTGATCCGCCCGAACCACCCCGTCTGGCCAGGGGCGATGCACGACGGGCCGCGACGGCCGGCCGGAAGGACCCTGCTGAAGGGTCGACAGATTACCGTTACTCGCGGTGACGCAGGCAGTGTCGGGGCCTGGGGACCATTAGGGGACCGGTTTGGGACCGCGCCTGGTGAGCGCCCATGAGCGCCCATGAGCCCCCATGGGCGCTGGGGTCAAGGGGTCGCAGGTTCAAATCCTGTCGTCCCGACCAGCGTTTTCGCAGGTCGGAATGAGTCGCTGAGGACCGAAGGCGTCGAGGGCTGTGTCGGCGAAGGGGCGGAGGTCGTTGATGTGCCGGTGGCCGCGACCTGGTCGATCACGCCGGCCAAGCGGGGGTTACGGAACCTCGTGACGGCGGTTCGTGGAGCCGGACAACGCAGTCCACAGGGCTGCCCACCGCGCCGGACAGGGCGTCGGTGGACAGCCGGCGGACCGCAGGGCCGCTGTTCAGCGGTGCAGGGGTTCGGCCAGTCGTCCCAGCAGGCCCGCGATCAGGGCTGTCTGCGCGGGGACCGTGTCGGGGTAGATGAACTCGCCCTGGGCATGGGCGCCGTCGCCGACCGCACCCATGCCGCACAGTACCGGCAGGCCGAGGGCGGCGACGAAGTTGGCGTCGCTGGCGCCGCCGACGGCGGCGGCGGGCAGTCCGTCGCGGCCCTGTTCGCGGGCGACTTCGCGGGCGAGGCCGAGGAGCGGGGCGGAGGCGGCGTTGAGGGTCATCGGGGGCCGGTTCCAGGCGTGGTCGATGTCGATCCGGACGCGCGGGTCGCTGACCTTGATGGCCTCCAGCTCCGTGTCCACGCGCTCCCGTTCGGCCTCGCTGCTGACCCGGATGTCGACGCTCGCCGTGGCCTGCCCGGCGACGACGTTGGCGGCGGAGCCGCCCGTGATGAGCCCGGGGTTGATCGTCGTGCCCCTGTCGGGGGCGGCGACGGCGGCGGCGGCGACCACGAACTCGGACAGCGCGGTGATGGCGCTGGCCCCGTCCTCGGGCGCGAGCCCGGCGTGCGCCTCGACGCCGCTGGCGGTGACGCGGAAGGTCCCGTTGCCCTTGCGGGCGGTCTTGACCGCGCCGTGCGCGCTCGGCTCCAGCACCAGCGTCACGTCGGCGTGGTGCGCGACCTCCTCGATCACCGGGCGCGAGGACCGGGAGCCGACCTCCTCGTCGCCGTTGAAGACGAAGGTGACCGTGGGCACCGGGACGCCGTACTCCCGGGCGAGCTTGAGGGCCCAGATGCCCTGGGCCAGGCCGGTCTTCATGTCGAAGATGCCCGGCCCGCTGAGCCTCTCCCGGCCGTCCGAGTCGGACGGCGCCCAGCCGGCGAGGGTGCCGGTGGGCCACACGGTGTCGTAGTGGCCGACCAGTGCGACGTGCCCGGGGCCGGTGCCGGGGTAGGTCAGGGTGAGGGTGTCTCCGCGCTCGCCACCGCGGTGGCGGTGCTCCTCGCCGGGCAGCCCGAGCCGGTGGACGGCCAGATCGTGCAGGAGGTCCCGACCGGCCGCCAGGCCGGCCAGGTCGTAGCTGCTGGTTTCCTGGCCGACGAGGGTCATGATGTCGGTGACGATCTCCGAGGAGACCTCGTGGGCGCGGTCGGTGAGGGCAACTGTGGCGGGGTTCATGATCGACTTTCTCGTGCGGACGGATCGGGTCGAAACGGTGGACGGGCGGCTCAGCCGATGCCGAAGGGGATGCCGAGCAGGTACCAGGCGAGGAAGAAGGCGACCCAGGCGACCCAGGCGACGGCGGCCACCGGGAGGGTGAAGGAGGCGAGGGTGCCGATGCCGGCGTCCTTGCGGTACTGCCGCAGGTAGGCGACGGCCATCATGAAGAACGGGCTCATCGGCGTGATGCACTTGGTGACCGAGTCGGCGACCCGGTACATGGCCTGGGTGGCCTCCGGGTGGACGCCGACGAGCATCAGCATCGGCACCAGGACCGGGGCGACCAGCGCCCACAGTGCGGAGCCGCTGGTGACCAGCAGGTTCATCACCGCGATCAGCACGGCCACACCGAGCAGCACGAGCCAGCCGCTGAGATGCAGGTCGCGCAGGGTCTCGGCGCCCTTGACGGCGAGGATGTCGCCCAGCTTCGTCCACTTGAAGTAGGCGAGGAACTGGGACATCGCGAAGAACAGGACGATGGTCGGTGCCATCGACTTGGTGCCGTCGGCCATCGCGGCCATCACGTCGGGGGTGCCGCGGAAGGTGCCGGCGAGTCGGCCGTAGATCCAGCCGATCACGGCGAAGAACACCCCGAGGACCATCGCCATGCCGCTGAACACCGGCGAGTCGAGGATGCCGCCGTGGTCGCCGCGCAGCGGCGAGTGGGTCGGGATCATCGCCGCGACCAGGAGCGCGGCGAGGCCCAGCGCGACCAGTCCGGCCCCGCGCAGCGCGCTGCGCTGCCGCGCGGTCGCCTCGATCTGCTGTGCCTCCGCCTTCTCGGCGATCGGCGCGGCGGCCACCGGCTCGTCGGGCTCCAGGTCCGAGCGCCGCACGAGGACCGTCTCGACGACGACCGTGATCACGAACGCCATGAGGACGGACGACGCGAGCCCGAACCAGTAGTTCGACACCGGGGTCACCACCGCGTGCGGGTCGATGACGTGGGTGGCGGCCGTGGACATCGACGACAGCAGCACATCGGTCGTGGTGAGGACCGGGGAGGCGTTGAAGCCCGCGGAGACCGACACGTAGGCGACGACGCAGCCGAGGACCGGACTGCGGCCGGCGGCCCGGTACAGCGCCGCGCCGAGCGGGATCAGGGTCACGTACGCGGCGTCGCCGGCGACGTGGCTGACCATCGCGGTCAGCGCCAGCGCGAAGGTCAGGTAGCGGCCCGACGCCCGCGCGACCAGGCGCCGTAGAAGTGTCTCGAACAGTCCGCTCTTCTCGGCGACGACGATGCCGAACATCACGATGAGGACCGTCGACAGCGGCGGGAAGTTCGCGAAGTTCTCGACGGCGTGTCCGACGACGAGGTTGAACCCGTCCGCGCTGAGCAGGCTCTGCACCTCGATGGTCTTGTGCGTCCCCGGGAGCACGGCGCCGACGTGCTCGGCGGCCAGGACGGCGCTGAGTACGGCGACGACCGCCGTGAGGCCCCAGAACAGCCAGAACGGGTCGGGCAGCCGGTTGCCGGCCTTCTCGATCGCCGCCATCGCGCGGTTCATGGCGCGCATGGATGGCGAGCCGGGCTCGGTCTCCCGCGACTCGGTCGTGGTGGCACTCATGGCTACCCTTTCGGCACTGCTGAGGGACGTTTTCGCAAACAATGGCATCCAAGTGAGAGATTTGCTAGATCTTCTCTGTCACGATGGGATCAACTGGCAGTCTAAGGTACGGAAACATGACTGGGCCTCTCCTCGACGAGCTCGACCGGCGCCTGATCGGGGCGCTGCACGTAGCCCCCCGGGCCACCTGGGACGACATCGGCGCGATCCTGTCCGCCGACGCCGGCACCCTCAAACGCCGCTACGACCGGCTGCACAAGGCCCGCATGGTGCGCGTGGTCGGCCAGGCCGACTGGGGCCTGCACTCCACGGCGATGCCGGTCCACGTCTTCCTGGACACCACCGGCGAAACCCCGCTGGCGGTCCTGGAGCGGCTCCGTGACCTCCCCCACGTCCAGCGGCTGGCGCAGATCTCCGGCGACTACCCCCTCTACGCCGTGATTCACGCCCCGTCCGAGGCGGCCACCAGCGAGGCGATCGACCGGCTTTTCTCGATCCCCGGTGTCCGCCGCGTCAACGCCCTGCCCGCGCTCAGCACCCTGCGCCGGGGCGCCACCTGGGACCCGCAGTTCCTCACCGACGCCGAGCGCGCCGGCCTGCTGGAACTCGCCGGGGCCGGCCCGGAGGGCACGGCGACGGCCAACCCGCCCGCCAAGCCCCTCAGTGATGCCGAGCGCAGCGTCGTCACGCAACTGATCCAGGACGGCCGGGCCTCCGCCGCGAGCATCGCCCGCGCCGCCGCCCTGCCCACCTCCACCGCACACCGGGTGGTGCGCCGGGTCCTGGACGAGCGCTGGGTCAAACCGCGCCTGGAGATCGTGTCGGAATGGCTCGGCTTCCGGACCCCGTTCATGCTCCGCCTGCGGGTCGCCCCCGGCGGGACCCCCGAGGTCATGCGGCGCCTCGACCAGCTGCCCCAGACCCGCCTCGCCGTACACGTCGCCAGCGACCTGTCCGTCCTGTGCACCGGCCTGGTCACCGACCGCTCCGCCCTGGCGGCCTTCATCGACGAGGAGCTCGCCGAGATCCCGGGCATCCTGGCGGTCAGCGTCTACGTGACGCTCGCCGAACCGCGCCGCTACTGGCTGGACCGGGACCTCGCCTCCGGCGCCCTCGGCACCTTCCACGCGCCCACGCTGCTCTGAACGGGCCTTCGGGGGCGGGTCGTCCGGGGATTCCCGTATTTCCTTCCGTCGGCCTGATTCCCGCTGACCGTCGTCCCCTCCCGCCCGGAGCCTCCGCGAGCGCAACCCGCCTGTCGCTCGCGGGGCTTGAGACTGTAGTACCCATCATGAAAAGCACGAGCGGCGTCGGCGTGCTCGACAAGGCCACCTCGATCCTCGGCGCCTTGGAGGCCGGCCCCGCCGGCCTGGCCGGACTGGTCGCCGCCGCCGGCCCGGCCCTGACCCACCTGCGTGATGTCACCGGTGGGAGCGCTCAGCTCTCCCGCCGCCAGGGCGAGAATCGCATCTGCGCGGCCGCCGCCGAGCGGCTCTCCGGCCTTCGCGGCGCTGTCCCCGTCGGCACGACCCTGCCCATGAAAGCCGGCGCTGCCGCGCAGATCCTGCTCGCGTGGGAGGAGGCCGAGCGCCTCCACCGTGGCCTGCAGGGCGCCCGCTTCACCGGCACCGCGCTCAGCGGCGTGCGGCGCCGCGGCTGGGCCCGGTCCATCGGCGAACGCGAGAAGATCAATTGTCGGACAGGCCTTATGAGCCACCGGGCGGGTACGAGAGTCTCCGTACCGGCCCGGCGGGATGGAGGGCGGGTCGCTCAGGCGAGAGGTGCCAGGACTGGGAGTTCGCGCTGCTGGGCGCCTTGGCCGTCGCGGTCGCGCCGGTGGCGATCCCCGTGCTGTCGAGGGCCAGGCCGGTCTGGGGGGAGCTGCTCTGGATGTGCCGCGGTCTCCGGGGCGGCGGGCAGCGGTGGTGCACGACGACGCGCGATCGGTGTCAACCGCCGCTCGTGTCGTCGTCGTTCGCTGTCGATCGGCTCCGGTCGGCCCCATGCCCGATCGACCGGGCCTCCGCCCCCATCGACAGGCGCCGCTGGCGCTCATCCAGATGCGGCATGATCGCCTCGAACTTGGCCTGAAGCAAAGTCTGTTGCCCTCGCGATGTCCTCATGGCACACCAACGAGCCAGAACCCCGGAAGCTACAGGTTACTTCTCTGCAAGCCCTGAGCCAGGGTCCCCGGCCACAGGCCGCCTCCGTTCGAGCGCTGAGCCGGTGGCCCGTCGAGCTCCGAGGAGCGCGACGGGCCACCGAGCCGACCGTGCCAGGAGGTGACGGTCCTGCCTAGAGGTGGCCGGCCGCTGCGGGGCTACCGGTCAGCGCCAGGGTGCTGTCCAGTTGCTGCCAGGTTCCGGACGGTCCGGTGCCGATCCGGTACCACTGCCACAGGGTGTTGTCGGTGGCGCGGGCGTAGAGGTTGACCCGGGTGCCCACCTGTGTCGCGGTCGGGGCACCGACGACGGCGCGGCCGAGGTCGTACCAGGAGGGCGACCAGCCGCCTGCGGCGGTCCAGCTGAGCTGGCCGACACTGTTGTTGGGCGCCAGAGCGGCGAACACCTCGATCTGGCCGGGGCCGCCGCTGACCGCTGTCGGCGACGAGGAGAGCGTGCCGCCGTGGCTGGTCCAGCCCGTCCACTCACCGTTGACGTAGCTCTTCTGCCACAGCGCGTTGTCGGTGCCGCGGGCGAAGACGTCGATCCGGTTGAGCGAGGCCACCGCCGTGGGGGCGCCGACGATGGTGGTCGAGTCGGGTGCGTCCAGGTACGCCCAACTGCTGGTCCAGTTGACGCCGTAGTAGTAGGCCGGAAGGTCGTTCGCGCCGGGCGTCTGCTGGAAGGTCTTCTGGTACACCTTGCCGTCGGCGTCGCGGATGAACACGTCGATGCGGTCACGTCCGAGGCTCGCCGCGGTGGGGCTGGCGGTGAGGGTGCCGCCGAGGCTGGTCCAGCTGCCCCAGGCGCCGTTCTTGTAGGTGTTCTGCCACAGCGCGTTGTCCGCGCCCCGGACGAACACGTCGGTGCCGCCCGGGCTGGAGACGACGGCGGGCTCGCCCTTGATCGATCCGGGGCCGGTGGAGCCGGCGGTGCCCAGCGCCAGGGTCTGCCAGGCCGACCAGGTGCTGCCGTTCCAGGTCTTCTGGCTCACGCCCGACGCGGTCGGAACGAGGACCGTCTCCGGCTTCTGTTCGGTGGCGCCGGTGAGCTTGAGCATCACGGACTGGTGGGGGGCCAGGGTGAAGTTCTGCGAGCCGGTCGAGCTGACGGTGCCCAGGCTCGCGCCGGTGTAGAGGTTCTGCACCGAGGCGGTGCCGTTCAGGCCGAGGTTCTGCGTGGTGAACGAGTAGTGCTGAGAGGTGCTGCTGCGGTTCACCAGCAGGACGGCCCGGGTGCCGGAGGCCGCAAGCTGCTTGGACCAGACCTGGACGCTGCCGTTGTCCAGGACCTTCTGCCCCTGGTGGACGGCGCTGTCCTGGTCGACGGCGATCACGGACTCGTTGCCGACGATGGCCGCGGTCGCCGCGGTCAGGTTGGGGGTGTCGGTGGCCAGCACGAGCGGCGCGCCCTGGATGGCCCACATCCCGAAGTAGGACTGCTGCTCGTCCGGGGTGAGACCCCAGAGGGGGCCGGACGTGCCGTGGGTCTGCTGCTGCCCGGTGCTCGGGTTGTTGCCGAAGCCGGGCCCGATCAGCAGGTAGTCCGGGTCGTTGTACTGGCCAGCGGCTTCGCTGCTGGGGTGGTCGTTCAGGTTGAAACTCTCGGAGACCTGAGCCCAGTTGATCCACGTCGAGCCGCCGTTGGACGTCGTCCCGTAGCCGGCGTTGCCGGTGATGTCGCGCCCGTTGCGCCAGGTGCGGGCCGCCGAACCACCCCACATCCACGGGCCGTCCGGAGCGCCCGAGCCCCACTCGCAGATCTCCAGCGCCAGGGGGTGCGCCACCCCGGTGGAGGTCTTCGCGTTGGCCGTCAGGCCGCCCCAGGCCTTGTAGTCCGCCATGACCGTGCTGTAGCCGGACGGGATGCCGCCGCAGTGGTCGACCTTCACCCAGTCGAAGTCCCAGTCCGCGAACGTGGTCACGTCCTTGGCCTCGTTGCCGCCGCTGCCGTGCTGGCCACCGCAGCCGGCGGCACCGGTGTCGGTGTACATGCCCGCCTGCAGGCCGAGGGCGTGCACGTAGTCGGTGAGGTCCTTCATGGTGTTCAACGCGCGCGTGGGGACGGTGGTGCCGTTGGACAGCGTGACCGCCTTGGTCCGGGCGCCGGTCAGGAAGCCGGGCCTGGGGACCATGACGCCGTTGGCGTCGCGCCCGGTGCCGCTCTGGGTCCACCAGCCGCCGTCGAGGCTGACGCCACGGTAGCCGAGGTCGGCGAGGCTCTTGTGCAGGCCGGAGCCGTTGAGCCCGAGGTTCGCGTTGGGCGTCGCGAGTCCGGCCGCCTGGTCGGCGATGTCCTGTGCGGAGTAGTCGTTGTTGTAGAAGTACCAGGAGTTCCAGCCCATCGGCGGCGCCGTTGTGCCGTTCGCGCCGGGCGGGACCACCGCCTCGGCAGGGGTCGGGGTGCTGACGGCCGTCACCGTCAGTGTTCCGGTGACGATCATCGTGGCACTCAGCGCCGTGGCGAGGCGCCGCCGGCGCGGGCGGGCGGGCGGCGCGGACGGCTGCGCGGAACCGACCGCCGTCGGGTCCGGACGGCCCGACGGTGCGGAAGCGAGGGACATCGAGAGCTCCAAGGTGGGGAGATCGCGCGGGGTGGGGGAGGTGGGCGATGGTGCTGTGGGCCCGCCCTTCGGACGAAGGGCGGGCCGGTTCGGGGGCTACGCGGGCAGTCCGACCGCCCGCTCGCGGTTGCGGCGCTGCTGGATGACGACGGCGGCGACCAGCAGGGAGCCCTGGGCGACGTTCTGCCAGAAGGC
>NZ_JBVJBI010000079.1:0-15670 GCF_055589745.1 Kitasatospora sp. NPDC041917 | reverse complement strand
TGGGCGACGGTGTGCGGCGTGCGCTGGGGCGTGAGCCGCGGGACTTCGCCGACTACGCCCGCGAGGCCGCCGCCTCCGGCGTGTGGAACGCGTGAGCCGACCCGTCCGGGCGGCTCCGACCGGCCGCCTGCGGGCGGGCGTTGGTCGATAATCCGAACGGACTCTGGAGGTCTGGTCATGACGGACGGTACGACGATCTGGTCGACCGAGCACGGGCTCCGCGCCCTGCCCGAGCAGCTCAAGGGCTTCGGCCTGATGCACGTGGCGATGCGCCGGGACGCGGCACGGCTGACCGCCGTGGCGCAGCGCGGCGCGGCGGGCTCCTCCGCGGCGCTCGCGGAGTGGTTCGGGCGGCTGCGCTCGGTGATCGACTGGCACCACCACAGCGAGGACGAGATCCTCTGGCCGTACCTGCGCGGCCGGGTGGCGGGCTTCGACGGCAGCGGGGTCCTGGAGGAGGACCACGAGGCGCTGGACGCCTCGATGCGGCGGGTGGCCGGGGTGCTGGGCTCCGGCCTGCGGGCCGAACTCCCCGAGGCGGCCCGGGCGTTCGAGAGCCTGGTGCGCGAGCACCTGCGGCACGAGGAGCCGGTGGTCTTCCCGGCACTGGCCGGCCTGTCGGTGGACGAGTACCTGCGGGTCGAGCGCCGGATCATCGGGAGCGCGCCGACCCAGGTGATGACCTACCTCCAGCCCTGGATGTTCGACGGCGCGGACGCGGCCTCGGTCCGGGCGGTCTCGGCGACCATCCCGGCCCCGGTGCGGTTGCTCGGTCGGACGGTCCTGGACCGGCGGTACCGGCGCGGCCTGGACCCGGTGCTCTGAGGAGGCCGGGAACCTCGCCCCTCGGCCCCGGGCGCGGCACCGCGGCACGCGGCACGTGCCCTGCCGGGGAACGGGGTTCCGGTTGTCGCGGTTTCGTTGCGCGGCTCGCCGCACGGTGGGCGGTGTCGAGTGTTCCACGTTCGCCGGCGCCGCACTGCGCGGAGCCGGAAGAGTGAGAGGGTCCTGAGATGCGTTCGGATCAGACCGCGGTTCCGCTGTCGTACACGGCGCCGTCTGCCATCGGGGGTGCGGGGGTGGGGAGTTCCGTGCAGAGCGTCGGACAGAGCCGGGCCGCGGGTCCGCTGCTGGCGGGTGCCACCGTCGCGATGGGCCTGATGGCCGGGCTGTTCTTCGCCTTCGACGTGTCGGTGATGCCGGGCCTGGCGGCCGGGGACGACCGTACCTACGTGACGGCGATGCAGCACATCAACAAGTCGATCGAGAACGGGCTGTTCGGCCTGGTCTTCGTCGGCGCCTTCGCGGCGACCGGCCTGGCGGCCTGGCTGCTGCACAAGGCCGGCCGGCGCCGGGCGGCGCTGTGGGCGGCCCTGGCGACGGCGCTGTACGTGGTGGCGCTGATCGTCACCATGGGCGTCAACATCCCGCTCAACAACGAGCTGGCGGCGGCCGGCGACCCGTCGCAGATCCACGACTTCGCCGCCGTGCGGGCCAGGTTCGCGGACAGTTGGGTGCCGGCGAACATGCTCCGCACGGCGCTCTGCACGGGCGGGCTGCTCGCCCTGACCCGCTCCCTGGTGCTGCACGGCCGCGGCGCCCGCTGAGCCCCGCCCGTCCCGCGTACCGCCGCTGTGCCCGTCCGCCTCGTGCGGGCGGGCACACGCGCGTTCCCGGGCCGTGCGTCCGCCCCTGCCCACGGGCCGTCGGACCCGGTAGGTGCGCGGGGGCGTGCGCCGGTGCGCCGGGTCGGTGCGTTCTCCCAATTCACTTGGTGAGACCCCGAGTTGGCGAACCGGCCGGATGTGGTGGAGCATAGGCCGGGCCCGGTCTGTTGCGGTGCGCTTGCGCCGCGGCCGAGGCGCCGTTCGACTGCTGGGGGAGGAGGCGGTTCCGGTGAATCCGGCGGAACGTCCGTTTCTGGTCCGGGGGAAGGCGGTCCCCCTGGCCAGATACCTGGCGGAGGCGGACATCGAGGGCCTGGTGGCCTGCTCGTGCATCGGGAACGAAGTCAGCATCGACCTCGCGGACACCAGGATCCTGGTGAGCCTGGTCGACGTCGCCGACGTGGTGCGGCTCAACTTCGACATGGTCCAGGACGGCCCGGCCAAGCCCCGCTCCTGGTCGCGCCGGCTGCCCGCCGGCACCGGCCCGCGCGAGATCGCGTCCCGGATAGCGCTGGACGTGCGGGCCCTGGAACGCGAACTCGCGCCGCTGCGGCTGCGCCCGCCCCGGGCGACGCCGACGGTGACGCCGCCGCGGCAACACCGTCCGGGCTGACCACCCGGCGGGCGGGAACCGGCCCGGGTCCGGCGGCGGAGGCGCTGCCGGGCCCGGGCTCCGCGCTGTCCCGGTCGGGCCGGCGGCCCCATGGGGAGCGGAAGTCGCCTCCGGCCATCCGGAGTTCGCCCTCCCACTTGTCGCGCGTAGAAACGTTCTTCCGCCGTACGTCTGGCCGTTGCCCGATGCGCCCGGTAGGGATCTGGTGGCGCTGTTAGAACCGCAGCGCCCGACCTTTCTTGTCCGTGGTCACACCGCCGGGCCGCGAGCCCGGACGGTGGTCAGGAGGAGCCTCATGCGGAGCACCTTGAATCCCCGGATCACCCCGAGAGCGGCGCGAGTGCGGCGCCGGACGCCGGCGGCGGTCTCCGCCGCGGCCGTCGTGGCGGCGCTGGCGGCGCTGCCCGGCGGCGTTGCGCAGGCGGCGTCGCCCGACATCGTGATCAGCCAGGTGTACGGCGGTGGCGGCAACTCCGGTGCCCCGTACGCCAACGACTTCGTCGAGCTGTACAACCGCGGCACCACGCCGGTGTCGGTCACCGGCTGGACGGTGCAGTACGCCTCGGCGACCGGGTCCAGCTGGTCGCGGACCACCCTCTCCGGGACGATCGCGCCCGGCCACTACTTCCTCGTCCAGGAGGCCGCCGGGGCCGGCACCGGCGCCGCGCTGCCGACGGCGGACGCCACCGGCACGATCGCGATGTCCGCGACCTCCGGCAAGATCGCCCTCGTCACCAACGGCACGGCGCTGACCTGCTCCACCGGCTGCGCGACCCAGTCCGGGGTGAAGGACTTCGTCGGCTACGGCAGCGGCGCCGGTTCCGCCGAGGGCTCGCCGACCGGCAACCTGTCGAACGGCACCGCGGCCCTGCGCGCGGGCGGCGGCGCCACCGACACCGACAACAACGCGACGGACTTCGTGATCGGCTCGCCCGCGCCGCGCAACTCCTCCACCGGCGGGGGCGGAAACCCCGGCGGCACCCGCATCCACGACATCCAGGGCGCCGCCCGGGTCTCCCCGCTGGCCGGCAGCGCGGTCAGCGCCGTGCCCGGCGTGGTGACGGCCGTCGGCCCCAACGGCTTCTGGTACCAGGACCCGCAGCCCGACAACGACCCCGGCACCAGCGAGGGCGTCTACGTCTACACCTCCGGCGCGCCCTCGGTCGCGGTCGGGGACTCGGTCACGGTGAGTGCCACCGTCAGCCAGTTCCGCCCGGGCGGCACCGGCGGCACCACCAACCTGTCGATCACCGAACTGACCGCGCCCGCCGTCACGGTGGTCGCCCACAACGCGCCGCTGCCCGCCGCCACCCTGGTCGGCCAGGGCGGGCGGGTGCCCCCGTCCGCGGTCATCTCCGGCGTCACCTCCGGCGACGTCGAGACCGCGGGGAACTACCAGCCCGCCACCGACGGCCTGGACTTCTGGGAGTCCCTGGAGGGCATGCGGGTCGAGATCGACGACGCGGCCGTGGTCGGCCCCACCAACAAGTACGGCGAGCTCTCCGTCGTCCCGCAGGGCAGCGGCACCCGCACCAACCGGGGCGGCATCCTGCTGCAGGCGAACGACGGCAACCCGGAGCGGGTCGTCCTCGGGAAGGCGCTCGCCCCCACCCCGACCGCCAACGTCGGCGACACCCTGACCGGCGCCACCGTCGGCGTGCTCGACTACGCCTTCGGCAACTTCACCCTCCAGGTCACCGCGACCCCGACGGTCACTGCCGGCACCACCGCCCCCGAGGTCACCGCCGCGCCGACGGCCGGCCAGCTCGCCGTCGCGACCTTCAACGTGGAGAACCTCGCCCCGTCCGACCCGCAGAGCAAGTTCGACGGCCTCGCGGCGGGCATCGTCACCAACCTGCGCTCGCCCGACCTGGTCGCCCTGGAGGAGATCCAGGACAACAGCGGCGCCACCAGCGACGGCACGGTGAGCGCCACCCAGACCCTGGCCAAGCTCACCGCGGCCGTCACCGCGGCCGGCGGCCCCTCCTACTCCTACCGCGAGATCGACCCGGTGGACGGCCAGGACGGCGGGCAGCCCGGCGGCAACATCCGCCAGGTGTTCCTGTACCGCACCGACCGCGGCCTCTCCTTCACCGACCGCCCCGGCGCCGGCTCCACCACCGCCGACTCCGTGGTGAACGCGGGCGGCACGCCGCAGCTGGCCTACTCGCCCGGACGGATCGACCCGGCCAACGCGGCGTTCAACTCCAGCCGCAAGCCGCTGGCCGGAGAGTTCCGCTGGAACGGCAAGCCGGTCTTCGTGATCGCCAACCACTTCAACTCCAAGGGCGGCGACCAGCCCCTCTTCGGCCGCTACCAGCAGCCGGCCCGCCCCTCGGAGAGCCAGCGCCACGACCAGGCGACCGTGGTGAAGGACTTCACCGACCGGATCCTGGCCGTGGACCCGAAGGCCTCGGTCATCGTGCTCGGCGACCTCAACGACTTCGAGTTCTCCCAGACCGCCGACATCCTCACCGCCGGCGGCTCGCTCACCGACCTGCCGCGCACCCTGCCGCTGCCCGAGCGCTACACCTACGTGTACGAGGGCAACTCGCAGGTGCTGGACCACATCCTGATCTCCGGCGCGCTCGCGGCCACCGCGTACAGCTACGACATCGTGCACATCAACAGCGAGTTCAGCACGCAGCTCAGCGACCACGACCCGCAGGTGGTGCGGATCCCGCTGCCGTAGTGGGCCCGACGAACGGTGCCGGTCTCCCCGTGGTTCGGGGAGACCGGCACCGTTCGTCGGGGCGGGAACGCTAGCCGAGCAGCAGGAACTTGGTGGACGGGGTGTTCCGGTAGGTGCTGCAGTCGGTGTTCTGGGTGGTCGTGCTGTACGTGAAGCCGTAGGGGACGTCACAGGCCCAGAGGCCGCTGTACGGCTTGCGGAGGTGGAAGGCGTTGGACTGGCCGCCGCCCGTGGTGAGGTTGCAGGCGGTGCCCCAGACGAGGTAGTCGTAGGTGAACTCCGGGGTGCCCACGCAGGCGACCAGGCCGTCGACCGGCTTGCGCAGGTGGTACTGGTTGGACTGCACGCCGCTGATCTGGCTGCAGGCGAGACCCCAGGTGATGTTGTCGTAGACGAAGCCGGGCGTGCTCCGACAGGCCGTCAGGCCGTCGTAGGGGGTCCGCAGGTGGAACTGCGGCGAGTTCCAGCTGCCGCCGCCGCTGCAGCTGCGGTTCATCGACACCTGGTCGTAGACGTACCCGGCCGGGACCTCGCAGGCCCAGGAGCCGTCGAGGCTGGTGGTGGTGGCCTTCGCGGGGGTCGCGGCGACCGCGCCCGAGAGCAGGAGGGCGAGGGCGGCCAGTGCGGCGAGCAGCAGGCGGGCGAAGCGGGTGTGCGCGTGTGCGGTGGGCATGGTTCTCCCAGGGTCGTGGCCGGAGCCGAGGCTCGGCGCGGGAACAACGGGACATGCGGTACCGTGCGGGCCGGCAAAGGGAGTTGCGGCCCGTCGAAGGTTTTAGCACGGCGTCGTCACGGCCGCCTCACGAACCGCTCGACTCGGGTGGATGTTGTGAAGCCCCGACGGAACCCCGCCCCGGCCCCTTGAGTTCCAGGGGCCGGGGCGGGGTTCCGTCGGGTGCCGGTCCGGTCGAACGGCACGCCAGGACTCGCCTCAGCGCGTGACCACCCAGGACAGGCTCGCGGTCAGCTTCGCGCGCAGCGCCGGGTCCGCGACGGCCGGGGTCGGGTCGGTGGCGACGGCGGTGAGGGTGTGCGGCCGGGAGCGCGGCCCGGTCAGCTTGAGCTCGGCCAGGTCCAGCGCGGTGCGGCCGCTCAGCCGGGGCAGCTCGCGCCCGTCCAGGTACCAACGGAGCCGGGTCGCGGGCACCGGCAGGTCGACGGTGAGGCGGTCCGCGGGGGTGAGCCGGCTGCCGCCGGGGGTGGGGCTGGTGAGCGGGGTGGCGTGGCGGTAGAAGCCCGCGATCATCGCCTCACGCCCGGGCAGGTTGAACTCGCGTCCGAGCGAACGCATGATCGAGTTCTCGGTCGGGCGGTAGAGCCCGGTGGGGTAGTAGCCGCCGCCCTCGTACGTGCCGACCGTGCCGCCGTCCGGCGAGGTCTGCCCCAGCCAGCGTGACCACTTGGTGCCCTGACCGCGCATCCGGTCGGCGGTCAGGGTGCTGATGTTGGCCTCGGCGGGTTCGTCGCCCTGGTACGTCCCCTGGCCGTCGTAGGCGTACTCGTCGGCCAGCTTGCCCAGCGAGTGCCCGGTCTCGTGCACCGCGATCTGCCCGGACTTCGCGTTGCCGCCCGCCACGGTGGCGATGCCCTCGTAGCCGACCGAGGACTTGACGTCGTTGTAGCCGGCGCCGCCGTACTTGGCGGTGTTGGCCACCACGAGCACCAGGTCCGCCTGCGGGGCCTTCGCCGCGTACGACTCGACGGCCTTCTCGTCCACGCAGAGCAGCCGCTCCACGCCGTCGCACCAGAAGTACGAGCCCAGCGCGGTGTGCCGCACCGTCGCCCGGTCCGGGTCCCCGGTCACGCCCGACTCGGGGGAAACGGCGTTCACCGCCCAGACGTTGAACAGTGAGCGGTAGGTGGCGTAGGGCTCGACGGAGGTCATCTCGCGCCACTTCTGGTCCGCGTCCGCACGGAACTTGTCCTGCTCCTGCGCCGTGTACCCGTCGCCGATCACCACCACGTCCAGCTTGGTGGCCGGTTCGCCGTTGTGGACCAGTGCCGTGACCTCGCCGTCCCCCTGTACGGGCGCCACGCCCTGGGGGTGGCCGGCGAGGTAGGGGGAGGCGGCCGGGGCCTGGGCGCGGGAGATGCCGCCGTCCTCGGCGAACACCTCCACCTGACGGGTCGGCGGGGTGCCGTCCGCGGGGCGGCTCCAGGCCGGTGCGGCCCCCAGCACCGTCCCGGCGAGTACGGTGGCGAGCAAGGCGGTGGTGGTCCTGACGGTGGTGCGGTGCACGGGTGTCCTTCCGGAGGTGCGGTCTGTGGCCTGCCCCCTTCCCATGTCGATAACCTGACAATCATTTGTCAGTGCGGGCGGTCGGCCGAGCGATGGAGGTGCTCGCGTCCGTCCGCGTCGGTGAACTCGACCTCGAAGGACAGGCCGGTCTCCGCCAGCGCCGCGAGAAGGACGTCGATCCGGTCGGGGTCCACGAACCCGGTGAACGTCACGGGCTCCAGCGGCAGGAGCTCCAGCTCGGCGAACGCGTTCTCCACAGGGACGCGGGGGACGGGTCCGCGCGGAGGACGTCACCGCCGCTGGGGGCCGCCCGCCTTCGGGCTCGTGCACAGCGCGTCGTCGACCAGCCTGTTCTCCGCCTCCGCCACCCGCAGGACGTCCCCGTCGGTGGCGGCCTGGACGCCCGACAGCGAGACCGTGACGCTGCGCCGGCCGTCGGCGGTGACGCCGGTGGTGCTGATCCACCCGGCGTCACCGCCCTCGTGGCCCCAGTACTCCCCGCCGCAGGACAGCCGACGCGAGAAGATCCCCAGCCCGGCCCGGGCACCCGGCATGAACCGCTCGAACTTCTCGCCGACCTCGACGGTCCGGGTCATCTCCGCCAGCTGCGCCGGTGCCAGGAGCCGGCCGCCGAGCAGGGCGCCGAAGAACCGGTCGAGGTCGGCGGTGGTGGAGAGGAGCCCGGCCTCGCCGTTGGTGCCCGAACCGATCTGCTCGGTGACGTCCACGAACGGCTCGCCGGCCGCGAACCTCTGGTAGGTCTCGGCGTGCGGCCGGGGCAGGGTGGGGGACGTACCCGGGTGGAAGGTGTGATCGAGGCCGAGCGGCCGGACGATCCGGTCCCTGACCTCCTCGTGCCAGGGATGCCCGGTGACCCGCTCGATGATCATCCCGAGCAGGACGTAACCGGTGTTGCTGTAGTTCCAGCCCGTGTCGGGATCGAAGTCCGGGCCGTGGGCCATCGCCCGGGCGACGATCTGCTCGGGTGTGTACGCGTCCAACCGGTGCTGCCGGAAGTCCTCCGCCGAGGTGTAGTCCGGGTAGTCGTCGTGGATGCCGCTGGTGTGCTGGAGCAGCTGGCGGACAGTGATCGCGCGACCGTCGTTGCCGTTTCCGGACACCACGCCGGGCAGCCACCGATCGACCGGGTCGTCCAGGGAGAGCCTGTTCTCTCCGGCGAGCTGCAGGGTCACGGTGGCCACGAACGTCTTGGTGATGCTGGCGATCCTGAAGGAGCCGTTCCGGGGGACCGGCTGGCGTCCGGTCAGATCGGCGACGCCGCCGGCGGCGGTCAGGTTCCGGCCGTCGGAGGTGACCACGCGGGCCTGCACTCCGGTGGCGCCGACCGCGGTGAGCGCGTCGGCGTCGCGCTGGAGCCGGATCCGGAGCCGGTCGTCGTGCTGCGGGGCGGCCGGCGCCGCGGGCGCGCCGGTGGAAAGGGTCACGGCCGCGACGGCGGCCAGCGTGACGTTCCGTCGGACGGATCGGTGGTGTCGTCGCGGGGCACGCATCGGTGAAGTCGTCATGGGCGTTGACGCTAGGTCCGGGAGGGGAGGCCGGACGATACCGCCCACCCGTCACAAAAGAGGGTAGTGGGCTGTAATGCCCGGCCCGGCCCTCATGGTCCAGACTGGTGCGGATGAAGCACCATGGGGCCGGTCGGCTTTCGGAGATGTGGCGCGGTCTGGGCTACCTGTTGGGGAGCCTGTTCACCGCTGCGGTCGCCGTGCTGGCGCTGCCCGTACTCGCCGTCCCGGTCACGGCCCGCTCCTGGGCGTCCTGGCACCGCCGCCGCGCCGACCGGCTGCTGGGCTCTCCGCGCTCCGGCCCGGTCCGGGTCGGCCCGTGGCGACTCCTCGGCTGGCTCTGCGCCTGCACCGTGACCGCCCTGGCGTTCGGCCTCGTCCTGGTGCTGTGCGCGGGCAACGCGGTGACCACGGCCGTCACGGTGCCCCTGTGGTGGGCGCTGCCCGCCGGCACCCGCGCGGGCGGGTTCGCCGCCGGTGTCCCCCTGACCGGGTGGGGCACGGCGCTGACCCTGGGGACCGCACAAGCCGTCGCCTTCGCGGCCCTGACCTACTGGCTGGCTCCCCGGCTGGCCCGCCTGCACGCCCGGACCTGCGTCGCGCTGCTGTCCCCCTCGACCGCCGCACGGCTGGCACAGCGGGTGGAGACACTGACCGAGACGCGGGTGCACGCCATGAACGCGCACGGCGCGGAACTCCGCCGGATCGAACGCGACCTGCACGACGGCACCCAGGCCCGGCTGGTGGCCATCGCGATGCGGCTGGGCGTGGCCCGTGAGCTGCTGAGCGAAGACCCCCGGCTGGTGGCCGGGCTCCTGGAGGAGGCGCACGAGAACACCGAGGAGGCCATGGCGGAGCTGAGGGCGGTGATCCGGACGATCTACCCGCCGATCCTCGCCGACCGCGGCCTCGCCGGGGCGCTGACCGCGCTGGCGTCCCGATCGGCGATCGACACCACCCTCGACATCGGCTCCGGTGGCTCCGGCGACCTCGACACCGTCCCCGCCGCGGTCGAGGCCGTCGCCTACTTCACGATCGCCGAGGCGCTCACCAACGCCGCCAAGCACAGCCGGGCCACCCGGACCGCCGTCCGCGTCGCACGCGACGGCGACCGGCTGGCGATCGAGGTCACCGACGACGGCGTCGGCGGCGCCGACGAGACGCTGGGCACCGGCATCACCGGAATCCGCCACCGCGTCCTGGCGCTCGACGGCACCGTCCACCTCCACAGCCCCGGCGGCGGCCCGACCACGATCACCGTGAGCCTGCCGTGCGCGTCGTGATCGCCGAGGACAACGTCCTGCTGGCCAACGGGCTGGAACTCCTGCTGACCGCGAAGGGCTTCGAGGTCGCCGCGATCACCCCGGACGCCCCGGGCTTCGTCGCTGCCGTCACCGAACACCGCCCGGACGTCGCCATCGTCGACGTACGGCTGCCGCCCGGCTTCCGCGACGAAGGCATCCACGCCGCGATCCGCGCCCGCCGCCTGCACCCCGGCCTGCCCGTGCTCGTCCTCTCCCAGTACGTCGAGCAGCAGTACGCCGGCGAGCTGATCTCCGACGGCCGCGGCGGCGTCGGCTACCTCCTCAAGGACCGGGTGAGCCGGGTGAGCGAGTTCACCGACGCACTGCGGCGGGTCGCCGCCGGCGGCACCGTCATGGACCCCGAGGTGATCGGCCAGCTCCTCACCCGGCCCGCCCGCGACCCGATCGCCGCCCTCACGCCGCGCGAACGCGAAGTCCTCGCCCTGATGGCCGAAGGAAAGGACAACACCACCATCGCCACCCGGCTCGTCATCACCGACAACGCCGTCCACAAGCACATCGGCCACATCTTCGCCAAGCTCGGCCTCTCGCCGGCCGACAGCGGCCACCGCCGCGTCCTCGCCGTCCTCACCTACCTCAGCCGCCGCTGAGGAGCCCGCACGCCCGGCCGGTCGGCCCGCACGCCGTCCCGCCCGTCGGCCCGCCCGTCGGCCCGGTGGATCGCCCATCCGGAACGCCCACGCGGAACGCCCGGCCGGGAAGCCGGCCGAGCGCTCCGCTCAGGTGTGTGGGTCGGGGTCAGAACTGGGTGCTGACCGTGACGCCGCTGAAGTCGGTGACGGCGTACAGGCTGAGGTAGCGGTAGCCGGCGGTGGGGTTGGTGACGGTGAGGGACTGGGTGGTGCCGGTGCCGGTGGAGGAGGCGGTGAAGGCCTTCGGCGAGGCCCAGGTGTCCGCGTTGTAGTAGAGGTGCGCGGTGCCGGTGCCGCCGGAGGTGGTGACCTTCAGCGTGGTCGTTCCGGCCGGCAGGTAGACGTACAGGTAGTCGAGGTTGCCGGCGGTCGCGGCGCGGCCGCCGCGGGAGCAGTTCCGGCCCATCGCGTCGGCGCGCTGCTCGGTGCAGGCCGGCAGGACGACCGGGGCGGCGGTCACGGTGACGGTGGCCGGGGTGGTGGAGATCCGGCCGGTGTCGTCGGTGGTGGTCAGGGCGACGGTGTAGCTGCCGGCCGCCGCGTAGGTGTGGCTCGGGTTGCGCTCGTCCGAGGAGGTGCCGTCGCCGAAGGTCCAGTGCCAGGCGGTGATCCGGCCGGAGCCGGTCTGCACCGACCGGTCGTTCACGCTGACGGTCGCGCCGTTCACCGAGGTGTCGAACAGGGAGGTCGGGCCGGGGTTGTAGCAGGCGCCGCCGGCACAGGCGTCGAGCCAGGCGTCGAAGTCGGCGTCGTAGGAGGTGCCGAGGCTGTTGTAGACCGCGTAGCCGCCGCGGTAGTCACCGACGCGGAACCGGGCCAGCATGGCCTGGACGTCGGCCGGGTGCTTCTCCACCATGTACCGGGTGGCCAGGTAGCCCCACGGGTAGACGCGGGTCGAGTCCGAGTTGCCGGGGGTGCTCTGGAAGAGGGTGCTGAGCTTGTAGGTGTGCTTCGCGGCCTGGGCCATCGCGTCGGTGTCGGTGGCGCCGCGGTAGCTGTGCGAGACGTACTCGGCGAGGCCCTCGACCCACCAGATGTCCGGGACGGACATCTGGGTGGGGTAGTTGCCCTTCAGGTCGTAAATGCTGTCGAGGTAGTGGGTGTACTCGTGGTTGAGGTTCCACACCCGGGCCGGGTCGTTGTTGTTCCAGGTCTTCTGGTACATCACGGTCGCGGCCAGCTTGTTCGGGTCGGTCGCGTCCATGACGGTCTGGCCGCCGTTGTCGGTGTCGTTGCCGAAGATCGCCCACGAGTAGGTGGTGTAGTCGGTCTTGTTGGCGAAGATCCCGAAGGTGACGTTCCTGGCGTACTGGTTCGGGATCGGCCCGTTGTCCTTGACCACGCCGTGGAAGAAGGCGTCCTGGTTGCGCAGGCTGGCGCAGACGGTGGCCAGTTCCTCGGCCGACAGCGCCTGGGCCTGGATGGTCCGGTTGTCGCAGACCAACTGGTGCGGCAGGACCACCGAGGTGAGCTTGGCGGGCAGGTTGCAGATGTCGTAGTACGAGCACTGACCGCTGTTGTAGTACGCGGCCTGGACGGCCGTGTGCACGTACAGCGGCGCCGCCGGCGTCAGCAGCGGCGCGGCGTCCAGCACCTTCCTGACCAGCGGCTTGACCAGGGCCTCGACGGCGGGGCTGCTCCCGGCCATCCGGGCCAGGTCGTTGCCCGCGTTGGTGTCGAGGACCTCGTTGGGCCCGCCGATCAGGTCCTTGTGGTTGATCGCGAAGTCGGCGAGGGAGACGGCGAGGCTCGGGTCGGCGGCGACCGCCTTGACGAAGTCCTGGTTCGAGTTGCCCCGCCAGAGCGGGTACTGCAGCACGGAGTTGACCGCGCCGACCATCTTCGGGACCGCGTTGTAGGAGTTGTTGTAGTCGTCCAGTATCCGCTTGTAGACGCTCAGGTAGCCGGCCTGGACGTTGGCGCTGTCGGTGAGCCACACGACGTCCCTGAGCACGATGCCGTTGCCCTCGGTGACGTCGTGCCAGCGGGCCCCGGCGAAGAACGCGTCCAGGGCGGCCCTGACAGCGGTGGTGAGCTCGCCGGTGTACGGGCCGGCCGCGTCGGGGTAGTAGAACTGGATGTAGTAGCCCACCTGCAGGTAGAGCGCCAGCTGCTGGATGCCGGTCGAGTTGTCGCCGGTGTAGCCGGCCGCCAGGTCCTTGAACGCGGCCGCGACGGACAGCATCCGGGACTGCCGGAAGATGCTCGGGTCGGCGCCACCGCTGCTGTACAGCCCCCGGATGCACTCCGGGGTCGAGCTCTTGATGAACGCGACCAGGTCGGCCCCGGTGCGGGCGGCGAAGTCGGCCGGGGTGCAGGCCTGCGCGGCGGCAGCGGCCGCGTCCGCGCCGGAAATAGCCTGCGGGGCAGGGGACTTGGGGCCGACGGGGGCGGCCGTCGCGGCCGCGGCGGCCGTTGTGGCCGGCCCGCCCATGAGTCGCTCGCCGATCAGCGCCGGGGGCAGCGGGGCCGCGGGCGCGGCGGGCTCCTCGGAGCCCGCCGTCGCGCCGGCGATGGGCGCGGAGGGTGCGGCGGGTGCGTTCGGGTCGGTCGTGGTCGGGGCGGCCGCGGTCAGGGCCGGGGTGGCGGTGACGGCGGCGGGAGCCGCGAAGGCCTGGGCCGGCAGCACGGCGGTGGCCGTGGCACAACAGGCGACGACGCCGGCCGCGAGCGTGGAGAGTCTTGTGCGCAGGAGCACGCCGAGTCCTTCTTCGAGTGGGGGCAGCCCGACGTGGGGTCGGACTGAGTGAAGGAGATGAGGAGATTGGCGTGGATCCTGTCACTGACCGGCCATCAGAACAATGTCACAGTTTATATGGCACACAATTTTCAGCCACCTCGCGCCCACCCCGCCCCGATATGTGGCTGACCTGCGACGGTTGGGGGCCCGGGGCGGCGCGGCGCACGGGCGCCGGAGGCCCGTCGGGTCACGAGTCGGGAGATTTGCCCGAGGCCGCACGGGCCGGCGGGCCACCCGGAGTGGCCGATCTCCGCCCCCGCCCGTAAGCGCGGACCGGGGCCAGGGGGCCGTCCACGATCCACCGCCGCTGCCGCCGGGCCGCGGGCCGTGATCACCACGGCCACGGCCGTGACCGGCCCACCTCGGTGCGGGGCGGGTCGCAGGTCCCTCCACCCCCACTCCGCCCGCTCGGCCGGGCGGCGACACCACCAGAACTCCGTGCGCCACAGCCTGCCGAGCCCGGCGCGAGCCGGTCCCGGCAGTCTCTCCTCCAGCACGTCACGTGCGTGCCTGACGTCCTCGAAGGAACACCCCGGGCGCGAGCAGGACCCGTGAGGGCAGCAACGGGACGACCCCGTCGGCGACGGGTGAAAACGGTCCGGGCACGGATTCTGTGAAGTCGATCGTGCCTCCGTGCGCTGGGTGACGCCCCGTCATGGCCGGGTGGATGCTGACCGCGCGTGAGGAGCCCCTTCTTCTGTTTCCGCAACTCGCAGGGGCGCGGGTCGAGTGCGTGGATGGGCGGTCTCGTCCTCTTCCGCGACAACCGCGCCGGAACCGTGGCCCAGCCGGAGTCGCAGACGATGACCACGGGGGTCACCCGGGAGGCGGGCTCCTCCTTCAGCGCGGCCACGGGCATCACCGTGGGCGCGTCGGTCGGTGTGGAGGCGTCCGCCAAACCGTTCGGCATGGGCGCCGGTGTCACCACCACCGCCTCCGTCTCCGCCTCCATCGAACTGGGCTACGAAACCCGCCGCAACGGGTCGACCATGGCCGAGGAGAGCAAGGAGCGAGGGCTCATCATTCCGCCGCGCAGCACCGACTGCCTGTGGATGGAGCACCACGAACTCACGCCCGTCCGCGCCGACGGCAACACCCTCAGCACCCAGTCGACCCTCGGGTTCCGTACGGACTACTACGTGACCGGCGAGTTCCCCGGCGGATCGGGCGTCATCCCCTTCACCAGCGACGCCTCCGGCGAGCGCACCCCGCTGCCTGCCACGCACCTGCTTCCCGACCGTCCCCGGGCGGACACCGACACGCCACCGCCGGACACCACGGCAGCCAACGGTGAACCGGCCGAAGCGCAGTAGACAAGACCGTCCCACCAGAACGAGGACATCCGGTCGACGGCGTGCCCCTCCCGCAGGTGGCACGCCGGTTCTTCGTCATCACAGGGCGCCGCCGACCTGTTCGATCCCATCGCGGAACGCCTCACGCCGCTCTGTCCGCAGTGGTTCCACGGGCGTCACTCCCGCAGCAGCACGAGCACCTCGCCGCCCGAACCCGCCTCTCACCGTCCGCCACGAAAGCGACCGTGCTGGTCGCAGCCATCAATGAGTAGCTGTGACCAGTACTTTCGAAACAGCCGGTAGTCGCGCTCGATCCGCCAGCGGATCTTGGCGAGGCGGACCAGTTCCTCGGACGGGGTGGCGGGGACAGGTCGGAGACCCAGTAGTGGGTGGGCTCGGCCAGGTGGGGTGGCCGCTGGGCCAGCAGCCAGCACATGGCAGGGTGCCGTCCGCTTCGAGGCATGGGCGGCGTCCGTCCAGGCGGACCCGCAGGACGATGAATTCGGCGGTCAGGCGGTCACGTGAGTCGTGCCGCAGGTGATGGTGCTGCGGCGGCCGGACGTGAGCACTGGGCTCAGACCGGAACCGGCATCTGGGACTTCAAAAGCTGTTAGACGATGTGTTCGTCCATGGCCGCTCTTCCCGTTCGTTTTGGCCGCGTCGGCAGCAGCCCGTCCCGCCGTGGGCAGCAGTTCGCCGCCACGGCTGATGACGCCGCTGAACCGGCCACCTGAACCGGCATCCACTGGCAGTACCTCTGAACGACACCGCCCTGGAGGGATATTCGCCCCCCAGTACTGCTCATGGCAATCCCAGCGACCACACCAACAATGCGACGCTGCAGATCTCAGTGGGCGTTTTGGCATTCCTAATCCCGTAAGTGGCTTATCGTCGTGCTGCATTAATCCGCTATGCCCGATAGGTGAACAACCTCCATCTCCAAA
>NZ_JBVJBI010000078.1:0-15696 GCF_055589745.1 Kitasatospora sp. NPDC041917 | reverse complement strand
GTTACATTCCGAACCCGGAAGCTAAGCCTTACAGCGCCGATGGTACTGCAGGGGGGACCCTGTGGGAGAGTAGGACGCCGCCGAACAATTATTCAAGGCCGCGGCCCCAGCGACTCGCTGGGGCCGCGGCCTTTTTGTGTTTTGCGAACGTGAAGAAGACCGGCAGAACGGGACTTCCGCCCAGACGCGGACGCTCCTGGCATGCCGGACAATGGAGAAGGTACGCAGGCCAGCAGGCCGGCGTCGAAACCGCGTGGCGGGAGCAGAGTCGCATGATGCTCCGTCCGCGGTGGAGCTGAAGCAGCAGAAGGAGTCACCACGATGTCGAACGAGCCCCAGGGCCGTCCCGAGCGCCGATCGGACGACGGCCGAGGCTACGAGCCCCGGTCCCGCGGGGGCTGGTCCAACGACCGTGGCGGCTCCCGTCGCGATGACCGCCGTGACGACCGTTCGTCCGGTGGTTTCCGCCGCGACGACCGTCCCTCCGGTGGTTACCGTCGTGACGACCGTGACGACCGTCCGCGTCGTGACGACCGCCCGACCGGTGGTGGCTACGGCCGTGACCGTGACGACCGTGGTGGCGAGCGCGGTGGTTTCCGTCGCGACGACCGTCCCTCCGGTGGTGGCTTCAACCGTGACCGCGGTGACCGCCCGACCGGTGGTGGCTACGGCCGTGACCGTGACGACCGTGGTGGCGAGCGCGGTGGCTTCCGTCGTGACGACCGCCCGACCGGTGGTGGCTACGGCCGTGACCGTGACGACCGCGGCGGCGACCGCGGTGGTTTCCGTCGTGACGACCGTCCCTCCGGTGGCGGTTTCAACCGTGACCGCGGCGACCGCCCCTCCGGTGGTGGTTTCCGTCGTGACGACCGTCCCTCCGGTGGTGGCTTCAACCGTGACCGCGGTGACCGCCCGACCGGTGGTGGCTACGGCCGTGACCGTGACGACCGTGGTGGCGAGCGCGGTGGCTTCCGTCGTGACGACCGTCCGTCCGGTGGTTTCAACCGTGACCGTGACGACCGCGGCGGCGACCGCGGTGGTTTCCGTCGTGACGACCGTCCGTCCGGTGGTTTCAACCGTGACCGTGACGACCGCGGCGGCGACCGCGGTGGTTTCCGTCGTGACGACCGTCCCTCCGGTGGCGGTTTCAACCGTGACCGCGGCGACCGCCCGACCGGTGGTGGCTTCCGTCGCGACGACCGTCCGTCTGGCGGTGACCGCGGTGGCTTCCGCCGTGACGACCGCCCGTCCGGTGGTTTCAACCGTGACCGTGACGACCGCGGCGGCGACCGCGGTGGTTTCCGTCGTGACGACCGTCCCTCCGGTGGCGGTTTCAACCGTGACCGCGGCGACCGCCCGACCGGTGGTGGCTTCCGTCGCGACGACCGTCCGTCTGGCGGTGACCGCGGTGGCTTCCGCCGTGACGACCGCCCGTCCGGTGGTTTCAACCGTGACCGTGACGACCGTCCGCGTCGTGACGACCGCCCGACCGGTGGTGGCTACGGCCGTGACCGTGACGACCGTGGTGGCGAGCGCGGTGGTTTCCGTCGTGACGACCGTCCCTCCGGTGGTGGCTTCAACCGTGACCGCGGCGACCGCCCCTCCGGTGGTGGCTTCCGCCGTGACGACCGTCCGTCCGGCGGTGACCGCGGTGGCTTCCGCCGTGACGACCGCCCGAGTGGTTTCCGTCGTGACGACCGCCAGGGCGGCGGCTACGGTCGGGATCGTGACGACCGCGGCGGTGACCGTCGGGACTACGACGACCGCCGGGGCAACTACGAGCCCGTCAAGCGTCTGCCGATCCCGGAGGACATCACCGGCTTCGAGCTGGACGCGGACGTGCGCCAGGAGCTCAAGAGCCTGCCCAAGACCCTCGCGGACGACGTCGCCCGCAACCTGGTGATGGTGGCCCGCATGCTCGACAGCGAGCCGGAGGAGGCCTACCAGTACTCGCGTGTCGCGCTCCGTCTGGCCTCCCGCGTGGCGGCGGTCCGTGAGGCGGCCGGTTTCGCCTCGTACATGACGCAGCGTTACTCCGAGGCGCTGACCGAGTTCCGCGCCGCCCGTCGGATGACCGGCCGGGCGGACCTGTGGCCGGTGATGGCCGACTGCGAGCGCGGTCTGGGCCGCCCGGAGCGGGCGCTGGCGATGGCCGGTGAGCCCGAGGTGAAGCAGCTGGACAAGGCCGGCCAGGTCGAGATGCGTCTCGTGGCGGCCGGTGCCCGCAGCGACATGGAGCAGTTCGACGCTGCCGTGGTGACGCTGCAGAGCCCGGAGCTGGCTTCCAGCGCCGTGCACGCGTGGACCGCGCGCCTGCGGTACGCCTACGCCGAGGCCCTGATCGCGGCCGGCCGGGCCGACGAGGCCCGTGACTGGTTCGCCAAGGCCGCCGAGGCCGACACCGACGGCACCACCAACGCCTCGGAGCGGCTCGCCGAGATCGACGGCGTGGAGTTCATCGACACGCTCGACCCGGAGCTGGCCGAGGACGAGACCGAGTCGACGGATGCGCCGGCGAAGAAGCGCGGTGGCGGCGACAACGCCGACGACCGCGTGATCTTCGAGGACGAGGAGGACGTCGAGGAGTTCTACGACGAGGACGACCTGGAGATCGACGAGGACTTCGACGGCGTCGTCCCCGAGCGCGTCCAGGAGGTCCAGGACACCAAGGCCGAAGCCGACGCTGGCGCCGAGGCCGTCGCCGACAAGAGCTGAGCAGCTCCCCGGGCAATGCCGTGAGGCCCTGCCGTTCCCTGGAATCCCGGGGAACGGCAGGGCCTCACGGCGTTCCGGCCCGGTGTCCGGCCCGGCGTCGTCGTCAGCCCAGCGCGAGGTTGCGCAGCACCAGCCCAGTGGCCGGCTTCGGCCCGAAGGAGGTGGACTTGCGCGGCATGGTGACGCCCTGTTCGGCCAGCCGTCTCACCACCGACTCCCGGACCGGGTGCAGCAGGACGGCGGTGCCGCCGGTGCGCGCGGCCTCCTGCTCGGCGGCCACGGCGGTGTGCAGGTAGCCGATGTCGTCCGGGCCGTCGGGGACGTGCCAGGTGTGGTCCAGCAGGGTGGCGTGCAGGACGGTGGCATCCAGGTGGCGCCACTCCTCGGGCCGGCCCTGCGGCACGGTGGCGTCGAGCAGGGACTCCTCGGGCTCGCCGAGCAGCCAGTAGACACCGTCGCCGCCGGTGAGGACGAAGCCGTTGCCGCCGTGCCGCTTCTGCTCGGCGAGGGCCTGGAGCGCGGCGGACAGCGGCCCGGGTACCTCCTTGACCTTCCACTGGTCGCCGAGCCGCTCCAGTGCCTCGGCCACCGGCAGCCGGTACAGCACGCGGTGGATGGCGCGGACCCGCAGCGGGTAGCGGGCGGTGTCCACCAGGAGCACCAGGCCGCGGTCCCAGGGGCTGCGCGGCAGGTGGCGGTGCTCGCGCTGGAGGCGCAGGTACATCTCCCAGCGGTGGTGGCCGTCGGCGATCAGCGCCCGGCAGGTGGCGAGGTCGCGGCTGATCCCGGCGATCTCGGCGGGGTCGGTGACCGCCCACAGCCGGTGATGGGTGCCGTCGCTGGTGGCGGTGGAGAGCAGCGGCTCGCGCTCGACCGTCCGTTCGATCACGCCGGAGGCGCCGCCGTTGCCCCGGTAGGTGAGCAGCAGCGGTTCCAGGTTGGCCCGGGTGGTGCGCATCAGGCCGACCCGGTCGGCGACCGGCCGCGGCATCACGTCCTCGTGCGGGAGCACCACGCCGCCCTCGCGGCCGCTCACCGCGAGGGCGCCGATCAGGCCGCGCTGGAGCAGTTCGGGGGAGTCGTCGGTGGCCGGCACCCGTTGCTCGTAGACGTAGAGCGCGGGCTCGGGGTCGGCGGCCAGGATGCCCTCGCGTTGCCAGGCGGCCAGGAGCCGGGCGGCGTGCCGGTAGCGGGTGTCGCGGTCGGGGCGGTCGCCGGCGTCCTCGGGTTCGGGCCTGGGAAGGATCAGCCGGACCACGTTGTGCGGGTCGGCGGTCTCCAGGTCGAGCCGGCGGCCCGGATCCACGACGTCGTACGGCGGGGACATCACCGCGGCCAGGGCGCCGACCCGGTCGGGGACGTAGCGCAGGCCGCGGAAGGGGGACAGGGACAGGCCGGCGGTGGCGACGTGCCCGGGATCACCGGGGCCGCCCTCGGGAGTCTCGACTCCGTCTTCTGCACTGGGTGTGCTCATTCTGGGCATCGTAACCGGGTACGCGTTGTTGAGAGATCGGAATGCCCGTGCCGAGTCGTGGGCCGGGTGTGCGACCGAGGGCGAGGTACGGCATGGACGACGGGCAGGAACGGGTGGACGGCGGCGGCCCGGTCGAGTCGGGCGGACCGGTCGGGCCGGTCGGTGCCACCCGCGGGGATGCTCCGGCCGGCGGCGTGCCGGGCCGTGCACCGGGCGACGAAGCACCGGGCGGCGGCGCAGGGGCCGGCAGCGCGGGGGTCGACGGTACCGGGGTCGGAGGGGTGCCGCGGCAGAGCCGTTCCGGGGAGCCCGCCGGGGACGTGTACGACTGGTTCCGCAGGGGTGCCCAGCTGCTGGCCCAGGGGCATCCGGCGGCCGCCGAGCAACTGCTCGCCCGGGCGGTGGCGGCCGAGCCGCACTCGCGCAGCATCCGGGAGGCGTTGGCGCGGGCCCAGTTCGACGCGGGCTCGTACGCGGCGGCCCTGGGGAACTTCCGTGCCGTGGCGCTCGCGGACCCGGCGGACGACTACGCTCAGTTCGGGTGGGGTGTCGCGGCGGCCCGGCTGGGCGATTTCGAGACTTCCGCCGAGCACCTGGCGCTGGCCGTGGCGATGCGGCCGGAGAGCGACCACTACCGGCAGGCGCTGCGGCAGACCCGCGCGACCCTGGCGGCCCGGGCCGGGGCGTACGGCCCGCTGCTGCCGGGAGCACCCGGGTACGCGGCGCCCCCGGCGGGTGCCGAGGGCCCGGCCGGAGGGTCGGCGGGCGACGCCGGCGCGGGCAACGGTGCCGACGACGGCGCCTGACCGGTCGGCGCGAGGACCGGCCGTACACCGTGACGGACTCCGCGACGGAGACCGTGGCGGACCAGTGACGGAAACCGTGGCGGACCAGTGACGGACGCCGTGACAGGCTCCGCCACGCACGAGTGACGGAAGCCGCGCCGCACGAGGACGTGCGGCGCGGACGACGCAGTGAACGACGACGCAGTGAATGAGGTAGCGCAGCCATGACCGAGACGGCCACCCCCGTGCGACGGACCGCCCCCGGCGGCAGCGAGCGGCCGCTGACCGACGCGTACGACACCGCGCTGCTGGACCTGGACGGCGTGGTCTACGCGGGCGCGCACGCGATCGAGCACGCGGTGGACGCGCTGGACGCCGCCCGCACGGCCGGGATGCGGCTCGCCTACGTGACCAACAACGCCTCCCGCCCGCCGCGGGTGGTGGCGGAGCACCTGACCGAGCTGGGCGTCCCGGCCGAGCCGGCCGACGTGATCAACTCGGCCCAGGCCGCCGCCCGGCTGGTCGCCGAGAAGGTGCCGGCCGGCTCGAAGGTGCTGGTCGTGGGCGGGCTCGGACTGGAGGAGGCGCTGGCCGAGCTGGGGCTGGTCGCGGTCCGCTCGTTGGCCGACGGTCCGCTCGCGGTGGTCCAGGGCTTCGACCCCTCGGTGGGGTGGACGGACCTGGCGGAGGCCTCGTACGCCGTGCAGAGCGGTCTGCCGTGGGTGGCGTCCAACCTGGACCTGACGGTGCCGAGGGCCCGTGGCATCGCGCCCGGCAACGGCACCCTGGTGGCGGCGGTGCGGGCGGCGACCGGGGTGGAGCCGGAGGTGGCGGGCAAGCCGCTGCCGCCGATGCACCGGGAGACCGTGCTGCGTACCGGTGCGGAGCGTCCGCTGGTGGTCGGGGACCGGCTGGACACCGACATCGAGGGCGCGTTCAACGGCGGGGTGGACAGCCTGCTGGTGTTCACCGGGGTGACCACCCCGGAGCTGCTGCTGGCGGCCCCGGTCGAGCACCGGCCGACCTACCTGGCCGCCGACCTGCGCGGACTGCTCGTCCCCCACCCCGCGGTGGCGGCCGTGGACGGCGGCTTCGGGTGCGGCGGCTGGGTCGCGGGCGTCGAGGCCGGTGTGCTGCGACTGTCCGGGGCGGGGGACCGCTGGGACGGCCTGCGGGCGCTGTGCGCGGCGGCGTGGACGGTGCTGGACGCGGGCGGCGCGCCGGTGGACGGCCGCAAGGCGCTGGCCGATCTGGGGTTCTGAGAACAGGTCGGCGGTCGACCCGGGGCCGCCCTCGGCAGCGCCGGGTCCGACGGCCGGGTCCGACGGCCGGGTCCGACGGCCGGGTCCGACGGCCGGGTCCGACGGCACCGGGACGGTCCGGGACGGGCCCGGCGGCCGAACTCGGGACCGGTTCGGCGGCCCGGCTCAGAGCAGGGTGCGCAGTCGCAGCAGGTCGCGGAAGCCCGCCTCCAGCCTGACCCGGCCGCTCGCCCAGGCGGAGGCGAAGCCGAGCCGCCCGCCGACCAGTGCGACCAGGTCGTCGCTGGTCATGGTGAGCCGGATCTCCGCCTTCCCGGCCGGGGCGCCGGGGGAGACCACCATGTCCTGGATCCGGCCGTCGCGCAGTCGCCCGGTGAAGGTCAGGTCGAGGTCGGTGATCCGGCAGCTGAGCGAACGGTCGAGGGCCGCGGCCTTGCGGACGTCGCCGGTGGACTTCGCCATGTTCCGGCTGAGCTGCTCCAGTGCCTCCCGGCACTCCTCGGCGTTCGCCACGGGGCGGCTCCCTCCCCCGGTCGCTACGGTGCTGACTGCGGGCCACGGTACCTCAGGCGGGTTTTGGCGGTAGCGTCGTCCGTGGGGTGCCCGGACGTCGTCCGTGGGGTGCCCGGAACGGCCCGGGTACTGAGGGCGACGGAGCGACGCGCGTACGCGATTGGGAGGCACCCGGATGCTGCCGAGGACGGTTCGGGGAGTGGTGGAGACCGCCGCCGGAGTGGTCGAGGAGGTCGGCAAGCTGGTCGTCGGGACGGCGACCTCGATCCTGGAGAAGGCCGGGGTGGACGTCGCCGGGGTCGAGCGCCGGCTGGGCGGCCAGTTCCCGCCGTCGGTGGAGACCTTGCAGACCCTGGCCGGGGAGGCGGTCACCGCCGGGCGCGCCGGGGTGGACCTGGCGGTCGGTGTGGCGTGCAACGAGGCGGAGAAGGTCTTCGAGAAGGTCGGCGACCAGGTGACCAAGGTCGGCGTGGTGCTGGCGTACCTGGAGACCAAGCTGCGCGAGGTCGAGGAGGAGGCCCCGGCGGCCGGGTCCGGGCCGGAGTCGTACGAGGCCGAGGAGCCGGTGCCGGCGCCGCGGGCCGGTGACCTGTTCGGGCGCGGCTGGGAGTTCGAGGAGGAGCGCTCGGCGGTCCCGGCGACGGGGGAGCCGATAGTCGCCGAGCGGGTGGAGGTGGACGAGCCGGTCGAGGTCGATCCACCGGTTCCGCCCGTGTCCCGGGCCGCCCCGGTCCCGCCGGAGGCGCCCGCGGCCGAGGAGAGCGCCGCCGGGGAGGGCCTGGCGAAGAAGGGCCCGGCCAAGGAGCCCGCGGCCGAGGAGAGTGCCGCCGGGGAGAGTCCGGCGAAGAAGAGCGCAGCCAAGAAGAGCACACCGAGGAAGAGCGCGGCCGAGAAGCCGGCGACGACGGGGACGGCCGGGAAGGGGACGGCCAGGAAGGGGACGGCGGCCGGGAAGGCCACCGCGAAGAAGAAGACGACGACCGTCAAGAAGACCGCCACCGCCAAGCAGACCGAGGCCCGGTCCGAGGCCGCCACCCGGTCCGGGACGCCCGCGAAGCGTGCCGCGACCAGGAAGACCACCGTCCGCAAGGCCACCAGCACGAAGAAGCCCGATGCCCGGGACGAGTGAACCGCCCGAGTCCGTCCGGGACGCCGGGGCGTCGGACATGATCGCCCCCGTGGAGCCGCTGGGCGTCGAGCCGGTCCTCACCGGCCACCCCGGAGTGGACGCTGGCCTGGCCCGGCTGGAGGCTCTGGACGGGGTCCCGGCCGAGGCACACGTCGCGGTGTACGAAGATGTTCACCAGCGGCTGGTCGACACACTGGCCGCGCTCGATCAGGAATGACCCGCAGGATCCGTAGGAGCTGAACACCAGTGGCAGTGGCACGACGCCGACTCGACGCGGAACTGGTCCGCCGCAAGCTGGCCCGATCGCGTGAGCACGCGTCCGAGCTGATCGCGGCCGGCCGGGTGACCGTCGGCGGCACCACCGCGACCAAGCCGGCCACCCAGGTGGAGACCTCGGCGGCGGTCGTGGTGGCCAAGGACGACAACGACCCCGACTACGTCTCGCGCGGCGGCCACAAGCTCGCCGGCGCGTTCGCGGCCTTCGTACCGCAGGGCCTGGTGGTCGAGGGCCGCCGGGCGCTGGACGCGGGCGCCTCCACCGGCGGCTTCACCGACGTGCTGCTGCGGGCCGGGGCCGCGCGGGTGCTGGCGGTGGACGTCGGGTACGGGCAGCTGGCCTGGTCGCTGCAGAGCGACGACCGGGTCACCGTGATGGACCGCACCAATGTGCGCGAGCTGACCCCGGACCTGATCGGCGGCACCCCGGTGGACCTGGTGGTGGGCGACCTGTCGTTCATCTCGCTGGGCCTGGTGCTCCCGGCCCTCGCCTCCTGCGCGGCCGGGGACGCCGACCTGGTGCTGATGGTCAAGCCCCAGTTCGAGATCGGCAAGGAGCGTCTGGGCAGCGGTGGCGTGGTGCGCAGCCCGCAGCTGCGCGCCGAGATGGTGCGCCAGGTCGCGGGGCAGGCGTGGGAGCTCGGGCTGGGCGTGCGCGCGGTCACCGCGAGCCCCCTGCCGGGGCCGTCCGGCAACGTCGAGTACTTCCTCTGGCTGCGCCGGGACGCCCCGCAGCTGGACCCCGCGGAGGCGGACCGGGCCGTGGCGGAGGGGCCCCGGTAGGGTGCCTTGCGAGCGTCCGGCCCGTCATGCCGTATGGCGCGGCCGCACCGGGGCCAAGGGCGACCCGGCAGGCGTTAGGGAGAGGGCAGCGGCATGAGCGATGAAGAACGTACGGTCTTCCTGATCGCGCACACGGGCCGGGAGGCGGCGCTGCGCAGCGTCGAGGCCCTGGTGCACGGGCTGCTGAAGGCGGGTCTTCGGATCAGACTGCTGGAGACCGAGGCGGTCGACCTGGACCTGCCGGAGGGCGTCGAGAAGATGGCGGAGGGCCCCGGGGCGGCGGACGGCTGCGAGCTGATCCTGGTGGCCGGCGGGGACGGGACGCTGCTGCGCGGGGCGGAGCTGGCGCGCTCGCACGGGCTGCCGATGCTCGGGATCAACCTGGGCCGGGTGGGCTTCCTCGCCGAGGCCGAGCGGGACGACCTGGCCGTGGTGGTGGAGCGGGTGGTGGACGCGGACTACGAGGTCGAGGAGCGGATGACGATCGATGTCATCGTCCGCACCAACGGCGATGTGGTCCACGAGGACTGGGCGCTGAACGAGGCCTCGATCGAGAAGGCGGCGCGGGAGCGGATGCTGGAGGTGGTGACCGAGGTGGATGGCCGCCCGGTCTCCAACTTCGGCTGTGACGGCGTGGTGTGCGCGACGCCGACCGGCTCCACCGCGTACGCGTTCTCCGGCGGCGGGCCGGTGGTGTGGCCGGAGGTGGAGGCGCTGCTGATGGTGCCGATCTCCGCGCACGCGCTGTTCGCCCGCCCGCTGGTGACCTCGCCGGAGTCGGTGCTGGCGGTCGAGGTGCAGCCCAAGACGCCGCACGGTGTGCTCTGGTGCGACGGGCGGCGTTCGGTCGAACTGCCCGCCGGGGCGCGGGTGGAGGTCCGTCGGGGCCGGACTCCGGTGCGGCTGGCGAGGCTGCACCGGGCGCCGTTCACCGACCGGCTGGTGGCCAAGTTCGCGCTGCCGGTGACGGGTTGGCGCGGCCGGGCCGGCCACTGCTAGCACCTCCCGGTGGGAGGCCCGCCCACCGGCAGGCCGGTGGGCGGCCGGCCGCGGCTCGTCCGGATGCGCCGAGGCCGGTACGCGCCAGGGGCTTTCGCCTGTCCCGGGGTCGCGCACCGGCCGATCGCATGTCGCTGACGAGCTGTCAGACAGCCAGCGGCTGGGCCTCGTCGGCCGGTTCGAGCCGTCCGTCGGCCGCCGCCTGGGCGGCCAGGGCGGCGAGGCGTTCGACGGCGGCGGGGACGGTCGCGGCGGGCACGGTGACCGGGAGACGGATGTGGTGCTCGAAGGCGCCGTCCGAGCCGAAGCGGTTTCCCGAGGCGATCCGGACCCCGCCGCGCTCCCCGGCCCGGGCCAGCGCGGCGCCGGACAGGCCGCCGGTGGAGACCCACAGCGAGAGACCGCCGGTCGGCATGGTGAAGCTCCAGTCGGGCAGCCGTTCGGGCAGCGCGGCGGCGAAGGCCCGCGCGGTGGCCCGCAGCCGGGTCAGCTGGTGCTCCCGGACATCGGGCAGCAGTTCGCCCAGCAGTTCGGCGGCGATCAGCTGGTCCAGCACCGGGGTGCCGACGTCGCTGTAGACCCGCTCGGTGGCCAGTCGGCGCACCAGCGCCGGCGCGGCCCGGACCCAGCCGATCCGCAGACCGCCCCAGAGCAGCTTGCCCGCCGAGCCGACGGTGACCACCTGGGCGGAGCGGTCCAGTGCGGCCATGGGGCGCGGCAGCGGGGTGGAGGGCGGGACGCCCCAGCCGAGTTCGGCGGTGGTCTCGTCCGCCAGCACGATGCTTCCGGCGGCCCGGGCGGCGGCCAGCAGTTCGCGGCGCTGTTCCTCGTCGATCAGGGTGCCGGTCGGGTTGTGGAAGTCCGGGATCAGGTAGGCGACCTTGGGGCCGGCGCCGCGCAGCACCCGCCGCCACTCGTCGAGGTCCCAGGTGGGCCGCGGAGTCCAGGCGTACGGCACCGGGACCAGGCGCGCGCCGGCCAGCCGCAGCGCCTGCAGGGTGTTCGCGTAGCTGGGCGCCTCGACGGCGACCCGGTCGCCGCGGCCGATCAGGGCCCGCTGGAGCAGGTGCAGGGCGCCCATGGCGCCGGTGGTGATCAGGATCTGGTCGGGGGTGGTGGGCAGTCCGCGCTCGGTGAAGCGGCGGGCGACGGCCTCGCGCAGCACCGGGACGCCGGTGGGGTAGTGGCCGTGTCCGGCGGCGTAGTGCGGCAGTTGTTCGACGGCCCGGGCGGCGGCCTGGCCGACCCAGGGCTGCGGGGCGGGCGGGGCGGCGACGCCGAGGTCCAGCATGCGGCTCTGCTCGTCCGGCGGGACGGGGTGCAGGGCCTCGCTGGGTGGCGGGGCGCCCTCGGGCAGGGCGGTCCAGCTGCCCGCGCCGCGCCGGCTGCGCAGGTAGCCGTCGCCGCGCAGGGTCTCGTACGCGGTGGCGACGGTGGTGCGGCTCATCGCGAGGGCGGTGGCCAGCTCGCGTTCGGCGGGCAGCCGGGCGCCGACCGGCAGCCGGCCCTCGGTGACCAGCAGCCGGATCTGTCCGGCCAGGGTGCGGTAGGCGGGGCGGCGGGCGGCGGCCGGCTCGGGGAGCCGGGCGGTGGCGAGCAGCCGCGCCAGGGCGGGCGGGGTGACGGTGGTGTGCCAGTCGACCATGGCTGAATAAGTCCACTTGCTAGAGATTGGCCCTGGAGAAGGCCGCTTTGGACTGGCCATCATGGCAGGGCGGCCGTGCCGGCCGCCACCACCGGGTGTCCCGGTGGTGCAGCACCACCGCAGGAGCAAGCCTTGGCCACCACGACCACACCGACATCGGCCGCCACCACCACCCCCGCACCGGCCGCCGGGCGGAGCCTCGCCGTCCGGGTGTTCGGCGACACCCACGCCCTCGGCCGCCGGATACCGCAGCTGTTCGCCGGCCTCGTCCTGTACGGCGTGAGCATGGCGCTGATGCTCCGCTCCGGCCTCGGCCTCGACCCCTGGGACGTCCTGCACCAGGGTCTGCAGCGCACCGTCGGGCTGTCGGTCGGCGCCTGGGTGACGATCTGCGGCGCCCTCGTCCTGCTGCTGTGGATCCCGCTGCGCCAGCGCCCCGGCCTGGGCACCGTCGCCAACGTGCTGCTGATCGGCGCGGCCATGGACCTCACCCTGCGGGTCGTCGGCGGCCCCGGCGCCCTGCCCGCCCGGATCGCGCTGTCGGCCGGGGCGATCGCCCTCAACGGCCTGGCCACCGGCCTCTACATCGGCGCCCGGCTCGGCCCCGGCCCGCGCGACGGCCTGATGACCGGCCTGCACCGGCGCACCGGCCGTTCGCTGCGACTTCTCCGGACCGGCATCGAGGTGACGGTCCTCACCGCCGGTGTGCTGCTCGGCGGCACCGCCGGGGTCGGCACCGTCGCGTACGCGCTGGCCATCGGCCCGATGGCGCAGCTCTTCCTGCGCTGGTGCACCGTGCCGGTGGCCGCCGAGGACTCCCGGAAGGGATGAACTTCCGGGCACGGAGTTGCCGCGCGCCGTTGTCGTTCGTCGCGCGCCGGGGGCGGAACCTCGTAAGGTCGTCTCCGTGTTGGACGAGATGCGGATACGGGATCTTGGGGTCATCGACGACGCGGTGGTCGAACTCGCCCCCGGCTTCACCGCCGTGACCGGTGAGACCGGCGCCGGAAAGACCATGGTCGTGACGAGCCTGGGCCTGCTGCTCGGCGGCCGCGCCGACCCGGGCCTGGTGCGCAACGGCACCGGACGCGCCGTCGTGGAGGGCCGGCTTGAGCTGCCCGCCGACTCCCCGGCGGCGGCCCGCGCGATCGAGGCGGGGGCCGAACTGGACGACGGCGCGCTGCTGATCAGCCGGACCGTCTCCGCCGAGGGCCGCTCCCGGGCGCACGTCGGCGGCCGGTCCGTCCCGGTCGGGCTGCTCGCCGAGCTCGGCGAGGACCTGATCGCCGTGCACGGCCAGACCGACCAGCAACGCCTGCTGCGCCCGGCCCGCCAGCGCGGCGCGCTGGACCGGTACGCGGGCGCCTCGGTGGCCGGGCCGCTGGCCCGCTACCGGGAGACCTACCGCGTCCTGCGCGAGGTCTCCGCGACCCTGGAGGAGCTGACCACCCGGGCCCGCGAGCGCGCCCAGGAGGCCGATCTGCTGCGCTTCGGCCTGGACGAGATCGCCGCAGCCGAGCCGGTGGCCGGCGAGGACGCGGAGCTGGCCGCCGAGGCCGAGCGGCTCGGCCACGCCGACGCGCTGTCCTCCGCCGCGACCCTGGCCCACGCCGCCCTGGCCGGCGACCCGGTCGACCCGGAGGCGCTGGACGCGGGCACCCTGCTCGCCCAGTCCCGCCGGGCCCTGGACGCCGTGCGCCATCACGACGAGCGGCTGGCCGCCCTGGCCGACCGCCTCAACGAGGTCGGCTACCTGCTCGCCGACGTGGCCGGCGACCTGGCCGGCTACGCGGACGACCTGGACGCCGACCCGGTGCGCCTGTCCGCCGTCGAGGACCGCCGGGCCGTACTGGCCCAGCTGCTGCGCAAGTACGGCGGCGAGGAGAACTCGCTCGCCGAGGTGATCGCCTGGGCCGAGGCCGGGGCGGTGCGGCTCGCCGAACTCGACGGCGACGACGACCGGATCGACGAGCTGGGCGCCCGGGAGACCGAGCTGCGGGCCGAGCTGGCCGAGCTGGCCGCCGAGGTCTCGCGGGCCCGGCACGCCGCGGCCGGACGGTTCGCCGAGGCGGTCTCCGCGGAACTCGCCGAACTGGCCATGCCGCACGCCCGGGTGACCTTCTCGATCGGCCAGGTCGACGACCTGGCCGGGATCGAGGTCGGCGGGCGCACCGTCGCCTACGGTCCGCACGGCGTGGACGAGGTGGAGGTGCTGCTGGCCCCGCACCCGGGCGCCCAGCCGCGCCCGATCGCCAAGGGCGCCTCCGGCGGTGAGCTGTCCCGCGTGATGCTCGCCGTCGAGGTGGTCTTCGCGGGCGCCGACCCCGTCCCCACCTACCTGTTCGACGAGGTGGACGCGGGCGTCGGCGGCAAGGCCGCGGTCGAGATCGGCCGCCGGCTGGCCAAGCTGGCCGAGTCCGCCCAGGTCGTGGTGGTCACCCACCTCCCGCAGGTCGCCGCGTTCGCCGACCGGCACCTGGTGGTGGTGAAGACCAACGACGGCACCGTGACCCGCAGCGGCGTCAAGGTGCTGAACGACGAGGAGCGGGTGCGCGAACTCTCCCGGATGCTGGCCGGCCTGGAGGACTCGGAGCTGGGCCGCGCCCACGCCGAGGAGCTGTTGGCCGCCGCGCGGGCCCCGCGCCGCCGGTAGCCGGCGCCGGCGGCCCCCTCGGACACCGGCGACGCGCCCGGTGGCGCCGACTGTCCAAGAGGGCCGCCGACCTGGCATGGTGGCGCCTGGACACTGGCTTTCCAGCCCCGAGCGCCGCCGGGCGGGCAATCCTCGCGAGGCGGCGCGCGAACCTGATCGAGTCGGATGCGAGACGACGTGGACCATTCCGCCGCCCGGGCCACCGCGGCCGTCCCCGAACCGGGGCAGCTGCACGTGGTACTCGTCCTGGCCGCCAGCACCGGCGGCATCGGTGCGCACGTGCGCTCCCTGGCCCAGGGCCTGGTCGCGCACGGAGTGAACGTCACGGTCTGCGCGCCGGCCGGCGCGGACGCGCTGTTCGGCTTCTCCCGCACGGGTGCCAGGTGCCACACCGTCGACATCACCCCCACCGCGGGCGCCCGCAGCGACGCCACCGCGATCGGCGAGCTGCGCCGGGCCTTCACCGGCGCCGACGTGGTGCACGCCCACGGGCTGCGCGCCGGGCTGCTGTCCGACCTGGCGCTGCGCACCGCCGGCCGCTTCCCGGGCCTGCGCCCGGAGACCCCGCTGGTGGTCACCTCGCACCACGCGCTGCTGGCCACCGGGATGGAGCGCCGGCTGCAGCGGCTGATGGAGCGCCGGGTGGCGCGCGCCGCCGACCTGGTTCTCGGCGCCTCCTCCGACCTGGTCGCCCGGGCCCGCGAACTGGGCGCCACCGACGCCCGGCTGGGCCCGGTGGCGGCCCCGCCGATGCCCGAGGGGCAGCTCGCCCGCACCGAGGCCCGTGCCGCGCTGCTCGGCGCGGACCCGGACCGCCCGCTGGTGCTGGCGGTCGGCCGGCTCGTCCCGCAGAAGGCCTTCGGAGTGCTGCTGGACGCCACCCGGGAGCTGTCCGCGCTGGACCCGGAGCCGCTGGTACTGCTCGCCGGGGACGGCCCGGAGGCGGGCGTGCTGCGCGAGCGGACGGCCGCGGAGAAGCTGCCGGTGCGGTTGCTCGGCTACCGCACCGACGTGCCCGACCTGCTGGCCGCCGCCGACGTGGTGGTGATCTCCAGCCGCTGGGAGGCCCGCTCGCTGGTGGTGCAGGAGGCGATGCGGGCGGGCGTGCCGGTGGTCGCCACCGCCGTCGGCGGCATCCCCGAACTGGTCGGCGACGCCGCCGTACTGGTGCCCCCCGGCGACCCGGCGGCGCTCGGTCTCGCGGTGCGCGCCCTGCTGGCCGACCCGGCCCGCCGCGAGCAGCTGGTGACGGCCGGCCGGCAGCAGGCCGAGACCTGGCCGGACGAGGCCGCCACCGTCGCCCAGGTGCTCAGCACCTACGACGAGCTGGTGCAGCGCGGCTAGACCGGCTCCCGGACGGTGGCCCGCTAGTGAGCTGGTCTTGAGATCTGCGGTCGCCACGTGAGGCGCTTCGCGTCACAGTTTCGGTGTTCTCCGCGCTCCGGGTGGTGACATGGCGTCA
>NZ_JBVJBI010000077.1:7129-16750 GCF_055589745.1 Kitasatospora sp. NPDC041917 | reverse complement strand
ACCGCCTCCGGCCTCCCCACCGGCGTCACCGCGAGCCTCAACCCCTCCACCGTCCAGGCCGGCTCCTCCGCCACCCTCACCCTCAACGCCTCCGCCACCACGGCGAACGGCACCTACCAGATCACCGTCACCGGCACCGCCGGCACCACCACCCACACCGCCCAGTACAGCCTCACCGTCGGCGGCGGAGGCAACCCCGGCGGTCCCGCACCCGACATCGACGTCGCCAAGGTCCAGGCCCACCTGTCCCAGCTGAACAGCATCGCGAGCCAGAACGGCGGCCACCGCCGGGCCGGCAGCGCCGGGCACAGCCAGTCGCTGGCGTACATCAAGGGCAAGCTCCAGGCCGCCGGTTACAGCGTCACCGAGCAGACCTGCACCTCCTGCACCTACCAGTCCAACAACCTGATCGCCGACTGGCCCGGCGGCCCGGCCGACCAGGTCACCATGTTCGGCGCCCACCTGGACAGCGTCTCGGCCGGCCCCGGCATCAACGACAACGGCTCCGGCTCGGCCACCCTGCTGGAGAACGCGCTCGTGCTCGCCCAGCAGAACCCCGGCCTGACCCGGCACGTGCGGTTCGCCTGGTGGACCGGTGAGGAGCAGGGCCTGCAGGGCTCGCAGTCCTACGTCGGCCAGCTGGGCTCCGCCCAGCGCTCCGCGATCAAGGCGTACTACAACTTCGACATGATCGCCTCGACCAACGCCGGCTACTTCATCAACAACATCAACTCCGCGGCCTCCGCACCGATGAAGGCCTACTGGGACTCGCTGAACCTCAAGCCGGAGGAGAACGTCGAGGGCCAGGGCCGCTCGGACGACTACTCCTTCCAGCAGGCCGGCATCCCGACCTCCGGCTACGCGGCCGGCGCCAGCGACACCAAGACCTCGGCGCAGGCGGCCAAGTGGGGCGGCACGGCGGGCCGTTCCTACGACTCCTGCTACCACTCCTCCTGCGACACCACCGCCAACATCGACGCGACGGTACTGAACCGCAGCGCCGACGGCGTGGCGTACACCATCTGGAAGACCTCGGTCGGCGGCACCACGCCCACCAACGACTTCTCCCTCTCGGTGAACCCCACCACCGCCACCGTCAAGCCCGGTGAGACCACCACCGCGACGGTCGCCACCTCGACCACCTCCGGCTCGGCCCAGACGGTCAACCTGACCGCCTCGGGCGCGCCGACCGGCGTGACGGTCTCCTTCAACCCGTCCTCGGTGCAGTCCGGCGGCTCGGCGACGCTCACCCTCGCCACCCCCGCCTCGACCCCCACCGGCACCTACAACATCACCCTGACCGGGACCGGCTCGGCCACCCACAGCACCAGCTTCTCCCTGGTGGTGGGCAGCGATTCGCCCAACCCCGGTGGCACCTGGACCGCCGGCACCACCTACCAGGCCGGCGACGTCGTGACCTACAACGGCGTCAGCTACCGCTGCCTCCAGGGCCACACCGCCCAGGTCGGCTGGGAGCCGCCGATCGTGCCCGCGCTCTGGCAGCAGGTGTGACCGGCTTGCGCTGACACCCGGTGAAGCCGCTGCGCCGCGGTCCGTCGAGGGGGACGGACCGCGGCGCAGCCGTGCGCCCGGGCCGTCGGGGTCCCGGCCCGGGCCGTCTCAGCCCGGATGGAAGGCGACCCGGACGGTCTCGTTGAAGGGGACGATCAGGCCGTTGCCCGTCTCCCAGGTCCAGGTGCGCGGGATCAGGAACATCCGGCCGCCGGAGTGGGCCAGCAGGCGCAGGCCCTCGTAGCGGTAGCGGAACCGCTCCCCCGGCTCCACGCCCGGCAACACCGTCTCCCGCACGCCGGACCATCCCAGGTGGAGGCGCTCCGGGGTGTCCAGGACGACCGCCGGACGCCGGTAGAGGTGCCGGGCCAGCTGCTCCGCGTCGGCCGTGCCCTTCTGCTGGGCGTAACCGCCGACCGCCCAGAACGCGCAGAGCACGACGATCGCCACGCTGATCCCCAGCGCCGCCCGCTCGCCGGTCAGCGGGTACGGCGCGCCGGTGCCGCGCACGTACAACAGCCGGGCCAGGACCGCGAGCAGCAGTCCGCCGCCGATCAGCAGCGGGGTGCCCATCGGGCCGGCGTCGAACACCTCGAAGCCGGCCAGGAAGCCGAGCACCAGCAGCGGGACGACCAGTACGACGACGGCCGAACAGGCCCGTCGCACCGTCCGGGCGCCGACCCTGCCGGCCTCGGCGGCCCTGGTCGCGACGTGGTAGCCGAGCGCGCCGACCAGCGCCCCGCACAGGGCGAACCCGGCCGGCACGTAGAGCGCGGGGGAACTGCGGAGCAGCAGGTCCTGGGTGGCGAAGCCGATCATGCCGGCGTCGATGCCGAAGTAGCCGTAGAGCGAACTGGTGTAGGCGTAGCCGAAGAAGAAGAGCAGCGCGGTGAGGAGGGTGGTCGGGGCGACCCAGGTGGCGAGCTTGGCGATCCAGTCCGACCAGGAGCGCGAGGACGGCCGCTCCGGCTCTCCCGGGGGTGCCTCCTCGGCAGGGCTCAGGGGGTGCTCCCGGTGCCGGTGGGAGCACCGGTGTACGGGCTCGACCCGCCGGTGGGCGTCGAGCCGTTGGTCCCGCCATTGCTTGGGGTCCCGCCGTCGGGGCTGATGACCTCCACCGAACCCACGGCCTCGATCCGCTTGGTGGAGTCGTCGGCCGTCACCGTGAGGCAGATGTTCCGGCTCTTGGTACCCGGCTTCCACGGTGGGAGCCGGAACTCGACCCGCTCGGTCTGCCCGTTGGTCACCTGGACCTGCTGCGAGGCGGGGGTGGCGTACTCCGTACTGCCGCAGTCGGACACCTTGCTGATCACGGCCGTGAAGCCGGTCGTGGTGCTCGACGGGAAGGACAGGCTGATCCGGGCGGTGCGGTCGCTGCCCTGGACGTTCGCCGAGGGCTCGCCGGCGTTCCGGAAGCCGCCCTGGCCCCCCTCGTCCTTGGTCCGCTGGTCGTCCGGCTGCCCCGAGGCGCTGTTCTGACCGGTCTGCCCGGCCTGGGGGGCACCGGCCGAACCGGAGCCGCCACCGCCGCCGCAGGCCGCGAGGGCCGGGAGGAGCAGGGCCGCCGCCAGCCACCGGGCCGCTCGGCGGGTCCGGCCGCCTCCGAAGTGCCGGGTCCCGGGCATGCGTTCTCCCATCCGCGCAACGAGCAGGGGCCGGTCGGCCCGGTCGCACGCTAGCCGTGCGCGGACGTCCCGGCGGGCCCCCGCGCCGCCCCGGGCCGGGGCCGCCACCCGTTCGGCGCAACCCGGACCGGCCCGCCCTGGCATAGAGTCGGGCCGCAACGGACGCACCGTCAGCAGAACGGAAGGACCCGCCCCGTGAGCACGGACACCCGCCCGGTACCGGAGCTGGCCGCCGAGGTCGTCGAGCAGTGGCGGGCCGAGGAGGCCGAGCTCGTCGAGCTGCTGGCCCGGACGCGGCGCGGCGTCGGCGGCATCGCCGCGTTCCGGCTCGGCCCGACGCCGACCGTCCTGGTCACCGACCCGGCCGCCGTGCAGCACGTCCTGGGCCACCACCCGGACCGGTACGTCAAGCGCTCGCACCGCGCCCGGATGCTGGTCGGGGACGGCGTGCTGTCCGCCGCCGGCGACGCCTGGAAGCGTCAACGGCGGCTGCTGCAGTCGCAGTTCACCGGCACCGGGATGCGCCGCTACGAACACCGGATCGCCGCGGCGGCGCGCCGCACCGCCGAGCGCTGGGAGGGGTACCGGCGCACCGGGGAGACCTTCGACGTCGGCGAGGAGATGCGCGGCTTCGCCCTGGACACCGTCTGGCGGGCGCTCACCGGGCAGCCGCTGGACGACCGGACCGACGGCGAACTCCGTTCGGTGGAGCGGGTGGTGGCCGCCATGCCGACGCTGCCGACCAACGCGGCGGACGCCCGGGACGCGGTCGCCACGGACCTCGCCCGGATCGACGCGGTGGCGCGCGCGGCGATCGAAGCGGCCCGCTCGGCCGACCCGACCGAGGAGCCCGGGGTACTACGGATGCTGGTCGAGGCGGGCGAGCGGCACCCCGAGTACACCGACCGGCTGATCCGGGACGAGCTGGTCACCCTGCTCGTCGCCGGCCACGAGACCACGGCCACCACGCTCACCTGGCTCTTCCTGCTGCTCGACCGCCACCCCGAGGCCCGGACGGCCGATCCGCAGGCGCTGGTGAGCGAGACGCTGCGGCTCTACCCCTCCGCCTGGCTCCTCCCCCGGCACGCCCTGGAGGACGACGTCGTCGCCGGGTACCGCATCGCCGCCGGGACGGACGTGCTGGTCTGCCCGTACCTCACCCACCGGGACCCGGCGCTGTGGCCCGACCCGGAGCGCTTCGACCCCGCCCGCTTCGCCACCGACGCCGACCGCCCCGGGCAACTCGGCGCCTACTTCCCGTTCGGCCTCGGCGCCCGCGCCTGCCTGGGCACCCGGTTCGCGCTGCGCGAGACCACGGCGCTGCTGGAACTCCTGTTGCCGATGGGGCCGTTGGTGTTCCGTTCGCGGCCGGCGGGGGCGGCGTACAGCATCACCGTACGGCCGGACGGGCCGACGCCGGCGGTGCTGGCCTGAGGCCCCCTACGGTGCGGAGCCGTCCGGCTGCTGGCGCTCCGGCAGCGGGCCGTCCGGCAGCCCGGGCAGGAAGCCGTCGGAGAGCTCCTCGCCCGCCAGGGCGGCGTCGACCCGGGCGCTGATGTGGGCCCGCCGCACCCGTCGGGCGCCGACGGGTCGGGCGGACGGCGCTCGCCTGGAGCCTGACGGCCTTCTTCGGCGTCCAGCCCCTGGTCTTCTATGCGACGCCGGCCTGGCTGCCCACCCTCCTGGTCGAGGCGGGACTGAGCCGCACCGCCGCCGGCACCGACCAGGCCGTGCTGATCCTCGGCCTCGCCGTCGGCGGGTTCCTCGCCCCGACCCTGGCCGCCGCCCGGACCGACCAACGGCCGCACATCCTGGGCGTGGCGGCCGTCTGCGTCCTCGGTCTGCTCGGCCTGGTGCTCGCCCCGGCCGGCGGGGCCCCGCTCTGGGCCGCTGTCCTCGGCATCGGCATGGGCGGCGGACAGGCGCTCGCCGCCGTCCTGTTCGCCCGTCGGGGCACCGACCCGGAACACGTCGCCGCGCTCTCCACCATGGCCCAGACCTGGGGTTACCTGCTCGCCGCCACCGGCCCCGCGCTCGCGTCGGCGCTGCGCACCGCGAGCGGCACCTGGACGGCACCGTTGCTCGCGATGGCCGGCCTGCTGCTGGCCGGCTGCGTCCTCGGCCTGCGGGCGGGGCGGGCTGTCACAAACCCGCGCCGGGATCCGTCGGACAGGTGACCGCACGGTCCACCCACCCGCTCGGAAGAAGAGGAACGCCACCATGAACGCCCGACCGATCACCGCCGAGGTCCCGCTGCGCCCGCGCATGGCCCAGGACCCGGTGGAGCTCGTCCCCGAGATCGCGGAGGTCTCGGCCGCACTGTTCAAGGCCACCGGCAACGGGTCCGTCCCCCGGAGCACCATCAGCCTGGTCCAGCTGCGGGCCGGCCAGATCGCCGGCAGCACCTACCTGACCGTCCTGCACACCGGTTTCCTCCACGCGGCCGGCGAGTCCGAGGAGCGGATCGCCTCGGTCGCCGGCTGGCCGGACTCGCCCTGGTTCACCGCCCCCGAGCGCGCGGCGCTCGCCCTGGTCGAAGCCGTCCTCCGGCCCAGCCCGCACGGCGAGCGGGTGTCGGACGCGCTGTACGCCGAGGTCGCCGGGCACTACGACGACAAGGCGCTGACCACGCTCATGCTCGCCATCGGCCAGGTCAACTTCTTCACCGCCATCGCCCTGGTCGCCAAGCCCGTCCCCGGCCGCTCCTTCACCGACCCCTGGGCCTGACCGGCCCCGCACCCCTGCGGCCCGCCCGGCCGGTCACCGGGCGGGCCGTTCCGGTCGACCGATCACCCGTCCCGGCATAGGCTGATCCGCGCCCGAACGGACTTTCGTCCAATCGTCACGGACTTCCGTCGGGCCGGCGGGCCGACATGCCGGAGGGGGCGTGCCCGCAGCACACGAAGGATCACAGGGGGACAGCGCCATGTCAGGGGAGCGGAAGAACGACCAGCACGACGAGGACGACCGATATGACCAGTACGACGAGGACGACGGGCGCAGCGGGCACGGCGGGCTCCAGCCGCAGGACGGCTACGGCACCCACCGGGAGTACGACGAACTCGCCGACGACGACGTCCGGTACGAGCCGTTCGACGAGGACGAGGCGGAGGACGACGGCGGGGCCCCGCGCGGATCGGCCGCTCGCCGGGTCGTGATGGTGGCGGCCGGCGGGCTGTTCGCCGCTCTGCTGGCGGTCGGCGGCTACGGCGCCTACAACGTGCTGAACGCCGTGACGGACAACGGCCCGTCCGGCGGCCACCAGGGCTCCGGCACCGTGTCGAAGGCCCCGCAGGACCCGCCGACCGCCGAGCAGGCCGAGGCGGCGGCCAAGGAGTTCCTGGCCGCCTGGAGCCGCGGCGACATCGCGGCCGCCGCCGGTCTGACCGACCGGCCGGAGACCGCCCGCGCCGCGCTGACCACGTTCCAGGAGCAGGTGGGCCCCCGCTCGCTCGCCCTGACCGGGACGGGCCGCGCCCAGGCCGACTCGCCGAGCGAACCGGCCCTGGGCTTCCGGGTGAAGGCGGAGTTCGAGGGCACCCCTGACGCCTGGGAGTACGACGGCGTGCTGAGCGTCGTCCGCTCCCAGGACGGCCGGCCCGTGGTGCGCTGGAAGCCGTCCGTGATCCACCCGCAGCTCGCCCAGGGCGGGACCATCGCGGTGAAGGCACTGCCCAACGCCGTCTCCAAGCCCACCGACCGCAAGGGCCGGCCGCTCGACACCTTCCCGTCGCTGCGCGCCGTCCTCCCCCGGATCGCCCCGCCGGACGGCGCCGCCACCGTCACCGGCCGGGCCGTGGTGCTCTCGGGCCCGGGCGGCGGCGGCAGCGAGCCGGAGCAGCTGTTCGTGCTGACCCCGCCGAGCGCCCCGCAGGTCAGGCTCACGTTGGACGCCGACCTGCAGCAGGTGGCCGAGGAGGCGGTCAAGCAGCAGTCGGCGAACGGCAATCCGGCCTCGCTGGTGGCCGTCCAGCCGAGCACCGGGAACATCCTGGCGATGGCGTACGCCCCGCAGGGCGGCTTCAACCGCGCGATCGCGGGCGGCCAGGCGCCCGGCTCGACGATGAAGGTGATCACCGCGGCCGCCCTGCTGGAGGCCGGAGTCGGCCCGGACACCGTGGTGCCGTGCAAGGCCACCACCTACTCCCCGCGCGCCTGGCACAACGACGAGCCCGGCGACTTCCCGTCCTACACGCTCGCCGACGACTTCTCCCACTCCTGCAACACCGGCTTCATCGACAAGGGACTGGAGAAGCTCCAGCCCGGCACCCTGGGCACGGTGGCCCGCGACCAGTTCGGCCTCGGGCTGGAGTGGCACATCGGCGTCCCGAGCCGGGACGCGACCGTCCCGGCGCCCGACAACAAGGACGAGGCCGCGGCCTCGTACATCGGCCAGGGCCGGATCCAGGCCAACTCGCTGGCGATGGCCTCGGTCGCCGCCACCGTGCAGAGCGGGACGTTCCGCCAGCCCGTGCTGCGCGAGGACGCCAAGCGGGCGACGGCACCCGGCAAGCTCCCGGCCGACGTCGCCCGGGACCTGCGCGCCATGATGGCGAAGACCGCCACCCAGGGCACCGCCCGCACCCCGATGGCCGGCCTGTCCGGCCAGATCGGCGCCAAGACCGGCACCGTCGAGGCCGGCGGCCAGGCCAACAACAGCTGGTTCATCGCCTACCGCGGCGACCTCGCCGTCGCCGCCGAGGTCGAGGGCGGCGGGCACGGCTTCAGCGCGGCGGGCGTGGCCGCGGCCCAGGTGCTGAAGGCGGGCGGCAAGGGCTGAGCCGGCCGCCCACGGCCGCCGGCCGGGCCGGGACGGCCGGCGCGCACCGCCCGCGTGCGCTCCGGTGCGCGTGCGCGGGGGTGGATTGGAGCAACTGCTGTGGAGCGGAGCGGCGTTCAGGCGGTGCCTTCGCCGTGGATCAGGCGGAGGTCCGGCACGCCGGGGAACGGAGGAGTGTGCTCCGCCTCCCGTTCGGCGATCAGGTCGGCCAGCATCCGGGCGCCCATCGCGCGGAACCCGGCCTTGCGCTCCTCGTCGGCCTCCTCCTCGCCCGGGTAGAGGATGGCGTGGACGGCCCCGTGCTCGTCGTCCCAGGTGTAGCTGCGGTACGGCGGCGGGCCGGGCTCGCCCGCCCCTTCGGCTTCGCCCGTCCCTCCGGTCTCGCACGTCGTTCCGGTCTCGTCCGTCATGGGAACCTCCGGTGGTCGTCCTCGGGTGGTCTTCCGGTATGGGCAACGATTCGGGAGCAAAAAGGGCCCGGCCCCGCCGGCGGCCGTCCGCCCTGCGGCGGGACGCGGCGGGCACTCGCGGGCACTCGCGGGCACGCACGGCCGCCGGTGAATCCGGACGGCTTCCGCTGGGCCAACTTCCGTATGCCGACCGTCCACTTAACGGCACGTCAGCGCTTGATAGCGTCGACCGGGACGCCGCGTCACCACGGCGCCGCACCTCCCACGAAACGAGAGAGCGCCACATGGCCCCCAGGACGATCCGCCGAGCCGTCATCCCCGCCGCCGGCCTCGGCTCCCGCCTCCTGCCGCTGACCAAGGCCACGCCGAAGGAGATGCTGCCCGTCGGCGACAAGCCGGTCATCGAGCACACCGTGCGCGAGCTGATCGAGAGCGGCATCACCGACATCACCATCGTCGTGAACGGCGACAAGGGCCTGATCCAGGAGCACTTCCGCCCCAACCCCGTCCTGGTCGAGCAGTTGCGCCGGGACGGCAAGGCGGCCTTCGCGGCGGCGGTCGAGGAGGTCGGCGAGCTGGCCCGCAAGGGCCACATCAGCTACCTCTACCAGCACGGCCCGTACGGCAACGGCACCCCGGTGCTCAACGCCGCCCGCCACTTCGGCGACGAGCCCTGCCTGGTGCTCTGGCCCGACGACGTCTTCGTGGCCGAGGTCCCCCGCGCGCAGCAGCTGATCCGGGCGTACGAGCAGACCAACGCGCCGGTGCTCGCGCTGATGCCGATGGCTCCCGAGGACTCCTACCGCTACGGCGTGCCGGTGGTGAAGGAGGACCTCGGCGGCGGCTCGCTGCGGATCACCGGTCTGGTCGAGAAGCCGAAGCCGGCCGACGCGCCCTCCTCGTACGCGGCGATCGGCGGCTACGTCATCACCCCCGGCATCGTCGACGAGCTGCGCGAACTGACGCTCCGCTGGCACGAGAAGCCCGAGGACGAGGTCTACCTGACCGACGCCATCAACGCCTACGCGGCGCGGCGCGCGGTCTACGGGCAGGTCATCGCCGGCACCTGGTACGACACCGGCAACCCCGCCGCCTACCTGCGCGCCCAGTTCGCCGCGGCGCTCGCCAACCCCGAGTACGGCCCCGATCTGCGCCGGCTCGCCGCGGAGCTCTCCCCGGCCGTCGCCGGCTAGGCGGTACGGCCCGTGCCCGGCGGGGGGGGGGGGGGGGGGGGGGGGGGGGGGGAGGGGGGGGGGGGGGGGGGGGGGGGTTTTTGTTTTTTGGGGGTGGGTCA
>NZ_JBVJBI010000077.1:0-7119 GCF_055589745.1 Kitasatospora sp. NPDC041917 | reverse complement strand
TTTCGGGTGGGGGGGTACGTCCCTTTTCTGGTGGGACCCCCCCCCCCTCCGGTTGTCCCCCCCCCCGCCGGCCGGCGGTGCGGCAGGTCAGTAGTCCGGCAGGTCGAAGTCGAGGGCGGCCCGGAAGGCCGCTTCCAGCTTCGGGTCGGACTGCCCGAGGTTCGTGACGGTCTCGGACCGGGCCTTCCGGTCCCCGGTCACGTCGAGGATCGCCTGGTTGGCGGCCACGTGGTCGCGCAGCCGCCGCTCGTAGGCGGGGTAGGCCGCACGGTGGTCGCCGTCGGCCGCGCGCAGTTCGCCCGCCAGGACGTAGGCGGCGGTCAGCGCCACGCTGGTGCCCTGGCCGGTGGCCGGGGAGCAGCAGTAGCCGGCGTCGCCGAGCAGGACGACGCGGTCGTTGGACCAGCGGTCCATCCGGATCTGGGCGACGACGTCGTAGTGGAAGGCGTCGGACTCCCGCATCGCCTCCAGGAAGCGCGGCAGCTCCCAGCGCGCGTGGGCGGAGCGCTCGGCCACCAACTGCCGCTGGCGGGCCGGGTCGCGCGGGAGCATGTCGTCGATCGGCTCGTCGCTGTGGAAGCCGACGAAGACGCGCAGTTCGCTGTTGCCGCGGACGGTCATCGCCATGCAGAACCAGTTCGGGTCGTCGCCGTCCCGGTGGGCGATCTCCCAGCGGTCGAGACCGAGGTGGTTGGGCGCGCTCCAGCCGGCGACGTAGGTGTTGATGGGGTGGAGGTAGTCCGCCTCGGGGCCGAAGACGAGGCGCCGGGTGTTCGAGTGCAGGCCGTCGGCGCCGACGACCAGGTCGAAGGAGCGCTCGGTGCCGCCGCGGAACCGGACGTCGACACCTTCCGGGTGCTGCGCCAGGGTGGCGATCGAGTCGTCGAAGCGGTACTCGACGCCGGGCCCGGCGGTCCCGGCGGTCCCGTCACCCGCGGCGCCACCGTCCGCTCCGGCGATCAGCTCGGCGAGTTCGTCGCGCAGGATCTCCACGTCCGGGCCGCCGATCGGCCCGCCGCTGGCCGTCCACTCGGTGGTGCTGCGCAGCTCGCGGCCGTCCGCGTCGACCACGGACATCCCGCGCAGCCCGGTCCGGCGGGCCCGGACCTCCTCCAGCAGCCCCATCCGCTCGACCACGGTCAGGGCGGTGCCGCGGATGTCCACCGCCTGCCCGCCGCCGCGCAGCGAGGGGGCCCGCTCCACGACCGTGACGCGGAAGCCGTAGCGGTTCAGCCAGTGGGCGAGCGCGGTGCCGGCGATCCCGGCGCCGGAGACCAGGACCGAGGTGGGGCGGGTGCCGGAGTGCGGCCGGATGCTGTTGGACATGGTGACCTCCCGTGGGTTGCTCCGTTTCAACACCAGCGTGGGCCGGGGCACTTGCACCGCGCGGACAGAACGCGGACACGGCGCTGTCACCGCTGACAGGACACCGGCGGCGGCGCGCTGACAGGACGGCGCCCGCTCAAGCCTCGGCGGGGCGCCGTGACCGATCGGTGGACGGTGTGTCATGAATCTGCAACAGCGCCCCCACCAGGCGCGATACGAATTGCCCGGGCACCGGACGGCCCGTATGGTGCTCGGACGCCGTCGCGCGGACGGCTCGGGGGACGCACGAGGGGTGAACCATGGCGCAGGGGTCGGGGTACGCGATCCAGGCCGGCGGGGCCGAGGGCCAGGCGAAGGCGCTGGACAAGGCGTCCGGGGACGAGGGCACGATCGGGACGGCGATCAGCGATCCGGTGTGCTACACCGCTGACGTGTTCGGGGGCGAGGACGTCGATCCGGCGTACCAGAACTTCAGCAGCTCCTGGCAGGCGCAGAGCGCGACGATCAAGAGCGCGCTGAGCGAGCTGGCGGGCAAGGTCCGCGGTTCCTCGGCCGGCTACCAGTCGGCCGACGGCGCCGTGGTGAAGGACCTCGTGGCGGCCTCGGGCAGCGGCGGGTACCGGCCCTTCGGCTGAGTCCGGCACACGGGCCGCGGCTGTACGCGCGGCCGAACGCGCGGCTGTACGCGTGTCCGAACGCGCGGCTGTACGCGCGGCCTGGCGGCCGACGAGGAGCCGACGGGCAGCGGCAGGAACCACACCACGGGCAACGGGAACGGGGCGAACGAGCCGCCATGGCAGGCGAATCCACCACGCAGCGCTGCAAGGCGCTGAGCGACCGGTTGAAGGACGTCCGCGAGGCGGACAGCAAGAACGGGCTGATCTCCGCGATCAAGGGAGCCCTCGCGGTCCACGCGCCGGTCGGGGACCCGGGCACCATCGAGGCCACCGGCAACCGCTACAAGAACGCGGCCGCCGACTCGAACCAGCTCCACCAGGACGTCCTGGCGGTCGCCACCGCCGGGCTGCCGGACGTCTGGACCGGTTCCACGGGGGCGAAGGCCGCCGAGGTGGTGGCCGCCGCGGCCCGCGCCGTCGACGAGCAGACCAGCGCGCTCCACAACGGCGGGATAGCCCTGCTCCACCTCGCGGACGCGCTGCGCAACGCCCAGGGCCAGGACGGCGCCGCGCGGTCCGCGCTCCAGCAGGTGCTGGGCTCGCTGGGCGGTGAGGACGGCTGGTTCGACGACTGGTTCGAGGGCGACGACGAGGAGGCGGCGCGCAAGAAGGCGCAGCAGGCCGCCGTGCCCCAGGTCGACGCGATGCTGAGCGCCGCCAAGCGCGCCGACGAGGCGGCCCGTGCGGCGGCCCGCGACCTGAACAAGCTGGCCTCCGAGGCCCGCGCGGGCAAGATGAAGACCGGTGCGGTCACCGCCGCCGACAAGCTCGTGCTGGCCGAGACCTCCGGTCCGGACGGTCCGACCGAGCTGAACGAGCTGTTGACCGCCAACGACATGAAGCGGTCCGGCGAGTACCTGGACAAGATGAACGAGAAGGACCGGGCGGACTTCGAGAAGCTGCTCGCCGACTCCAAGTCCCCGCAGGAGCGCGCCTATCTGATGAAGGCGCTGGCGGCCGGTCACAACCTGGACGAGATCCGCGCGTTCCAGGGCAAGATCCACGGCAAGGACCCGGAGTGGCTCCGGACGCACCTGACGCCCGTCCACACCGAGGACGACGACACCACCAGCGGCGGGACCAACGGCGACGGTTCCAACAAGAACACGGACGAGGTCACCTTCGACGGCGCCCGCTGGCAGCAGGCGAACACCGAGGGCACCTGCGTCGCCTCCTCCACCGTCACCGCCCGGGCGATGGTCGACCCGCTCTACGCGCTGGACCTGACCGGCGGGCCGACCGGCCAGGAGGACGACCCGGCGGCGTTCCAGCAGCGGCTGCTGGCCGAGCAGCACCGGGTGCACCAGGAGGGCGACGGCGGCGACAACTGGGACGGCATGGGGGCGGACGGCAAGGAGAAGGTGCTGGAGAAGGAGGTCAGCCCGCACACCGGCGCGGACTTCGACTACAAGAAGATGCCGAATCCCGACGACCGGCGCGAGCTCCTGCCGGACATCGAGAAGGCGGTCGCCGACGGCAAGCCGGTGCCGGTCGGGGTGGAGGGCTACGACAAGGACGGCAAGCGGTCGGGCCACGCCATGATGATCGTCGGCCAGGAGGGCAACATGCTGCAGATCTACAACCCGTGGGGCACCACCACCTGGGTCAGCGAGGACGACTTCGTCAACGGCCACATGGGCGGCGCCTCGGACAACCGGCTGCCCACCGCCTACGCCGTCCACCTGCCGAAGTGACCGGGACGGTACGGGTGTTCACGAGGATGCCGGTCCGGGCGGTGGCGCTGGCGGCCGTCCTGGCGGCCGGGCTGACGGCCTGCGGGCAGGACACGAAGGCCGCGCGGAACGGGCCGGAGCGCGGGCGGGTGCTCGGCGCGGAGGAGCGCTCGGTCGACCTCGCCGTCGGCGAGCGCTTCACGGTCGCCGTCCCGGACAACACCTCGGCCGGCGACCGCTGGAGCGTCGTGGACCCGAGGCCGGACGCAGCCGTCGCCGCCCTGGCCGACGAGCGGCTCGACCTCCCGGGGAAGTCGAAGACCTCGGACGGCGTCGGCGGCACCCGCTTCTACACTTTCGAGGCCAAGGGCCGCGGGACCACCGCCGTCACCCTCCTCAACTGCTTCCGCAGCTACTGCAACCTTCCCGCCCCCAGCGACGAGAACAGGAAACTGGTCGTGCGCAACACCTACACGGTGACGGTCCGATGAGCTCCGACGACCGCTTCCGCCCCAGGACGGACGACGAGCTGCGGCAGCTCGACGTGTCCGCCATGCTCCGCTACGGCCTGGCCTTCGCCGGCCCGCACCGGGCCGCGCTGTTCGGCGAGGGCGCCATCGCGGCCGCGCTGGCCGCCGACCGGCTGGGGGTGCTCCCCCGGTCGCTCGCCTTCCTCGCCGAGGTGGTGCGCAGCGGCGGCGCCCGCTTCGCCGCCGACCTCCCCGAGCCGCTCCCCGGGACGGAACCGGCCCGGCTCGCCCGCGAATGGCTGGGTTCGGCGGCCACCACCGTCACCACCGTCGACGGCGACCAGTTGCTCGCCCGCTGGCTGGAGGCCGTCGCGGAGATCCTGGGACTGCGCCGGGACGTCCGCGGTGGAGCGGGGGGCTGAGGGGCGGCCCGGCCCGGGGCCGGTCCTGCGGATCGGGGTGAAACCGAGCGTTACTGCTTGACAGGGTGCGTAATACTGTAACGCGGCACGCCCGCGGACCACGGCCTCGCGGCCCCGCCGGGTCCCTGTCCCCGCAGCTCGGAGCAGCACATGCACCCCTTCCTCGACCACCCCGGGCCGCTCGCCTTCGCGCACCGGGGCGGTGACCTCGGGCGCCCCGAGAACTCGCTCGCCGCCTTCGAGGCCGCCGTCGCGCTCGGGTACCGCTACCTGGAGACGGATGTTCACGCCACCGCCGACGGCGTACTGGTGGCCTTCCACGACTCACGCCTCGACCGGGTCACCGACCGCGCCGGGGCGGTGGCGGAGCTGCCCTGGGAGGCCGTCAGGCGGGCCCGGATCGGCGGGACCGAGCCGGTGCCGCTGCTGGAGGACCTGCTCGGCGCGTTCCCCGGCGCCCGTTTCAACATCGACGTCAAGGCGGCGCCGGCCGTCGGTCCGCTGGTCGAGGCGATCCGCCGGACCGACGCCTGGGACCGGGTCTGCGTCGGCGGCTTCTCCGACACCCGGCTGGCCGCCGTCCGCGCCGCCGCCGGTCCCCGGCTGGCCACCTCGCTCGGCCCCCGCGAGGTCGCCCGGCTGCGGCTGCGTTCGCTGGCCGAATCGTTCCTGCCGTCCGCCGGTCCGGGGCCGCTGTCCCGGCGCCGGGGGGCGCCGTTCGCCGGGCTGTGCGCCCAGGTGCCGGAGCGTCACCGGGGCGTCCGGGTGGTCGACCGGGCCTTCGTCCGCACCGCCCACCGGCTCGGGCTCCAGGTGCACGTCTGGACTGTGGACGATCCCACACGGATCAGGGCTCTCCTCGACCTGGGCGTGGATGGCATCATGGCCGATCGCATCGACGTCCTGCGGGACGTCCTCGGCGAGCGCGGCTGCTGGACGGACGGCAGTACCGGCTCCAGCACGGTGATGGGAACCCCATGAGCACCACGAACTCGGCGACGCACCTGCCGGACGACCCACCGACCGATCCCGCGGCCGGCCCCGCGGCCGTCGACGACGACGGACGGTCCCTGCGCCGGATACAGTTCGGCTGGTACGTCAACGACTGGGCCAACGCCGCCTTCTCGGCCACCGTCCTGACCGTGTTCCTCGGCCCGTACCTGACCTCCGTCGCCAAGGACGCCGCCGACGCGGCCGGCAATGTGCACCCGCTCGGCCTGACGATCCGTGCAGGATCGTTCTTCCCCTACACGGTCTCCTTCTCCGTGCTGCTCTCGGTCGCGGTGATGCTGTTCACCGGCACGGTCGCCGACCGCACCGGCCGGCACAAGGAACTGATGTGCGGCTTCGCGTACCTCGGCTCGCTCGCCACGATGGGGATGTTCCTCCTCCAGGGCGACCGCTACCTGCTCGGCGGCGCACTGCTGGTGGTCGCCAACATCTCGTACGCGGTCTCGGTCGCGCTCTCCTACGCCTACCTGCCCGGCCTGGCCTCCCCCGACGAGCGCGACAAGGTCTCCTCCAAGGGCTGGGCCTACGGCTACGCGGGCGGCGGACTGCTGCTGATCGCCAACCTGGCGCTCTTCCAGGGCCACGACGCGTTCGGCCTGGACTCCGGCACCGCCGTGCGGATCTGCCTCGCCTCGGCCGGCCTGTGGTGGGCGCTGTTCACCGTCGTCCCGATGCTGCGGCTGCCCTCCCGGGCCGGCATCGCCCCCAGCCCCACCGCGGCCCCGGCCGAGGACGGCGGGCCCGCCGGCGGCAGCCTGCGCCAACTCGCCACCACCCTGCGCGGCATGCGCAAGCACCCGCTCACGCTGCTCTACCTCGCCGCCTTCCTCTGCTACAACGACGGCATCCAGACCGTCGTCTCCCAGGCCTCGCTCTACGGCAGCGAGGAACTCGGCATGGAGCAGACCTCGCTGGTCACCGCCGTCCTCCTGGTCCAGGTCGTGGCGATCGGCGGCGCCCTGCTGCTCGGCCGGATCGCCCACCGGTACGGCGCCAAGCGGACCATCCTCGGCTCGCTGGTCGGCTGGGTCGTCACGCTGGCCCTGGGCTACTTCATGCCCGCCCACCAGCCCGCCTGGTTCTACGCCCTGGCCTGCATGATCGGCCTGGTGCTCGGCGGCAGCCAGGCGCTCTCGCGCTCCCTGTTCTCCCACCTCGTCCCGCCGGGCAAGGAGGCCGAGTACTTCAGCTTCTACAAGGTCAGCGACCGCGGCACCAGCTGGATGGGCCCGCTGGTCTTCGGCCTCGCCTACCAGATCACCGGCAGCTACCGCTCGGCGATCATCTCGTTGCTGATCTTCTTCGTCATCGGTTTCGTCGTCCTGTTGAAGGTGCCGGTCCGCCGCGCCATCGAGGCCGTCGGCAACCCGGTGCCCGAACGGCTCTGACGGCGCCTCCGGCTCCGACGGCCCTGTCGGCCCGCCCGACGACCCGGGCCCGGGGGGTTCCCCGGCCGGGCGGGGGGGAGGGCGGGGGCGGGGGGGTTCTCACCCCTCGTTTTTCCCGGTGATCCGTGGTTTTCTTCCTTTCTTCTAATCTC
>NZ_JBVJBI010000076.1:0-17055 GCF_055589745.1 Kitasatospora sp. NPDC041917 | reverse complement strand
GCCGTCACCCTGGTCGAGCGGCTGCGCTCGCGCGGCCTCCAGGTCTCGGTGCGGGCGCTCTTCCAGGCCCCGACGGCGGCCGGACTCGCGGCCGTCGACACCGGTCAGGCCTTCGTGGTGCCGGAGAACCGGATCCCGAGCGACGCAACCGTCCTCACCCCGGACATGGTCACGCTGGCCGAGCTGAGCCCGGCGGACCTCGACCGGATCAGTGCGGCGGTCCCGGGTGGTGCGGCGAACATCGCCGACGTCTACCCGCTGGCGCCGCTGCAGGAGGGGATCTTCTTCCATCACCTGCTGGACGCCGACCAGGGCCGCGACGTCTACATCGTCCCGGTCGTTCTGGGCTTCGACTCCCGCGAGCGCGTCGACGCGTTCGTGACCGCGCTCCAGCACGTCGTCGACCGGCACGACATCCTGCGGACGGCCGTGCTGTGGGAGAACCTGCCCCAGCCGCTCCAGGTCGTCCTGCGGCAGGCGCCGTTGGCGGTCGAGGAGGTCGTCTTCACCGGGGACCAGGGCGAGGACGCGGTGGCCCGGTTGCTGGCGGCGTGCCCGCCGTCGATGGACATCCGTCAGGCGCCGATGCTCGATCTGACGATCACTCGCATCACCTCCGATGGAAGCTGGTTGGTCGCTCTGCGCAGCCACCACCTGATCCGCGACCACCAGGCGCTGGAGATCCTGTTGGACGAGGTGCGCGCGCACCTGGACCAGGACGTCGAGCGCCTGCCGGAGCCGGCGCCGTACCGCGACTTCGTCGCCCACGCCCGCCTGGCGGTCACCGCCGACCAGCACCGAGCCTACTTCGAGCGCGCCCTCGGCGAGGTCGAGGAGCCCACCGCGCCCTACGGCGTCCTGGGCACTCGCGGCGACGGCAGCGACACCGGCGAGGCGATCGTCGAGCTGTCGGCCGAACTGGCCGACCGGGTGCGGGAGTCGGCGCGTCGTCACGGCGCCAGTGCCGCCGCGCTGTTCCACCTCGCCTGGGCGCGCGTCGCCGCCGCCACGACCGGCCGGACCCACCCCGTGTTCGGCACCGTGCTGCTCGGCCGGATGGATGCCGGTGACATGGCGAGCCGCACCCCGGGCCTGTTCATCAACACCCTGCCGATCCGGATCGACGCCACCCGGCCGCTGGACGCCGGACTGCGTTCGGTCCAGGTCCAGTTGGGTGAGCTGCTGCGGCACGAGCACGCCCCGCTGGCGCTCGCCCAGCAGGTGGCCGGACTCCCCGCCCAGAGTCCGCTGTTCACCTCGCTCCTCAACTACCGCCACAGCACGCCGCGTTCGGATTCCGGTCGGGGGAGCCTGCTGGAAACCGGGATCGCGGGCATCGACATCCTGTACGCCCACGAGCGGAACAACTACCCGGTGACGGCCTCGGTGGACGACACCGGCGTCGGCTTCCGGCTCACGGTGCACGCGGCCGAGCCGATCGACTCCGACACCGTCTGCGGCCTGCTGCACACCGCCGTCGAGAACCTGGTCGGCGCCCTGGAGGCGCACCCCGCCGCCACGCTGGACACGGTCGCCGTGCTGGACGACCGTCGGCAGGACCAGCTGCTGCGCGGCTGGAACGACACCGCGCGGGAGTTGCCGGCCGCGACGCTGCCGGAGCTGTTCGAGGCGCAGGTCGCCCGGACGCCGGACGCGGTCGCGTTGGTGCGCACGCGCGCCATGGACCCGGACACCACGGACACCCCGGACCACGAGACGCTGACCTACGCCGAACTCGACGCGCGCGCCGGCCGCCTGGCCCGTGTCCTGGCCGGCTACGGGGTCGGGCCGGAGTCGCTGGTCGCTGTCGGCATGCACCGGTCCACGGAGCTGGTCACCACCTTCCTGGCGATCGCCAAGGCGGGCGGCGTGTTCGTCCCGCTGGACCTGCGTTCGCCCGAGGCGCGGACGGCGGCCGTCCTGGCGGACGCCCGGCCGCACCTGCTGGTGGCCGACTCCGCCCTGCGGGAGCACGAGGTCGTGCGCACGGCCGAGGCGCAGGGCACCCGGGTGGTCCTCGTCGACGCCGATGTCCTCGCCGCGCCCGCAGCGGACGGCCCGGACGGCTCGGACGGCGCGGACACCATGGAGCCCGTGAGCCCGACGCGGGTGCTGCCGGACCAGGCGGCGTACATCATGTACACCTCCGGCTCCACCGGCACCCCCAAGGGCATCGTCACCACGCACGCCGACGTCGCCGCCCTCGTGCGGGACTCGCGCTGGAACGTCGGCCCGGCCGACCGCGTGCTGTTCCACGCCCCGCACGCCTTCGACGCCTCCACCTACGAGCTGTGGGTCCCGCTGGTCCACGGCGGCAGCGTTTCCATCGCGCCGGAGGTCAAGCTCGACAGCGCCACCCTGCACCGGCTGATCGTCGACACCCGGGCCACCCACGTCCACGTCACGGCCGGGCTCTTCCGCGTCATCAGCGAGGAGAGCCCCGAGATCTTCGCCGACGTGGCGGAGGTCCTCACCGGCGGCGACGTCGTGCCGCCCACCGCGGTCACGCGGCTGCTCGACGCCCTCCCGCACCTGACCGTCCGCCACCTGTACGGTCCGACCGAGACCACGCTGTGCGCCACCCAGCACCCGATGGCCGCCCGGGCCGAGCTCGGGCACACGCTCCCCATCGGCAGCCCGATGGACGACACCCGGGTGTACGTGCTGGACGCCGCGCTGCGGCCGGTGCCGGTGGGGGTGCCCGGCGAGCTGTACATCGCCGGCACCGGGCTGGCGCGCGGCTACCTGAACCGTCCGGGCCTGACCGCGGAGCGCTTCGTGGCCTGCCCGTTCGGCGGGCCGGGGGAGCGCATGTACCGCACGGGCGACCTCGCCCGCTGGCGCGAGGACGGCACGCTCGACTACCTGGGCCGCACCGACGACCAGGTGAAGATCCGCGGCTTCCGGATCGAGTTGGCGGAGATCGAGTCCGCCCTGCTCGCCCGGCCGGGCGTGGCCCAGGGCGTGGTGATCGTCCGCGAGGACGTCCCCGGCGACAAGCGGCTGACCGCCTACGTGGTGCCCGAGGCGGGCGCGGCGGTGGACACCGCCGCCCTGCGCGCGGAGCTGGCGGCGGTGCTGCCGGACTACATGGTCCCGTCCGCGGTGCTCGCCCTGGAGGCGCTGCCGCTGACGGCCAACAGCAAGCTGGACCGCCGTGCTCTCCCGGCCCCGGACCACGCGGCGGCGCTGGAGGCGTCCTACCGGGCGCCGCGGACACCGGAGGAGCAGCTGCTGTCCGAGGCGTTCGCGGACGTCCTGGGCCTGCCGCAGGTCGGCGTCGACGACGACTTCTTCGAGCTGGGCGGGCACTCGCTGCTGGCCACCCAGCTGGTCAGCCGCGTCCGTTCGGCGCTGCGGGTGGAGCTGCCGCTGCGGGTGGTCTTCGAGAGCCCCACCGTGGCCGCGCTGGCGCCCCGGCTGTCGAAGGCGGAGCAGGCCGTGCCCGCGCTGGTCGCCACCGCCCGTCCGGACGTGGTGCCGCTCTCCCTGGAGCAGCGCCGGATGTGGTTCCTCAACGAGCTGGACGGCGCGAACGCGGCCTACAACATCCCGCTGGCGCTGCGGTTCGAGGGCGCCCTGGACCGGTCGGCGCTGGCGGATGCCCTGCGGGACGTGGTGGCGCGGCACGAGGTGCTGCGGACGGTCTTCCCGGCCCCGGCGGGGGAGCCGCGGCAGCGGGTCCTCGCCGTGGGCGAGTACCGCTGCGAGCTCGCGGTGGTGGAGGCGGCCGCGGCCGATGTCGACGGGCTGCTGGCCCGGGAGGCCGCCCGCCCGTTCGACCTGGCCACGGAGATCCCGATCCGGGCGACCCTGTTCGCGGTCGGGCCCGAGGAGCACGTCCTGCTGGTGGTGATCCACCACATCGCCGGCGACGGCTGGTCGATGCGGCCGCTGGCGCAGGACCTCTCGTCCGCCTACACGGCGCGGAGCACCGGCGGCGCGCCCGACTGGGCCCCGCTCCCGGTGCAGTACGCCGACTACACGGTGTGGCAGCGCGAGCTGCTCGGCGCGGACGACGACCCGGGCAGCGTGCTGAACCGTCAGCTCGCCTACTGGGAGAAGACGCTCGACGGCACCCGGCAGCAGCTGGAGCTGCCGGCGGACCGTCCGCGCCCGGCGGCGCTGACCCACCGCGGCGGGGTCGTCGAGCTGACCGTCCCGGCCGGGCTGCACGAGGAGCTGACCAGGCTCGCCCGGGCCGAGGGCGTGACCATGTTCATGGTGCTCCAGGCCGCCCTGGCCACGATGCTGTCCCGCCTCGGTGCGGGGGAGGACATCCCGATCGGCACGGCGGTCGCCGGGCGTACGGACGCGGCCATGGACGACATGGTCGGGTTCTTCGTCAACACCCTGGTCCTGCGGACGGACCTCTCCGGCTCGCCGACGTTCTCCGGCCTGCTCAACCGGGTTCGCGAGGCGGGACTGGAGGCGTTCGCGCACCAGGACGTCCCGTTCGAGCGCCTGGTGGAGAGCCTGGCCCCGGCCCGCTCGCTGACCCATCACCCGCTGTTCCAGGTCATGCTGGTCCTCCAGAACAACGAGGGGGCCACGCTCGACCTGCCCGGGCTGGACGTCAGCGGCCTGCCGAACGGCAGCTGGCCGGCCAAGTACGACCTCGACTTCACCTTCGAGGAGTGCTTCACCGCCGACCGGCGCCCGGCCGGCCTGCGGGGCCGCATCGTCTACGCCCGGGACCTCTTCGAGCACGGGACGGCCGAGCAGTTCGGCGCCAGGCTGCACCGGGTGCTCGCGGCGATGGCCGCCGATCCGCGCCAACCGGCCCACCGGGTCGAGGTGTTGGGCGAGGCGGAGCGGGAGTCGGTGCTGTTCGGGTGGAACGACACGGTGCGTGAGGTGCCGGCGGTGACGCTGCCGGAGCTGTTCGAGGCGCAGGCGGTGCGGACGCCGGGTGCGGTGGCGGTGTCGGACGCGTCGGGTGGTGTGACGTACGGGGAGTTGAACGAGCGGGCGAACCGGTTGGCGCACCTGCTGGTCGGGGGTGGTGTGGGGCCGGAGGACCTGGTCGCGGTGTGCCTGCCGCGGTCGGTGGAGCTGGTGGTGGCGCTGCTGGCGGTGGGGAAGGCGGGGGCGGCGTACCTGCCGCTGGACCCGGAGTACCCGGTCGAGCGGTTGGCGGCGACGGTGGCCGACAGCGGTCCCGTGGTGCTGCTGACCGCCGGCGGCGTCGGTGCGGCCGGGGAGGTGGCCGAGGGCGTCCGGCGGATCGATATCGATGCTGTCGAGACCGGCAACGCCCTGAGTGCGCTGTCGACTTCGAACCCGGAGCGTGCGGGCCACAGTCCGGAGAGTCCGGCGTATGTCATTTACACCTCGGGGTCGACGGGTCGGCCGAAGGGTGTGGTGGTGACGCAGGCGGGCCTGGTGAACTACGTGGTCCGGTGTGTGGAGGTGTATCCGGAGGTCGCGGGGCTGACGGTGCTGCACGCGTCGGTGTCGTTCGACGCGGGTGTGACGGGTCTGTACGGGGCTCTGGTGTGCGGTGGCGAGGTGGTGGTCGCCGCGTTGGACGATGCTCTGCCGGGTGTGTTGGGTGGTCGGCGTCCGTCGTTCATGAAGGTGACGCCGAGCGCGTTGGCGGTGCTGGACTCGCTGGGCGATCGCGTGAGTCCGTCGGGCCGGCTGATGGTGGGTGGTGAGGCCGTCCAGGCGGCGGCGGTGGCGCAGTGGCGCGAGCGTCATCCGGGTGTCGTGGTGGTGGATCACTACGGCCCGACGGAGGCGACGGTCGGCTGTACCGACTTCGTGCTTCCGGAGGTGCTGGACGGGTCGGAGGTCGTCCCGATCGGCCGGCCGATGTGGAACACCCGGGCGTACGTGCTGGATTCCGGGCTGCGTCCGGTCCCGGTGGGTGCGGCGGGTGAGTTGTACATCGCGGGTGTTCAGCTGGCGCGCGGCTACCTGGGCCGTCCGGGGCTGACGGCGGAGCGGTTCGTGGCGTGCCCGTTCGGTTCGGCCGGGGAGCGGATGTACCGCACCGGCGACCTGGCCCGCTGGCGCGCCGACGGGGCGCTGGAGTACCTGGGCCGCACCGACGACCAGGTGAAGGTGCGCGGTTACCGCATCGAGCTGGGCGAGATCGAGTCCGCGCTGCTCGGCCGGCCCGGCATCGCGCAGGGTGTGGTGATCGTCCGCGAGGACGTTTCGGGCGACAAGCGGCTGACGGCCTACGTCGTCCCGGTCACCGGTGCCGAGGTGGACACGGCCGAGGTCAGGACGGCCCTGGCCGCCGTCCTGCCCGACTACATGGTTCCCTCCGCCGTCATCGCCCTGGACGCTCTGCCACTGACCGTCAACGGCAAGCTCGACCGCCGCGCCCTCCCGGCCCCCGACCGCACGGCGGAGCTGGAGGCCTCCTACCGCGCCCCCCGGACGCCCGAGGAGACCCTCCTGTGCGAGGCGTTCGCCGAGGTCCTCGGGCTGGAGCGGGTCGGCATCGACGACAGCTTCTTCGAACTCGGCGGGCACTCGCTGCTGGCCACCCGGCTGGTCAGCCGGATCCGTTCCGCCCTGGAGGTCGAACTGCCTCTCAGGGCGATCTTCGAGAGCCCCACCGTGGCGGGCCTCTCGTCCCACATCAACCGTCCCAAGCGCACCAGGCCCGCCCTGCGTCGTCGCACCAGGCAGGAGGAGATCTGATGATCCCGTTGTCCTACGCTCAGCAGCGGCTGTGGTTCCTCGGGCAGTTGGAGGGGCCGAGCGACACGTACAACATCTCGCTCCCCCTGCGCCTGCGGGGAGCCCTGGACCGTGAGGCCCTGCGGGACGCCCTGAGGGACGTGGTGGAGCGCCACGAGGTCCTCCGCACCGTCTTCCCGGCCAAGGACGGCAAGCCGTACCAGAAGGTCCTGGCCGCCGAGTCGGCCCGGATCGACCTGCCGGTGACCGAGGTGGACACGGCGGACCTGCCGGCGGCGCTGGCCGAGGCCGCCCGGCACACCTTCGACCTGGAGCACGACATCCCGTTCCGGGCCTCGCTGTTCGCCACCGCGCCGGACGACCACGCGCTGATCGTCGTGATGCACCACATCGCGAGCGACGGATGGTCGAGGGGCCCGCTCGCACGGGACCTCTCCGTCGCCTACGCGGCGCGCCGGGGCGGGCGGGCGCCCGAGTGGGAGCAACTGGAGGTCCAGTACGCCGACTACACCTTCTGGCAGCAGGACGTGCTCGGCGCCGACGAGGATCCGGAGAGCCTCCTCAACGAGCAGCTGGCGCACTGGCGCCAGGCGCTCGCGGGCATGCCGCACGAGCTGGAGCTCCCGGTCGACCGGCCGCGTCCCACCCGCGCCTCGCACGTGGGCGGCGTGGTCGACCTGACCGTGCCCGCCGGGCTCCACGAGCGACTGGTGCGGACCGCCAAGGCCGAGGGCGCCACCGTCTTCATGGCGGCGCAGGCGGGCCTCGCCGTCCTGCTGTCGCGGCTCGGGGCCGGGAACGACATCCCGATCGGCGTGCCGATCGCCGGGCGTCTGGACGAGGCCCTGCACGACCTGGTCGGCCTGTTCGTCAACACGCTGGTGCTCCGGGCGCGGGTCGCCGACGAGGCCACCTTCCGGGACCTGCTCCGGCAGGTCCGGGAGACGTCGCTGGAGGCGTTCTCCCACCAGGACCTGCCGTTCGAGCGCCTGGTGGAGGACCTGGCGCCGGCCCGTTCGATGTCCCGCCACCCGCTGTTCCAGGTGACCCTGAGCGTCCAGAACAACGCGGACGCGGAGCTGCGGCTGCCCGGACTGGAGGTCGAGCCGCTGAGCGGCGACCAGCGTCCGGCCAAGTTCGACCTCGACGTCCAGCTCGCCGAGCGCTTCGACGCCCAGGGCCGGCCCGCCGGTCTGGCCGGCAGCATCACCTACGCCGCCGACCTGTTCGACGCGGCGACCGTCGAGGCGATGGCGGAGCGGTTCGTCCAGGTCCTCGACTCGGCGCTCTCGGACCCCGACCGGCCGCTCGGCCTGCTGGAGGTGACGAGCCCGGCCGAGCGCCACCGCCTGCTGGACGCGTGGCACACCCCCGCGCGCGGCACCCGGCCGGCGGCGACCCTGCCGGCGCTCTTCGCGGCGCAGGTCGAACGGACGCCCGACGCCGTCGCCGCGGTCCTCGGCGACGCCCGGCTCACGTACGCGGAACTCGCCGAGCGCTCGGACGCGCTGGCCGCCCTGCTGGTCCGGCACGGCGTCGGGCCCGAGACCTCCGTCGCGGTCTGCCTCGAACGCTCGCTCGACCTGGTCGTGGCCCTGCTCGCCGTGCTGAAGGCCGGCGGCGCCTACCTGCCGGTCGACCCGGCCTCGCCGTCGGACCGCATCAGCTTCGTGTTCGCGGACTGCGCCCCCGCCCTGGTGATCACCTCCACCGCGTCGGCGGGAGCGGTCGCGCACGAGGAGGCCGTCCGCCGGGTGGTCCTGGACGACCCGGAGACCCTCGCGCGGCTGTCCGCCGGCAAGGGCGACGTGCCGCTGCCGGCCGAGGTCCCCGGCGCGCTGTCCCCGGCGAACACCGCGTACATCATCTACACCTCGGGCTCGACGGGCCGCCCCAAGGGTGTCGTCGTCCCGCACGGGAACGTGGTGCGCCTGCTCGACGAGACGCAGCCGTGGTTCGAGTTCGGCGCCGACGACGTGTGGACCTGGTTCCACTCCTTCGCCTTCGACTTCTCGGTGTGGGAGCTGTGGGGCCCGCTGCTCCACGGCGGCCGCCTGGTCGTCGTGCCGGTCGAGGTGTCCAGGTCGCCGGTCGAGTTCCTGCGCCTGCTGGCGGGCGAGGGCGTGACCGTCCTCAACCAGACGCCGTCCGCGTTCTACCAGCTGGCCCAGGCCGAGGCCCAGCACCCGGACCTCGGGTCCGAACTGCGGCTGCGCACGGTCGTGTTCGGTGGCGAGGCGCTCGACACCGGCCGCTTGCGCGAGTGGTACGCGCGGCACCGTGACGACGCCCCGCGACTCGTCAACATGTACGGCATCACCGAGACCACCGTGCACGTGAGCCACCTCCGGCTCGACCGGTCGACGGCCGTCGAGGGCTCCCTGGGCAGCCCGATCGGTGAGGGCATCCCCGGACTGCGCGTCTACGTGCTGGACGCCGGACTGCGGCCGGCGCCGGTCGGCGTGCCGGGCGAGATGTACGTCGCGGGCGACCAGCTGGCGCGTGGGTACCTGAACCGTCCGGGTCTGACGGCGGAGCGCTTCGTGGCCTGCCCGTTCGGCGGTGCGGGGGATGGGCCCCTCCTGCCCGGTGGCGGGCAAGGAGGGAGGATGTACCGCACCGGGGACCTCGCCCGTTGGCGCGCCGACGGCACGCTGGAGTACCTGGGACGGACCGACGACCAGGTGAAGATCCGCGGCTTCCGCATCGAGCTGGGCGAGATCGAGGCCGCCCTGCTCGGTCAGGCGGGTGTCGCCCAGGCGGCGGTGATCGTCCGTGAGGACGTCCCCGGCGACAAGCGGCTGACCGGCTACGTGGTGCCCGACACGGGCGCGGAGGTCGACACCTCCGTGCTGCGGGGCGCCCTCGCGACGATGCTGCCGGAGTACATGGTCCCGTCCGCGGTCGTGGTGCTGGAGACGCTGCCGCTGACGGTCAACGGCAAGCTGGACCGCCGTGCCCTGCCGGCGCCGGACCGGGGGGCGCTGCTGGAGGCGTCCTACCGGGCGCCGCGCACCGCGGACGAGGAACTGACCTGCGAGGTGTTCGCCGATGTGCTCGGGCTGGAGCGGGTCGGCATCGACGACAACTTCTTCGAGCTGGGCGGGCATTCGCTGCTGGCGGTGACGCTGGTCGAGCGGCTGCGCTCGCGCGGGCTGCCGGTGTCGGTGAAGGCGCTGTTCCAGGCGCCGACGCCCGCCGGGCTGTCGGCGGCCGACGAGGCCGCCCGGGCGTTCGTGGTGCCGGAGAACCGGATCCCGGACGGCGCGACCGTCCTGACCCCGGACATGATCACGCTGGCCGAGCTGAGCCCGGCGGACCTCGACCGGATCGTGGAGCAGGTCCCCGGTGGTGCGGCGAACGTCGCCGACGTCTATCCGCTGGCGCCGCTGCAGGAGGGGATCTTCTTCCACCACCTGCTGGACGCGGAGCAGGGCCGTGATGTCTACATCCTGCCGACCGTGCTGGCCTTCGACTCGCGGGAGCGGGTCGACGCGTTCGTGTCCGCGTTGCAGTCGGTGGTGGACCGTCACGGCATCCTGCGGACGGCCGTGCTCTGGGAGAACCTGCCCCAGCCGCTCCAGGTCGTCCTGCGCCGGGCGTCCCTGCCCGTCCATGAGGTCACGCTGTCCGGTGACTCCGGTGACTCCGGTGACTCCCGTGACGCGGGCGACTCCGGCGATGACGCGGTGGCCCGACTGCTGGCGGCCTGCCCGCCGTCGATCGACATCCGGCGTGCCCCGATGGCCGATCTGACGATTGCTCAGGACGCCGTCGGTGGGCGATGGTTGATGGCCCTGCGCAGCCACCACCTCACCCGCGACCACACCGCGCTGGAGATCCTGCTGGACGAGGTGCGCGCGCACCTGGAGCAGGACGTCGAGCGCCTGCCGGAGCCGGCGCCGTACCGCGACTTCGTGGCCCACGCGCGCCTGGCCGTCACCGCCGAGCAGCACCGCGCCTACTTCGAGCGGGCACTCGGCGACGTCGAGGACCCGACCGCACCCTACGGCGTGCTCGACACCCACGGCGACGGCAGCGGCACCGGCGAGGCGATCGTCGAACTGTCCGACGGGCTGGCGGCGCGCGTTCGCGAGCAGGCCCGCCGCCACGGCGTCAGCGCCGCGGCGTTCTTCCACCTGGCCTGGGCCCGCGTCGCCGCGGCCACGACCGGCCAGACGCACCCCGTGTTCGGCACCGTGCTGCTCGGCCGGATGGACGCCGGGGGCACCGCGCACCGGACCCCGGGTCTGTACATCAACACCCTGCCGATCCGGATCGACGCCACCCGGCCGCTGGACGCCGGACTGCGCGCCGTCCAGGTCCAGTTGGGCGAGCTGCTGCGGCACGAGCACGCCCCGCTGACCCTCGCCCAGCAGGCCACCGGAGTCCCCGCGCAGAGCCCGCTGTTCACCTCGCTCCTCAACTTCCGGCACAGCCCCGGCGCCGCGAACGAAGGCACCGGCCTCGCCGGGATCCGGGTGCTGTACGGGCACGAGCGGACCAACTACCCGCTCACCGTGTCGGTGGACGACACCGTCGTCGGCTTCCGGCTCTCCGTGCAGGCCGTTCCCGCGATCGACCCGGACGTGGTGTGCGGTCTGCTGCACACCGCCGTCGAGAACCTGGCCGGAGAGCTGGAGCAGGACTCCCGGATCCCGCTCGACCGCGTCCCCGTCCTCGGCGACCGGCAGCGCGACCGGCTGCTGACCGCTTGGAACGACACCGCCTCCGACGTTCCGGCCGCGACCCTGCCCGAGCTCTTCGAGGCGCAGGCCGCCCGCACCCCGGAGGCCGTCGCCCTGGTCGCCGCGGGCGGGAGCCTGACGTACGCGGAGCTGAACGCGCGGGCCAACCGCCTGGCGCACCTGCTGGCGGCCGACGGCGTCGGCTCGGAGCACCTGGTCGCCGTGTGCCTGCCGCGGTCGGCCGAGCTGGTCGTGTCGCTGCTGGCCGTCTCCAAGACGGGCGCCGCCTACCTGCCGCTCGACCCGGACTACCCGGTCGAGCGCCTGGCGACGACCCTGGCCGACGGCCGTCCCACCGCCCTGGTCACCGACAGCGCGACGACGGACGAGGCCCTGACGGCGGACGCCGGCGTCCGGCGGATCGACCTGGACGCGCCGGATACCGCCAACGCCCTTGATGTGCAGCCTGTTTCGAACCCGGAACGCCCCGGCCACCGCCCGGAGAACCCGGCCTACGTCATCTTCACCTCCGGCTCCACCGGTCGCCCCAAGGGCGTCGTCCTCCCGCACTCCGCGCTGAACAACTTCCTGGCGGCGATGAACCACCGCCTGCGGGTCACCGAGCACGACCGGCTGCTGGCCGTCACCACCATCGGCTTCGACATCGCCGGACTCGAACTGCACCTTCCGCTGGTGTCCGGCGCCGCCGTGGTCCTCGCCGACCGCGACGAGGTCCGCGACCCGGACGCCCTGCGCGCCCTCCTCGGGCGCGAGGCCGTCACCGTCATGCAGGCCACGCCCAGTCTGTGGCGGGCCCTGGCGGACGACGACGTTCTGCGGTCCGTCCGGGTCCTGGTCGGCGGCGAGGCGCTCCCCGGTGAGCTCGCCCGCACCCTGGCGGGCACCGCCGCCTCCGTCACCAACCTGTACGGCCCGACCGAGACGACCATCTGGTCCACGGCCTCGGACATCTCGGCGGACACCCCGGTCTCCATCGGCCGGCCCATCCTCAACACCCGGGTGTACGTGCTGGACGCGGCGCTGCGACCGGTGCCGGTGGGCGTGGCGGGCGAGCTGTACATCGCCGGCAGCGGCCTGGCGCGCGGCTACCTGAACCGCGCCGGCCTGACCGCGGAGCGGTTCGTGGCCTGCCCGTTCGGTTCGGCCGGGGAGCGGATGTACCGCACCGGTGACCTGGTGCGCTGGCGCGAGGACGGGACGCTGGAGTACCTGCGCCGTACGGACGACCAGGTGAAGGTGCGCGGTTACCGCATCGAGCTGGGCGAGATCGAATCCGCCCTGCTCGGCCGGGTGGGCGTCGCCCAGGCCGTCGCGGTCGTCCGCGAGGACGTCCCGGGTGACAAGCGCATCGTCGCCTACGTCGTCCCGGCCGTGGACGCGGAGGTGGATGCCGCCGTGCTGCGGGACGCGCTCGCGGTGACGCTCCCCGACTACATGGTCCCGTCCGCCGTGGTCGTGCTGGACGAGCTGCCGCTGACCGCGAACGGAAAGATCAACCGCCGGGGTCTGCCGGCACCGGACCGGTCGGCGCTGCCGGAGGCGTCCTACCGGGCGCCGCGCACCGCGGACGAGGAACTGCTCTGCGAGGTGTTCGCCGAGGTCCTCGGGCTGGAGCGGGTCGGTATCGACGACAACTTCTTCGAGCTGGGCGGACATTCGCTGCTGGCGGTGACGCTGGTCGAGCGGCTGCGCTCCCGCGGCCTCCAGGTCTCGGTGAAGGCGCTGTTCCAGACGCCGACCCCGCTCGGACTGGCGGCCGTGGACGCGGGTCAGGCGTTCGTGGTGCCGGAGAACCGGATCCCGCGGGACGCGACCGTTCTGACGCCGGACATGGTCACGCTGGCCGAGGTCACCGAGGACGATCTCGCGCGGATCGTGGAGCAGGTCCCGGGCGGTGCGGCGAACGTCGCGGACGTCTATCCGCTGGCGCCGCTGCAGGAGGGCATCTTCTTCCACCACCTGCTGGACGCCGACGAGGGGCGTGACATCTACGTCTTCCCGACGGTGCTGGCCTTCGACTCGCGGGAGCGGGTCGACGGATTCGTGTCCGCGCTGCAGTCCGTGGTGGACCGGCACGACATCCTGCGGACGGCCGTGCTCTGGGAGGGGCTCTCCCAGCCGCTCCAGGTCGTCCTGCGGCAGGCTCCGCTGGCCGTCTCCGAGATCGTCCTTCCGGCCGGTGCCGACGCCGGTGTCGGTGACGATGTCGTGGCGCAGCTGCTGGCGGCCTGCCCGTCCGCGATGGACGTCCGCCGGGCGCCTCTTCTCGATCTGACTATCACTCAGGACATGGGTGGTGGGCGGTGGTTGATCGCTCTGCGCAGCCACCACCTGATCCGTGACCACCAGGCGCTGGAGATCCTGCTGGACGAGGTGCGCGCGCACCTGGAGCAGGACGTCCAGCGGCTGCCGGAGCCGGCGCCGTACCGCGACTTCGTCGCGCACGCGCGCCTGGCCGTCAGCGCCGAGCAGCACCGCGTGTACTTCGAGCGGGCGCTCGGTGACGTCGAGGAGCCGACCGCACCCTACGGCGTGCTGGACACCCACGGCGACGGCACCGACACGGGCGAGGCGATCGTCGAGCTGTCGGCCGAACTGGCGGAGCGCGTCCGCGAACAGGCTCGTCGGCACGGCGTGAGCGCCGCCGCGTTCTTCCACCTGGCATGGGCCCGTGTCGCGGCCGCGACGACCGGCCAGACGCGTCCCGTGTTCGGTACCGTGCTGCTCGGCCGGATGGACGCGGGAGGTGCGGCGAGCCGTACGCCGGGTCTGTACATCAACACCCTGCCGATCCGCATCGACGCCACCCAGCGGCTGAGCACCGGACTGCGGTCGGCACAGGTGCAGTTGGGCGAGCTGCTGACCCATGAGCACGCCCCGCTGACCCTGGCACGGCAGGCGACCGCCCTGCCGGCGCAGAGCCCGCTGTTCACCTCTCTCCTCAACTACCGCCGCACCGCCGCCACCGGCGGGGTCGGCGGCGGAACGGCGCGGACGATCGCCGGGATCCAGCTGCTCCACGCTCAGGAGCGGACGAACTACCCGTTGACGGTGTCGGTGGACGACACCGGTGTCGGGTTCCGGTTCACGGTGCAGGCGTGTGCGCCGATGGACTCGGGTGTGGTCTGCGGTCTGCTGTGCACGGCGGTGGAGAATCTGGTCGGCGGGCTGGAGGGGGATTCCACTTCTTCGCTGGATCTGGTTCCCGTTCTTGACGACGGGCAGCGGGAGTTGGTGCTGCGCGGGTGGAACGACACGGCGCGTGAGGTGCCGGTGGGGACGTTGCCGGGCCTGTTCGAGGCGCAGGTGGCGCGGACGCCGGACGCCATGGCTGTGGTGTTCGGTATTGGTGCGGCGCGTGAGGTCGTGTCGTATGCGGAGTTGAACGAGCGGGCGAACCGGTTGGCGCACCTGCTGGTCGAGGCCGGCGTTGGGCCGGAGCGCCTGGTGGCGGTGTGTCTGCCGCGCTCGACCGAGCTGGTGGTGTCGCTGGTGGCGATCGGGAAGGCGGGGGCGGCGTATCTGCCGCTGGACCCGGACTATCCGGCGGAGCGTCTGGCCTCCACCCTGGAGGACGGTCGTCCGGCGGTGCTGGTCACCGACAGTGTGACGATGGGCGGAGAGCTGGCGGCGGGTGTCCGGCGGATCGATCTGGACGCGCCGGGGATCGTCAACGCCCTGAGCGTGCAGCCTGTTTCGGATCCGGAGCGGGTGGGTCATGGTCCGCAGAGTCCGGCGTATGTCATCTACACCTCCGGCTCCACCGGCCGCCCGAAGGGTGTGGTGGTTGCGCACGACGGTGTGGTGAACCGTTTGGCGTGGATGCAGGAGGACTACGGGCTGACGTCGTCGGATCGGGTGTTGCAGAAGACCCCGGTCGGGTTCGACGTGTCGGTGTGGGAGTTCTTCTGGCCGTTGACCACCGGTGCGACGCTCGTGGTGGCGCGTCCGGACGGGCATCGTGATCCGGCGTACCTGGCGGAGGTGATCCGTGCGGAGGGTGTGACGGTCACGCACTTCATCCCGTCGATGATGCAGGTGTTCCTGCTGGAGCCGGCCGCGCGGACCTGCACGTCTCTGCGGGCGGTGTTCGCCAGCGGTGAGGCGCTGTCCCCGGAGCTGCGGGACGCCTTCCTGCGGGACCTCGGCGTTCCGCTGCACAACCTGTACGGGCCGACGGAGGCGTCGATCGACGTCACCGCCTGGGAGTGCGTGCCGGGGACGGCGACGGTGCCGATCGGCGGCCCCGTCGGCAACACCCGGGTGTACGTCCTGGACGCGGCCCTGCGTCCGGTCCCGGTCGGTGTTCCCGGCGAGTTGTACCTCGCCGGCGTTCAACTGGCCCGGGGCTACCTGAACCGTCCGGGTCTGACGGCGGAGCGCTTCGTGGCCTGCCCGTTCGGTTCGGCCGGAGAGCGGATGTACCGCACCGGTGACCTCGCCTGCTGGCGCGAGGGCGGCACCCTCGACTACCTCGGTCGGACCGACGACCAGGTGAAGGTGCGCGGCTACCGCATCGAGCTGGGCGAGATCGAGGCCGCCCTGCTGGGCCGTCCCGGCGTCGCGCAGGCGGCCGTGATCGTCCGCGAGGACGTCCCGGGCGACAAGCGCATCGCCGCCTACGTCGTCCCGGCCGTGGATGTGGAGGTGGATGCCGCCGCCCTGCGGGATGCGCTCGCGGTGACGCTTCCCGACTACATGGTCCCGTCTGCGATCATGCCGCTGGAGACGCTGCCGCTGACGGTCAACGGCAAGTTGGACCGCCGTGCCCTGCCGGCGCCGGACCGGGGGGCGCTGTCGGAGGCGTCATACCGGGCGCCGCGCACGGCGGACGAGGAACTGCTCTGCGAGGTGTTCGCCGAGGTCCTCGGGCTGGAGCGGGTCGGTATCGACGACAACTTCTTCGAGCTGGGCGGTCACTCCCTGCTGGCGGTGACGCTGGTCGAGCGGCTGCGCTCGCGCGGCCTCCAGGTCTCGGTGCGGGCGCTCTTCCAGGCCCCGACGGCGGCCGGGCTGGCGGCCGTGGACGCGGGTCAGGCGTTCGTGGTGCCGGAGAACCGGATCCCGCAGGACGCGACCGTTCTGACGCCGGACATGGTCACGCTGGCCGAGGTCACTGAGGACGATCTCGCGCGGATCGTGGAGCAGGTCCCCGGTGGTGCGGCGAACGTCGCGGACGTCTATCCGCTGGCGCCGCTGCAGGAGGGCATCTTCTTCCACCACCTGCTGGACGCGGAGCAGGGCCGTGATGTCTACATCCTGCCGACCGTGCTGGCCTTCGACTCGCGGGAGCGGGTCGACGCGTTCGTGACCGCGCTGCAGGCGGTGGTGGACCGCCACGGCATTCTGCGGACGGCCGTGCTGTGGGAGAACCTGCCCCAGCCGCTCCAGGTCGTCCTGCGCCGGGCGACTCTGCCCGTCCACGAAGTCACGCTGTCCGGTGACTCCAGTGACTCCGGTGACTCCGGTGACTCCAGTGACTCCGGGGAAGACGCGGTGGCCCGGCTGCTGGCGGCGTGCCCGGCGTCGATGGACATCCGTCGTGCGCCCATGGTCGATCTGACGATTGCTCAGGATATCGCCGGTGGGCGGTGGTTGATGGCTCTGCGCAGTCACCACCTCACCCGCGACCACCAGGCCCTGGAGATCCTCTTCGACGAGGTGCGCGCGCACCTGGAGCACGAGG
>NZ_JBVJBI010000075.1:0-17668 GCF_055589745.1 Kitasatospora sp. NPDC041917 | reverse complement strand
TTCGGACCGCCTTCCAGCGGACCCTCCGGGCTTCGTTCTTTCGTGTTTCCAGCTTATCAGATGTTTTCCGCTCCGTTTTCCGGAGTTTCATTCATTCGATTCGCTTTCGCCTTTCGGCGCTCCCGAACTCTATCAGAGTTTCTCGGTCCGTTTTCCCCGGTCGTTCTCGAATTCAGATTCGAGCCCGTTTCCGAGGGGCCGTCCCGTGGGGCAACCCGGAGAACATTACGCACCGGGTTGCCCCACGTCAAACCAGCCTCAGCCGGTGTTGAGCGAGCGTCAGACCTCGACGACGACCGGCAGGATCATCGGCCGGCGGCGGTAGTTGTCGGCGACCCACTTGCCGATGGTGCGGCGGACCAGCTGCTGCACCAGGCGGGGCTCCAGGACACCGTCGCTCGCCGAGCGGTCCAGCGCCTCCTGGAGCTTGGCGGCCACCGGGACGAACGCGTTGTCGTCGATGCCGGAGCCGCGGGCCTGGATGGTCGGACCGCCGACGATCTTGCCGTTGGTCGAGTCGACCGCGACGAAGACCGAGATGAAGCCCTCCTCGCCGAGGATCCTGCGGTCCTTGAGCGAGGCCTCGGTGATGTCGCCGACCGAGGAGCCGTCCACGTAGACGTACCCGGCCTGCACCTTGCCGACGATGCGGGCGACGCCGCCCTCCAGGTCGACGCAGACACCGTCCTCGGCGATGACCACGCGGTTGCGCGGCACCCCGGTGGCGATGCCCAGCTCGGCGGCCGCGCGCAGGTGGCGCCACTCGCCGTGGACCGGCATCAGGTTGCGCGGCTTGCAGATGTTGAAGAAGTAGAGCAGCTCGCCGGCCGAGGCGTGGCCGGAGACGTGCACCTTGGCGTTGCCCTTGTGCACGACCTTGGCGCCCCAGCGGGTCAGGCCGTTGATCACCCGGTAGACGGCGTTCTCGTTGCCCGGGATGAGCGAGGAGGCCAGGACGACGGTGTCGCCCTCGACGATGCGGATCTGGTGGTCGCGGTTGGCCATCCGGGACAGCGCCGCCATCGGCTCGCCCTGCGAACCGGTGCAGATCAGCACGACCTCCTTGTCCGGCAGGTCGTCCAGCTGCTTGACGTCCACGACCATGTTGCCGGGGACCTTCAGGTAGCCGAGGTCGCGGGCGATGCCCATGTTGCGGACCATCGAGCGGCCGACGAAGGCGACCTTGCGCTTGTACTCGTGGGCCGCGTCCAGGACCTGCTGGATGCGGTGCACGTGGCTCGCGAAGGAGGCCACGATGATCCGCTTGTCGGCGTTCGCGAAGACGTTCCGCAGCGCCGCCGAGATGTCCCGCTCGTGCGGGATGAAGCCGGGGACCTCGGCGTTGGTGGAGTCCACCAGCAGGAGGTCCATGCCCTCCTCCGCCAGCTTGGCGAAGGTCGGCAGGTCGGTCAGGCGGCCGTCCAGCGGCAGCTGGTCCATCTTGAAGTCGCCGGTGGCCACGACCATGCCGGCCGGGGTGCGGACCGCGACCGCCAGGGCGTCCGGGATGGAGTGGTTGACGGCGATGAACTCGCAGTCGAAGGGGCCGATGCGCTCGCGCTCGCCCTCCTTGACCTCCAGCACGTACGGCCGGATGCGGTGCTCGACGAGCTTGGCCTCGATCAGCGCCAGGGTCAGCTTGGAGCCGATCAGCGGGATGTCCGGGTTCTCCCGCAGGAGGAAGGGGACGGCGCCGATGTGGTCCTCGTGCCCGTGGGTGAGGACGATGCCGTCGACCTTGTCGAGACGGTCCCGGATGTAGCTGAAGTCCGGGAGGATCAGGTCCACGCCGGGCTGCTCGTCCTCGGGGAAGAGGACGCCGCAGTCGATGATCAGGATGCGGTCGCCGTACTCGAGGACCGTCATGTTGCGGCCGATCTCGCCGAGGCCGCCGAGCGGAGTGATGCGGAGGGCGCCCTCCTTCAGTGCCGGGGGCGCGCCGAGCTCGGGGTGCGGGTGGCTCAAAAGACTCTCCTCACGACGCACGCCATATGCCCGGGGTCCTCCCCCTGGAGACATATGGCGCGCGTACTCAGTGTCGTTTTCCTACTGGGTCTGTGCTCTCGCGCCTTCGGACCGGTTCAGCGGCGGACCCTGGGAGGTCCGGCGAGCCGGGGCGCGCACGTCCGTGTCTGTCAAAGGTGTACCCCGCCGGCGGCGAGATCCTGCTTCAATCGCTCGATCTCCTCGGGCGTCGCTCCGACCAGCGGCAGTCGCAGCGGGCCGGCGGGCAGGCCCTGGAGTTCCAGCGCGGCCTTGCCGAGGATCACGCCCTGGGTGCGGAACATACCGCTGAACACCGGGAGCAGGCGCTGGTGGATGCTCGTGGCCTTGACCACATCGCCCGCCAGGAAGGCCTCGATCATCGCCCGCAGGTCCCCGGCCACCACGTGCCCGACGACGCTGACCACGCCGACGGCTCCGACGGACAGCAGCGGCAGGTTGAGGATGTCGTCGCCGGAGTACCAGGCGAGGTCGGAGCGGGCGATCGCCCAGGCCGCGGCGCCGAGGTCGCCCTTGGCGTCCTTGTTGGCGACGATCCGCGGGTGCTCGCCGAGGCGGACCAGCGTCTCGTGGCTCAGCGCGACCCCGCTGCGGCCCGGGATGTCGTACAGCATGACCGGCAGCCCGGTCGCGTCGGCGACGGCGACGTTGTGCCGGTACAGGCCCTCCTGCGGGGGCTTGCTGTAGTACGGCGTGACGACCAGCAGGCCGTTCGCTCCGGCCGCCTCGGCCTGCCGGGCCAGCTCGACGCTGTGGTGGGTGTCGTTGGTCCCGACGCCGGCGACCACGTGGGCGCGGTCCCCGACCGCCTCGACCACGGCGCGGACCAGCTGGGCCTTCTCGGCGTCGCTGGTGGTCGGGGACTCACCGGTGGTGCCGTTGACGACGAGGCCGTCGTTGCCGGAGTCCACGAGGTGCGTGGCGAGGCGCTGGGCGCCGTCGAGGTCGAGCGCGCCGTCGGCGGTGAACGGGGTGACCATGGCGGTCAGGACCCGGCCGAACGGCGTCTGGGGGGTGGAGGTCGGAGCCATGCGTCCAAAGCTACTCGTAGGCGGTGGGGCGTTGCCCATGCCGGTCCAGTGTTCGGACAGGTGTAGCGCGTCGGTGGCGCGGACGTGGGATTCCGGTGCTGCCCGCTCGGGGGTTCGGGCAGCACCGGAATCCGTGTTCACGAATGTAGGGAGCGGCTAGATAAGCCGCAATCCAGACATGCCAGACACTCTGCCCGTATGCCGGTCGTCCCAGGTCAGGGGGCGACCCGGCCGTGCTTCTCGAAGGCCGCATGGGTGAGCGGCATGAGCCGGGCCCACTGCTCCTCCATCTGCTCGGCGACCATCTCGATCTCGCGCTGCGGGAAGGACGGCACCGCCGAGTTCTCCCGCCGGGTGCGCAGCGACAGGAAGTGCATCAGCGAGCGCGAGTTGCAGGTCGCGTACATCGAGGAGAACAGGCCCACCGGCAGTACCGCGCGGGCCACCTCGCGGGCCACTCCGGCTGCCAGCATCTCCTGGTAGCGGGCGTAGGACTCGCGGTACGCGGCCTCCATCGCCCCGGTGGTGGTGCTGTGCTGCTCCGGCGTGCCCTCGTGGAACTCGTACTTGCCGGGGCGGCCCTGCTGGACCAGCTTGCGCTCCTCGCCCGGGACGTAGAAGACCGGCTGCAGCTCGCGGTAGCGGCCGGACTCCTCGTTGTACGACCAGCCGCTGCGGTGCCGGTGGAACTCCCGGAACACGAAGATCGGCGCGCTGATGAAGAAGGTCATCGAGTTGTGCTCGAACGGCGTGCCGTGCCGGTCGCGCATCAGGAAGTTGATCAGGCCCTTGGACTTCTCCGGGTCCTGCTGGAGGGCCTCCAGGGACTGCTCGCCCGCGGTCGAGACCCGGGCCGCCCAGATGACGTCCGAGTCGGCGGCGGCGCTGCGGACCAGCTCCACCGTCACGTCGCTGCGGAAGCTGGGGGCCGTCGGTTCGTCGCTCACGCGTTACTCCTTGCGGGTTCGGTGCTGTGCAGCTTGATGGCGTGCTGCATGGTCTTGCGGGCGCGCGGGGTGTCGCCGGCGTCGGCGTACGCCACGGCGAGGCGGAACCAGACCCGCCAGTCGCCCGGCGCGGCCTGTGCCTCGGCCTGGCGGCGGGCGAACACCGCGTCGGCCGAGGCCCGGTCGATCCGCCCGCCCTTGCTGCGCTTCAGCTCGTCCACCGGCAGGCCGCCCTCGGCCTCCAGTTCGTGGGCCAGCCGCTCGCTGTCCCGGCCGAAGCGGACGGTCTGGCGCAGGAACCAGACGCCGATCACCGGGATCACGAAGGCGCAGATCCCGATGCCGATGCCGAGCGGCTTGCCGGTCGCGATCAGCTGGACGCCCTCGCCCACGCAGACCAGGGCGACCAGCAGCAGCACACCGGACAGGACGAAGAAACCGGTACGGGAGGTCATCGGGCCCCTCCGGGAGTCGGCTCGGTTCGGATCGACACTGTCACAGGTCCAGGAAGTGTTCGAGGCCGAAGGTCAGCCCCGGCGTCCCGACGACCTTGCGCACGCCCAGCAGGATGCCCGGCATGAAGCTGCTGTGGTGCAGCGAGTCGTGCCGGATGGTGAGCGTCTCACCGGTGTCGCCGAACATCACCTGCTGGTGGGCGAGCAGGCCGCGCAGCCGTACCGCGTGCACCGGCACCCCGTCCACGTCGGCGCCGCGCGCGCCGGGCAGGCTGTGGGTGGTCGGGTCCTGCTGCGGCGGCCGGCCCGCCTCGGCCCGGGCGGCGGCGATCAGCTGGGCGGTGCGGGTGGCGGTGCCGCTGGGCGCGTCGGCCTTGCGGTCGTGGTGCAGCTCGACCACCTCGACCGACTCGAAGTACCGGGCGGCGATCTGGGAGAACTTCATGCCGAGGATGGCGCCGATGGAGAAGTTCGGGGCGATCAGCAGGCCGAGCTCCGGGGCCTCGGCCAGCCGGGCGCGGACGGTGGCGAGCCGCTCGTCCGTCCAGCCGGTGGTGCCGGTGACCACGTGGATGCCGTGGTCCAGGCAGTAGTCCAGGTTGCCCATCACCGAGTCCGGATGGGTCAGCTCGACGGCGACCTGGGCACCGGCCTCGGTCAGCTCCTCCAGCTTCGAGCCGCGGCCGAGGGCGGCCACCAGCTCCAGGTCCGGCGCGGCCTCGACGGCCTTGACCGCCTCGGAGCCGATCCGACCCCTGGCGCCGATCACGGCGACACGCAGCGTCATAGCAAAGTTCCTCTCACCTGGGAATCAGCGGATCAGACCAGCAGATCGGCGAGCTTGGCGGCCCGCTTGTCATTGACCGGGCCGATCAGCGCGAGCGACGGCCGGTGCGCGCCCAGCACATCACGCGCCACCGCGTGGACGTCCTCCAGGGTCACCGCGGCGATCCGCTCCAGCATGTCGTCCACCGACAGGTGGTGCCCGTAGCTGAGCTCGGCCTTGCCGATCCGGTTCATCAGCGAGCCGGTGTCCTCCATGCCGAGCACGGTGGAACCGGAGATCTGGCCGATCGCCCGGTTCAGCTCCTCCTCGGTGATGCCCTCCTCGACCACCTTGGCCAGCTCGGCGCGGCAGATCCGCAGCACCTCCTCGACCCGCTTGGGCTGGCAGCCCGCGTAGATGCCGAACAGGCCGCTGTCCGCGTAGGACGAGGAGTACGAGTAGACCGAGTACGCCAGGCCCCGCTTCTCGCGGACCTCCTGGAACAGCCGGGAGCTCATCCCGCCGCCGAGGGCCGCGTTGAGCACGCCCATCGCCCAGCGGCGCTCGTCGTGCCGCGGCACCCCGGGCACGCCCAGCACCAGGTGGGCCTGCTCGGTGGAGCGGTTGAGCACCTCGACCCGGCCGGCCGTGCGCAGCGCCTTGACGCCGCGGCGGGCCTCCGCGGGGGCCGCGGTGGAGGCCGCCAGCACCGTCGCGAAGGCCTCCTCGACCTGCTTCACCACCTTGCGGTGGTCGAGGTTGCCGGCCGCCGCGACGACCAGCTGCTCGGGCCGGTAGCGGCGGCGGTAGAAGCCGGCGATCTGGTCCCGGGTGAGCGTCCTGATGGTCTCCTGGGTGCCGAGGATCGGGCGGCCGAGCGGGCCGCTGCCGAAGATCACCTTGGCGAACAGGTCGTGCACCACGTCGCCCGGGTCGTCCTCGGCCATCGCCATCTCTTCCAGGATGACGCCGCGCTCGGACTCCACGTCCTCGGGCCGGATCAGCGAGCCGGTGACCATGTCGCAGACCACGTCTATGGCCAGCGGCAGGTCGGTGTCCAGGACCCGGGCGTAGTAGCAGGTGTTCTCCTTCGCGGTGAAGGCGTTCATCTCGCCGCCGACCGCGTCCAGGGCGGCCGAGATGTCCAGCGCGCTGCGCCGCTCGGTGCCCTTGAAGAGCAGGTGCTCCAGGTAGTGGGTGGCGCCGTTGAGCTGCGGGGTCTCGTCCCGCGAGCCGACGCCGACCCAGATGCCGAAGGTGGCGGAGCGCACCGTGGGCAGGGTCTCGGTGACGACCCGAAGGCCGCCGGGGAGGACGGTGCGGCGTACCGTCCCGGCGCCGTCGACGCCCTTGAGCAGGGTCCGGGTGGTGCCGGGACGCTGCATTACCGCCGGGGCCTGCGCCACGGGGGGTACCTCCAGAGGAAACGCACGTGTGGATGGGCACGTACGGACGAACGCGTGGACAACGGGGTGCGGCCCGCACGCCGGGAGGCGTACGGGCCGCGGGGTCAGCTAGCGGCGCTTCACTCGGAAGCGGCCTCGCCGCCCTCCTCGCCCTCGACGACCGGGATCAGGGAGAGCTTGCCGCGCGGGTCGATCTCGGCGATCTCGACCTGGACCTTGGCGCCGACGCCGAGGACGTCCTCGACGTTCTCGACGCGCTTGCCGCCGGCCAGCTTGCGGATCTGCGAGATGTGCAGCAGGCCGTCCTTGCCCGGCATCAGCGACACGAACGCGCCGAACGTCGTGGTCTTGACCACGGTGCCCAGGTAGCGCTCGCCGACCTCCGGCATGGTCGGGTTGGCGATCTGGTTGATCGTGGTGCGGGCGGCCTCGGCGGCCGGGCCGTCGGCGGCACCGATGTAGATGGTGCCGTCGTCCTCGATCGTGATCTCGGCGCCGGTGTCCTCCTGGATCTGGTTGATCATCTTGCCCTTGGGGCCGATGACCTCACCGATCTTGTCCACCGGGATCTTGATGGTGATGATGCGCGGCGCGTTCGGGGACATCTCGTCGGGCGAGTCGATGGCCTCGTTCATCACGTCGAGGATGTGCAGGCGGGCGTCCTTGGCCTGCTTCAGCGCGGCGGCGAGCACCGACGCCGGGATGCCGTTCAGCTTGGTGTCCAGCTGGAGGGCGGTGATGAAGTTGCGGGTACCGGCGACCTTGAAGTCCATGTCGCCGAACGCGTCCTCGGCGCCGAGGATGTCGGTCAGCGTGACGTAGTGGGTCTCGCCGTCGATCTCCTGGGAGATCAGGCCCATGGCGATGCCGGCGACGGCGGCCTTCAGCGGCACACCGGCGTTCAGCAGCGACATGGTCGAGGCGCAGACCGAGCCCATCGAGGTGGAGCCGTTGGAGCTGAGCGCCTCGGAGACCTGCCGGATGGCGTACGGGAACTCCTCGCGGGTCGGCAGCACCGGCAGCAGGGCGCGCTCGGCGAGCGCGCCGTGGCCGATCTCGCGGCGCTTGGGCGAGCCCACGCGGCCGGTCTCACCGACGGAGTACGGCGGGAAGTTGTAGTTGTGCATGTAGCGGCGGCGCGTCTCCGGGGAGAGCGTGTCCAGCTGCTGCTCCATGCGCAGCATGTTCAGCGTGGTGACGCCCAGGATCTGGGTCTCGCCGCGCTCGAACAGGGCCGAGCCGTGCACCCGCGGGATGGCCTCGACCTCGGCGGCCAGGGTGCGGATGTCGGTGACGCCGCGGCCGTCGATGCGGACCTTGTCCTTGATGACGCGCTCGCGGACGATCTTCTTGGTCAGCGCGTTGTAGGCGGCGCTGATCTCCTTCTCGCGGCCCTCGAACTCGGGCAGCAGCTTCTCGGCGGCCAGCGCCTTGACGCGGTCCAGCTCGTTGTTGCGCTCCTGCTTGCCCGGGATGGTCAGGGCCTGGGCGAGCTCGTCCTTGACGGCGGTGCTCAGCGCGGCGAGGACGTCGTCCTGGTAGTCCAGGAAGACCGGGAACTCGCCGGTCGGCTTGGCGGCCTGGGCGGCCAGCTGCGACTGCGCGGCGCACAGGACCTTGATGAACGGCTTCGCGGCCTCCAGGCCGGAGGCGACGATCTCCTCGGTCGGCGCCTCGGCGCCGCCCTCGACCAGCTTGATGGTCTTGTCGGTGGCCTCGGCCTCGACCATCATGATCGCGACGTCGCCGTCCGGCAGGACGCGACCGGCGACGACCATGTCGAAGACGGCCGACTCCAGCTCGCTGTGGGTCGGGAAGGCCACCCACTGGCCGTTGATCAGCGCGACGCGCACGCCACCGATCGGGCCGGAGAACGGCAGGCCCGCCAGCTGGGTGGACGCGGAGGCGGCGTTGATGGCGACCACGTCGTACAGGTGGTCGGGGTTGAGCGCCATCACGGTGACGACGACCTGGACCTCGTTGCGCAGGCCCTTGACGAAGGACGGGCGCAGCGGGCGGTCGATCAGGCGGCAGGTGAGGATCGCGTCCTCGGAGGGCCGGCCCTCGCGACGGAAGAACGAGCCGGGGATACGGCCCGCGGCGTACATCCGCTCCTCGACGTCCACGGTCAGCGGGAAGAAGTCGAAGTGCTCCTTCGGCTGCTTGGACGCGCTGGTGGCCGACAGCACCATGGTGTCGTCGTCCAGGTAGGCCACGGCGGAACCGGCGGCCTGACGGGCCAGACGGCCGGTCTCGAAGCGGATGGTACGGGTGCCGAAGGAACCGTTGTCGATCACGGCCTCGGCGTAGAACACGTTCTCTTCCACCTGGAAGATCTCCTCTTTCGTACGTCTCCGGGAGAGCGTCCCCGCGTACTGCCTGCGGTGGGCCCCGGGCCCTCGCCAGGAGGGCGGCAGTCGGGCCGGTCTTCGATCGAAGCCTCCGGAGTGCCCCGCTCGGTCTGCGGGGGTTCCGACGGCCACTACCGAGGACCGGCGCCTCACGGCTGCCGGGCCGGCTTGGGCGGTCCGCGTCTGGACGCTCTCTCGGATGCGGGCGGCTTCCGTTTGAAGCCTTCGTCCCGCGGGGGGTTCGGGTCCTTCTGCCCGGGTGGCGCGCTGTTTGCGCCATCACCCGGCATGCCCACAACCCTACGGTGCAATCCTCGGCCACCTGGGGAGGTGCGCGCGAGTTGTTATCTGCGGGCGCCGCGGCCCGATCGCCGCGGCATACGCGCGAGGGGCGGCTCCCCGGTGTGGGGAGCCGCCCCGAGCGGCGGTCTTAGCGGGCGCCACCGGCGGCACCGCGGCGGATGCCCAGGCGGTCGACGAGCGTACGGAAGCGCTCGATGTCCTTCTTGGCCAGGTACTGCAGCAGGCGGCGGCGCTGGCCGACCAGGATCAGCAGGCCACGACGCGAGTGGTGGTCGTGCTTGTGGATCTTGAGGTGCTCGGTCAGGTCCGAGATACGACGGGAGAGCATGGCCACCTGGACCTCGGGGGAACCGGTGTCGCCCTCCTTCTGGCCGAACTCGGCGAAGATCTGCTTCTTGACGTCAGAGGCGAGAGCCACTGCAACTCCTTCGGGGTCTACCGAGCGGTCCTGGTCGACAGCACAGGACTCATCGAGAACTCGGTGTCGCGAGCACCGCCGACGCCCTGCGGCCCACGACGGGGCTGCGGACACACGGCTGCGCTCGGAGGCCAAGCGTACCAGTGCCGCCCCACCCGGCCGTCCGGCGGATCCGCGGGCGGCCGGGAGGGCGGCATCGGGGGCCGCGGCGGGCGGCCCGCGGGTCAGCCGGTGGCGCCGCGGACCAGCCGGTAGATGTCCAGGACGGCGAGCGCCAGCGGGACGAGCGAGATCAGGGTGAGGCTGTCCACCAGGTCCAGGATGCGCCCCCAGAACGGGGAGACCCCGAGCCGCGGCACCACCAGGGCGATCGCGGTGAGCAGCGCGGCACCGAAGGCGATCGAGGCGGTCAGCCAGATCGTGCGCAGGTCGAGCTCGGTGGTGGAGCCGGCCGCCCGCAGGAAGAACTGCGGGGTGTGCAGGGAGAGCCCGACGATCAGCAGGCTCAGGCCGAGCAGGCCGGCCACGGTGAGGCTGAGCACCTGCGCGGTGTAGCGGAACAGCCGGGCGCGCAGCATGGTGGTCAGGCCCAGCGCGAGCGCGAGCAGCTCGGGGAAGGTCTCGTCGGTGAAGCCGAGGACGGCGCAGGCGCCGACCACGACCGCGGCGCAGCCGCCGACCAGGCCGACCAGCACCTCGTGGCCGCGGCGGGCCTGGTGCGCGATCCGCTCGTACTGGACGGCCTCGGCGCGCTCGGCCTCCTCGTCGTAGTCGCGGCTGCGGGTGCGGGTCTGGCCGGGGGCGCTGAAGCCGACCGGCAGCCGGGCGAAGCGGGCGGAGAGGCTCGGCAGGAAGCCGACCACGGCGACGGCGGCGACGCCGGTGACGGCGGCGATGTGCCCGGCCGGGGTCTGCGGCAGCAGGACGGCCGCGAAGGTGGCGAGCGCGCCGGCGGTGGAGACCAGGGCGGCGGCGACGAACACCGCGTCCTTCTCCGGCAGCAGGCCGGCCAGCAGCACGGAGACCACCAGGACGGCGACGCAGCCGGCCAGGAACTGGAGCCGGCCGGGGCCGTCCCCCGGGTGGGCGACGGCGATGAGGCCGCTGCCGCCGATCATGGCGTGCGGCAGCGCGCCGAGGCCGAGCGCGACGGCCGCGTGGGCGTCCCGGTAGACCCGGGCGCGCACCCCGGCGAGCGCCGTGAGCACGACGGCGGTGACGCCGGCCAGGACACCGGGCAGGCCGTGCATGTCGTGGCGCAGGTCGGAGAACCAGAGCGCGAAGCCGAGCAGGGTGAGCAGCACCCCGGCGCCGATCAGGCCGAAGCCGCGCATCAGCTCGGCGGTCCAGAACCGGCGGTCGGCCTCGACGGCGCTGGCGATCGCGTCGGCGACGTCGTCGTAGACGGCCGGCGGGAGCGACTCGGCGAACGGGCGCAGCGCCAGCAGGTCACCGTCGCGGACCTGCTGGGCGGCCAGCGGCAGCCCGCTGTCGAGCACCGTGCCGTCGCGGCGGACCAGGTGGAAGCCGGTGGGGGTGCCGTCGGGCTGGCTCTGGTTGGCCAGGCGCAGCACCTCGGGGTAGACGTCCGCGAGCGGGACGTCCTCGGGCAGGGCGACGTCGATCCGGCGGTCCGGGGCGACGACGGTCACCCGGCAGTAGCCCGTCGCGGCGGCGCTCATGCGTCCACCTCGCTGCGCTCGCCCATGAGGGCACCCACCTCGATCCTTCGACGCACTTGGCGCTCCCCCTTGTTGACGGTGCCGAGGCACGGCGGCGCTCGGTGTTGCTGTGGAACCGGCCCGGCCGGGCCGCGAGTTGGCGCGGCGTTACCCTACCCGTTCGGTTCGTGTCCGCTGCCGGTGCGTACCGGGCCCTGGCGGGCGGTGCGGGGGCGACCGTTAGGATCGGCGCCTGCGCAAAGGTACGGGGGCTGCGCTGGGTGGGGCGTCCTCAGCCACCGGATTCCCGTACGGACCGTACGCAATCGCGTGAGGGCTGATACCGAAGTGATCGATCGACGCCGCGGGGTGGATGACACATGGGTGTGATCACGGTCAAGCGACCGGCCAGGGCGTACCCGCCCACCGTGCCGGACGAACCGGTGGAGCTGGTCAGCCCGCCCGAACTGCCCCGGCAGGGCGGCGAGGACTGGCTGATGAGCATCCTGCCGATGATGGGCATGGGTGGATCGGCGGTGTTCTTCTTCTCGCCGGGGGCCGCGGCGCCGATGAAGATCATGGGCGGTCTGATGATCGCCTCGACGCTCGGCATGGTGCTGGCGCAGATCGTCCGGGCCCGCAAGGGCGGTTCGACCGCGATGGCGGACGAGCGGCGCGACTACCTGAAGTACCTCCAGCAGACCCGCCGCCAGGTGCGCCGCACGGCGGAGCGCCAGCGCGGCGCGCTGCTGTTCCTGAACCCGGCGCCGGACCAGCTCTGGTCGATCGTCGAGGACGGCCGGCGGCTGTGGGAACGGCGGACCGGGGACGGCGACTTCGCGCAGATCCGGGTGGGCCTCGGGCCGGTGCAGCTGTCCACGCCGCTGGTGGCACCGCAGACCGCGCCGATGGACGAGCTGGAGCCGCTGTCGGCGGCCGCGATGCACTCCTTCCTGAAGGCCCACGGCACCCTCCAGGACCTGCCCCTGGCGGTCTCGCTGCGGGCGTTCTACCACATCACGGTGTGCGGGGACCCGGACTCGGTGTACGGGAACGTGCGCGCGATGATCGCCCAGCTGACCACCCTGCACTCGCCGGACGACCTGATGGTCGCGGTCGCGGCCGCGCCCGGTGCGGCCGACGAGTGGGAGTGGACCAAGTGGCTCCCGCACAACCAGCACCGCAAGGAGGCCGACGGCGCGGGCTCGCGCCGGCTGTTCGCGACCGACCTGGGCGACCTGGAGTACCTGCTCCAGGACGAACTGGCCGGCCGCCAGCGCTTCGTGCGGGAGGTGGCGCCGCCGTCCGACCAGCCGCACCTGGTGGTCGTCATGGACGGCGCCGGGGTGCCGCACGAATCGCTGCTGGCGAGCCCGGAGGGCGTGCAGGGCGTGACGGTCATCGAGGTGGTGCCGGGCGAGGTCGACGAGCCCAGCGGGCACCTGATGGTGACGGTCGGCGCCGAGGAGCTGGTGCTGCGCTCGGCCTCCGGCGCGACGTACACCGGCAAGCCCGACCTGCTGTCGGTGTGGCAGTCCGAGGCGCTGGCCCGGCAGTTGGCGCCGTACCGGATCTCGGCCGGCGGGGACGACGAGCCGCTGCTGTCCAACCTCGACTTCACCGACATGATGGGCTCGGGCGACCCGGGCTCCTTCGACGTGGCCCGCAGCTGGCGCCCGCGCGCCCAGCACGAGCGGATGCGGGTGCCGATCGGCGTCGGCGCCAACGGCGAGCACGTCTACCTGGACATCAAGGAGGCCGCGCTGGAGGGCATGGGCCCGCACGGCCTGTGCGTGGGCGCGACCGGTTCCGGCAAGTCGGAGCTGCTGCGCACGCTGGTGCTGGCACTGGCGATGACCCACTCCTCGGAGATCCTGAACTTCGTCCTCGCCGACTTCAAGGGCGGTGCGACCTTCTCCGGCATGGCGGACATGCCGCACACCTCCGCGGTGATCACCAACCTGGAGGGCGAGCTCACCCTGGTCGACCGCATGCGCGACGCGATCGAGGGCGAGCTGCACCGCCGCCAGGAGCTGCTGCGCTCGGCGGGCAACTACGCCAACATCCACGAGTACGAGCGGGCCCGGGCGGCCGGCGCGGCACTGGACCCGCTGCCCTCGCTCGTTCTGATCATCGACGAGTTCTCCGAACTCCTCACCGCCAAGCCCGACTTCATCGAGATGTTCATCCAGATCGGCCGGATCGGCCGCTCGCTGGGCGTGCACCTGCTGCTGGCCTCGCAGCGCCTGGAGGAGGGCAAGCTGCGCGGCCTGGACACCTACCTGTCGTACCGGATCGGTCTGCGCACCTTCTCGGCCGCGGAGTCCCGGGCGGCGATCGGCGTACCGGACGCCTACCACCTGCCGCCGGTGCCGGGCGTCGGCTACCTCAAGTTCGGCGAGGACGTGATGGACCGGTTCAAGGCCGCCTACGTCTCGGGGCCGTACCGGGCGCCGGGGCAGCAGCGGTCGACCGGCGGGCGGCGGGTCAACGCGCGCCCGGTCGAGTTCACCGCGGCCTTCGTGGACCTGCCGGACCCGGTGGAGGAGGAGGTCGCGCCGCAGGCCCCGGAGCAGGACGACGCGCTGGTGGACACCGTGCTGGACGTGTTCGTCCAGCGGATGGCCGGCCAGGGCCCGGCCGCGCACCAGGTGTGGCTGCCGCCGCTGGAAGAGGCGCCGAGCACGGACCACCTGCTGCCGCCGCTGCAGGTCGTGCCGGAGCGCGGACTGACCGCGCCCGGTTACCCGGCGGGCCGGCTGCGGGTGCCGATCGGCATCGTCGACAAGCCGCGCGAGCAGAAGACGGACATCCTGGAGGTCGACTACGCGGGGGCGGCCGGCCACGGCCTGATCGTGGGCGGCCCGCGCTCCGGCAAGTCCACCGTGGTGCGCACCACGGTGGCCTCGTTCGGCCTCACCCACACCCCGCTGGAGGTGCAGTTCTACCTGCTCGACTTCGGTGCGGGCAGCTTCCAGTCGCTCGCCGGGCTGCCGCACGTCGGCGGGGTGGCCGGGCGCCTGGACGTGGACAAGGTGCGCCGGATGGTCTCCGAGGTGCACGGGGTGCTCAACCGGCGCGAGGAGCTGTTCCGGGCCGCCGGGATCGACACCATCGGCACCTACCGGGCCCGCAGGGCGGCCGGCCAGCTGCCGGACGAGGCCTTCGGCGACGTCTTCCTGGTGATCGACGGCTGGAACACCTTCAAGCAGGAGTTCGAGGGTCTGGAGCCGGTGATCGGCGACATCGCCCAGCGCGGCCTCGGCTACGGCGTGCACCTGGTCATCACCGCGGCCCGGTACGCCGAGGTGCGCCCGGCGCTGAAGGACCTGCTGCAGAACCGCACCGAGCTGAAGCTCGGTGACGCGATGGAGTCCGAGGTCGACCGCCGGGTGGCGCAGAACGTCCCGCCGCTGGCCGGGCGCGGCATCACCCCGGAACGGCTGCACTTCCTGTCCGGCCTGCCGCGCCTGGACGGCTCCTCCTCGGTGGACGACCTGCAGACCGGGGTGGCCGGGCTGGTCAGCGCCGTCGACGGGGCCTGGACCGGCCCGCGCGCCCCGCAGGTGCGGATGCTGCCGGCCGTGCTGGACGGCCACTCGCTGCCGAAGGGCTTCGAGCACCCGGAGCGCGGCGTCGCCTTCGGCGTGGACGAGGCGGAGCTGGCGCCGGCCTTCGTCAACTTCGAGACCGACCCGCTGTTCATCGTCTTCGGCGACACCGAGTCCGGTAAGTCGGCGGTGCTGCGGATGCTCATCAAGCAGATCACCGAGCGCTACACCCCGGACCAGGCGGGCATCGTGGTCGGCGACTACCGGCGCGCGCTGCTCGGCACCGTGCCGCCGGAGTACCTGGTGGAGTACGCGGCCGCGCAGCCGGCCATGGCGGCCATCGTCGACATGCTGCGCGGCGCCTGCTCGCGCCGCCTGCCGGGCCCGGACGTGACCGCCGAGCAGCTGCGCAACCGCAGCTGGTACAGCGGCAAGGACATGTTCGTGATCGTCGACGACTACGAGCTGGTCTCGACGAGCTCGGGCAACCCGCTGGCCCCGCTGGCCGAGTTCCTGCCGTTCGCCCGCGACATCGGCCTGCGGGTGATCGTGGCCCGCAGCGCGGGCGGCGCCGGCCGCTCGCTGTACGAGCCGGTGCTGCAGCGGATGCGCGAGCTCGGCGGCCAGGGCGTGATCCTCTCCGGCAACCGGGACGAGGGCGCGCTGCTGGGGACGGTCAAGCCGCAGGCGCTGCCGCCGGGCCGGGGCGTCTACGTGTCACGCCGGGTGACCAGCGGGCAGATGGTCCAGACGGGCTGGCTGCCGGTGGCGTAGCCGCGCCGGCCGTCACGGACGGTGAGCGAAGGGGTCGGACCCGTGGGGTCCGGCCCCTTCGGCGTCCCAGGTTCCGAAACGTTACCTGCCACTTTCCGGTCGGGGGCTGCGGTTCCCGTACCCGGCCGGGGAGTTGCCGGGCGATTCGGGGGCACCTGGCGTGTCGCCGTCCATCCGGAGTATGGCCTTTGAATCACGCTACTCCCCCTTTGTTCACCTTCGATTCAATTGCCATATGGCTGAGGTAACAAGTCGGACAAAGCTCGCAATGACCGAAAGTGATCATCGGATCGCATGTCCGTGCCGCTCACCGCAACGGATTCCGAAGCAGTTCCGGCGTTGACGCAATCAATACGCCCAAGGTTCCATGGCGGCCAGGGAGCGACTGGAACCGGACACCGAGCAACCAGCCAGCGGAGGCGATACCGCTCCCACTCCAGCACCGCAGAGCCGATCGGAAGCCACATGACCGACACGCTTCGTCCGCCACAGAACGTAGCCGCCCCGGCGGCCGAGGCGGCCGCGCCCCAGCAGCTCAAGCGCTCGATCGGCGTGGTGGGCGGCACCCTGCTCACGCTGTCCTGCGTCACGCCCGCCTCGACGCTCTTCGTGATCGTGCCGGAACTGTTCTCCAGCATCGGCAGCGCCACCGCGCTGGCCATCGCGATCGGCACCGTGCTCTGCGTCGCGGTCGCGTTCTGCTACTCCGAGCTCGGCACCCTGATCCCCAGCGCCGGCGGCGAGTACGCGATGGTCGGCACCCTCGCCGGACGGCTGATGGGCTGGCTGGTCTTCGTGCTCTCGCTGATCGTGGTGATGATCGTCCCGTCGGTCATCGCCCTCGGCACCGCCGACTACCTCGCCCCCGTCCTGCACCTGGACAAGGCCATGACCGGCGCCGCCGTGATGCTGGCCGCCACCCTGGCCGGCCTGCTCGACCTGCGCGCCAACGCCTGGATCACCGGCATCTTCCTGGTCCTGGAGGTCATCGCGGCCGGCGTGGTCTCGGTGCTCGGCTTCGCCCACACCAACAGCGGGGCCCCCAGCCTGCTGCACGGCGTGGTCACCGGGGACAACGGCGCCACCACCACGGTCAGCGTGGGCGCCATCGTCGGCGCGCTCGGCATCGCCCTGTTCATCACCCAGGGCTTCTCCACCGCGGTCTACCTGTCGGAGGAGCTGGAGAACCCCCGCCGCAACGTCTCGCGCACCGTGCTGTGGACGCTCGGCATCTCCTCGGCCGTCATCCTGGTCCCGGTCGTCGCCATCACCATGGGCGCCCCCGACCTCCAGACCCTGTCGGCCGGCGACATCTCCGGCATGGTCACCGCCTGGAGCAACTCCGCGGTCGGCACCTTCATCAGCCTCTGCGTCGCGCTGGCCATCATCAACGCCGGCATCGTCATGGTCATCCAGAACTCCCGGGTGCTGTTCGCCTCCGCCCGCGACAAGGCCTGGCCGGAGCCGGTCAACAAGGCCTTCGGCACCCTCGGCCGCTTCGGCTCGCCGTGGATCGCCACCCTGGCGGTCGGCCTGCCCGGCGCCGCGCTCTGCTTCGTCAAGGGCGAACTGCTGAGCAACATCACCGGCGTCGCCGTCACCGGGATGTACCTGCTGGTCGCGATCGCCGCGCTGCTCTCCCGCCGCGCCCACCACAAGCACGCCGCCGCCTGGCGGATGCCGCTGTGGCCGGCCGTCCCGGTCGTGCTGATCGCCGTCCTGGTCTACGTCATGACCAAGCTGGACACCGAGCCCCTGCTGTGGACCGGCGGCATCACCGCCGCCGCCACCCTCTACTGGCTGTTCTACCTGCGCCCCCGGCAGGACACCCGCTGGGTGATCAGCCTCCCCGAGGACCAGCAGGACTGACCCCCACCCCTCCCCCACACGGCGGTGCCCCGGGCCTCCCCCAGCCCGGGGCACCGCCGTCTCCCGCTACTTCCCGGGCTTCCACTGCGGGCTGGTGGCGATCGCCCGCAGCTCCGCCGCGGTCATCAGCGG
>NZ_JBVJBI010000074.1:0-18936 GCF_055589745.1 Kitasatospora sp. NPDC041917 | reverse complement strand
CGGGCACCGTGACCAACACCGCCACCGCCCACGGAACCCCACCCAGCGGCCCGCCCGTCACCTCACCCCCCGCAACCGCCCGGATCACCGCGACCAGCACACCGGCACCCCTGCCGACGCAGCCCCCGAAGCACCCGAACGAGCTGCCGAACACGGGCACCGAGGAACTGCTCTACGCGACCGGCGCGACCCTGCTGGTCGGCCTCGGCACACTGGCCCTGGTCTCCGCCCGTGCCATCCGCCGCCTCCCGAGGCCTCGCTCCGGCAGGCAGTAGGCCGGCCGCACGCCGACCGACGGAACCAGCCCCCGGGCAGCCCGGTGCCGGCCAAGGGGCCGCAGGTTCACCTCCCGTCGTCCTGACCAGCTCTTCGCAGGCCGGAGGCCGTTCCCACCCGATGGCGGGAACGGCCTCCTTCGTTGAGACGGCGCAGGAGCACGGTCCTGCCCGGGGGCGTCTCCCGGAGCCAGCTCCCAGGTTCGGTCTCGTCCTGGGTGCGGACGAACTCCCCCACCTCTGAATGGTCCTCTTGACCAAGGCCGGAAATCACCGGAACGGTCCATTCAGAGGGGTTCCTCCGTGTACGAGCACACACCGCACACCCGCGTCCGCCGTTCCCGCCGGGGCGGCCGGCACCGGGCGGTGGCGGCCGTGACCGCCGTGGCCGCCGGTGTCCTGGCGGCCGGGGCGCTGGCACCGAGCGCGGCGTTCGCGGGCGGCAAACCGGACGGCGTCCAGCAGAGCCTGAACGCGCTGGTGAAGGACGACGGCCTGCCCGCCGCACTGGCCTCCGTGAAGGGCCGTGACGGCCGCACCCGCACCTACACCGCGGGCGTCGGCGACCTCGCCACCGGGGCCAAGCCCCCCGTCGACGGGCAGGTACGGATCGGCAGCAACACCAAGACCTTCACCGCCGTCGTCGTCCTCCAGCTCGTCGCCGAGGGAAAGGTCGGCCTCGACTCTCCCGTCGAGACCTACCTGCCGGGGCTGCTGCGCGGCGACGGCATCGACGGACGCGACATCACCGTCCGTCAACTGCTCCAGCACACCAGCGGCCTGCCCGAGTACGTGGACAAGGACTCCATCCTCACCGGCCCGAACCGGTACTACGAACCGCGCGAGCTCCTCGACGCGGCTCTGGCCCAGAAAGCCCACTTCGCCCCGGGCACGCGCTGGGAGTACAGCAACACCAACTACCTGCTGGCCGGCCTGATCATCCAGAAGGTCACCGGGCGGCCGCTCGGCGAGGAGGTCAACCGGCGCATCGTCGACCGCATCGGTCTGCGCCACACCTACTTCCCCACCCCCGGCGACACCACCCTCCACGAGGCCCACCCCAAGGGCTACAACCGGGAAGCCGACGGCTCGCTCCGCGACTACACGGAGCTGGACCCGTCCTGGGGTTGGGCGGCAGGCGCCGTCGTCTCCACCCCCAGTGACCTCACCCGCTTCTACACCGCGCTCCTCGGCGGCCGGCTCCTGCCCCCGGCGCAGCTCGCCCAGATGCGCACCACCGTCCCCGCCGACGAGGTGGGTCCCGGCGTCCGCTACGGGCTGGGCCTGGTGAGCCATCCGCTGTCGTGCGGCGGCCTGTACTGGGGCCACGGCGGGACCATCCCGGGCTACTACACCGCCGGGGGCGCCACCGACGACGGCCGCGCCGCCGGCATCGCGGTGACCGTGATCCCGGGCGACGAGGCCGAGCAGCACGTCAAGGCCACGGTGGACGCGGCCCTGTGTCGCTGACCCCGCGGACCCTCCCCGGTCCGGCCTGAGCATCCGCGATCCGCACCGGCACCACCAACGGGTTCCGCGCGCCCCGGCACGCCTCGGCGCGCGGAACCCGCACAGCCCGGCAATTCCCCCTTCAGCAGAGGAGTTCCTCCGTGAACGAGCACACACCGCACACCCGCGTCCGCCGTTCCCGCCGGGGCGGCCGGCACCGGGCGGTGGCGGCCGTGACCGCCGTGGCCGCCGGTGTCCTGGCGGCCGGGGCGCTGGCACCGAGCGCGGCGTTCGCGGGCGGCAAGCCGGACGGCGTCCAGCAGAGCCTGAACGCGCTGGTGAAGGACGACGGCCTGCCCGCCGCACTGGCCTCCGTGAAGGGCCGTGACGGCCGCACCCGCACCTACACCGCGGGCGTCGGCGACCTCGCCACCGGGGCCAAGCCCCCCGTCGACGGGCAGATACGCGCCGGCAGCAACACCAAGACCTTCACCGCCGTCGTCGTCCTCCAGCTCGTCGCCGAGGGAAAGATCGGCCTCGACTCTCCCGTCGAGACCTACCTGCCCGGCCTGCTGCGCGGCGACGGCATCGACGGACACGACATCACCGTCCGTCAACTGCTCCAGCACACCAGCGGCCTGCCCGAGTACATGGACGCCCCCGCCCTCTCGGACTTCACCACCGTGCAGTACCGCTACTTCGAGCCCCGCGACCTCCTCGACGGCGCCCTCGCCCAGAAGGCCCGCTTCCCCGCGGGAACCAGCTGGGAGTACAGCAACACCAACTACATCGTCGCCGGACTCCTCGCCCAGAAGGTCACCGGACGGCCGCTCGGCGAGGAGATCACCAAGCGCGTCATCAACCGCATCGGCCTGCGCCACACCTACTTCCCCACCCCCGGCGACACCACCGTCCACGAGGCCCACCCCCACGGCTACTTCCGCAGCACGCCGGACGCTCCCCCGGTCGACTACACCGACATGGACACCTCGATGGCCTGGGCGGCCGGGGCGGTCGTCACCACCAACACCGACCTCAACTCGTTCTTCGCCGCGCTCCTCGGCGGCCGGCTCCTGCCCCCGGCACAGCTCGCCGAGATGCGCACCACCGTCCCCGCCGAACTCCTGGGCCCAGGTGTCCGCTACGGTCTGGGCCTGCAGAGCAGGCCGCTCTCCTGCGGCGGCCTGGCCTGGGGCCACGGCGGCACCTCCCCCGGCTACCGCTCCCGCGGCGGCGTCACCGACGACGGCCGCGCCGCCACCATCACGGTCACCACCGTCCCCGGCGCGGACGGCGCGCAGCACATGGCGGAAGCCCTGGACGCGGCCCTCTGCCGCTGACCCACCCCTCGGGCCGGCTCCCGCGCGCGGGGGCCGGGCACCGGACGGCCTCGCGGCTCGGGGAGACTCGGGGCAACCGGCCCGCTCCGCCCGGCTTCAGGCGCGGCGCCACCGCGGCCTCCCCCGTGTGCACCGTGCGCACGGCGGCCGAGAGCTCCTCGGGGGAGCAGTCCTTGGGCAGGAACCCGGACGCGCCGGCGCGCAGGGCGGCCACCACGTACTCGTCCATGTCGAAGGTGCTCAGCGCGAGGACCCGGCACTCGGGCAGTTCCCGGGTGAGCCGCTCGGTCGCCTGGACCCCGTCGAGCACTGGCATCCGGATGTCCATCACCACGACGTCGGGCCGGTGCCGGTGCGCGAGGTCGACCGCCCGCTGCCCGTCGACGGCCTCGGCGACCACGTCGAACGCCGGGTCGGGGGACAGGATCAGGGCCAGGCCCCGCCGCACCAGCGGCTGGTCGTCCGCGATCAGTACCCTGATCCGCTCCAGCGTTTCCGTCTTCCGAGCCGCTCCTCACCGTCGACCGGCGCCACCGGCAGGCTGGCCACCACCCGGAAGCCACCACCGTCCACACCGCCTGCCACCAGGCTGCCGCCGTGCAGCGCGACGCGTTCGCGCATTCCGATCAGACCGTACCCGGTGCGGCCCGCCCTCGGTCCGGCCGCACCGCCCGCCCCCGCCAGGGCGCCCACCGGTGTGTCGGCCGACGCGGCGGTGCCGTTGTCGGACACCTCGACGGTGATCCGGTCGACCGGTGGAGCCCGCAGCGGCCGGGGCAGGGCTGGTATCCGCCGCGCTGGGCCGGGCACGTCCGCCTGACCTGTGACGCCGCCGCACGCGCCTTCCGATCCGGGAGCGTGGCGGGCCGGCTCGGCCTAACGGGCTCCCGGCGGGCGGTCGCCGTGCTGCCCGGTGGTGTCGATGGCGTCGCGCAGGGCGGGCAGGTCCGTGATGGCGGCCTGCTCGGCGAAACGGGCCAGAAGCCGGCACAGGACCCGCTCGTCCCGGTCGCGGACAGCTTCGGCGATGGCCACCGCCGGCGACGCCTGGGCATGGGGCTCGGGGGTGCGCACCTGTCGCACTACCTGCGGCCCTTCCACCGCTCGCCTCCCGCTCACTCGTCGTCCTGGCCGCCGGGCGCGGCGTCCTCCGTCCTGGCGCGGCTGCGGCGACCGGCCGCGCCCTGTCCGGAGCGGAGACTACCTCCCCGGCCGACACCGCAAAATCTATGCCCGCCGGAGTAGACATTGCCGCACACTGTGGTTAATGTTTCTCTCGTAGACGAGGTCGAGCGGTATCCGCCAGACACGAACTGGCGGGCAGCAGGAAAGAAGTTCGCAGGTCGGCACGGTTGCAGGGCCCTGAAGCCAGGGATGGTGCAGTAAGGCGACAGGACCGGTGGCCGGGCCGGGCGGCCCGCAGGATCAGGGGCCGCCGCCCAGCAGTACCGCATTTCGGTAAATGCATTACCAGCAGGTGAAGTTGAGTTGCGCAGTACCGGCAGTCGCAGTACGCGGTATCCCGGTGAAGGCGCCCAGACTGCGGGCGCGCGTGCTGGGAGTCCGGCAGTGGGGTTCCAAGCCGAACGGTTGAGCAGGACGGGCGACGGGGCTGACTGCCGGAACCGGCGGACCACCAGGACCGCCACAGCAGCACCGGGTAGTTGGCACTACCACGCAGTTCGCAGTACCAGCAGTACCGCAGTTCCGAGCAGTTCGCAGTACCCGGCAGTTGGAAGTACCCGCAGTTCGCAGTAATCGGTCAGTACAGAAGATGAACGGAGGGGACAGAGCGCCATCAGGATCGCCCGGCCCGTGAGGCATCACCCGGGCGGATTCCGAAGACCCCAAGGCAAGGACGGTGGTTTCCGGTCACGCATACGCGATCCCCGCACGCTCCCTCCCCCGGGGGCGAGGCGGACATGAGGAAGTCGGCCACAGGCCGGCAGATGGTGTAAAACCCTTCGGGGCCCCGGGAGCCGCAACGGCCCCGGGGCCCCTCAGCGCGTCCCCGGACAGAACAACAAGAAGAGGTGCAGTGACCACGGCAACCATCCGACCCCACACCCCCGACGCCGTCAGCTCGTTCGACGATGACGACTACCCCGCCTACACCATGGGCCGCGCCGCCGAGATGACCGGCACCACCCCCGGCTTCCTGCGCTCGCTCGGCGAGCAGGGCCTCATCACCCCCCTGCGCTCCGACGGCGGCCACCGCCGCTACTCCCGCTACCAGCTTCGGATCGCGATGCGCGCCCGCGACCTCGTCGACCAGGGCACCGCCATCGACGCCGCCTGCCGCATCATCATCCTCGAAGACCAACTCGAGGAAGCCCTGCGCATCAACGAGCAGCTCCGCCACTCCCAACACGGCCAGGAACCCGCCGCCGACACCTGACCCAGCCATCCAGGCCGACGAAACCGGCCCGCGGTGAGCAGCAGGTGCCCACCGCAGGCCGCCCGGGACACGAGCCCCTCGGTTCCGGTTCGCCGGCCGACCGTTCTCCACCGGCCCGGCCGCCCGACACCCTGCCTCACGGCGCGGACCACGCAGACCGCTTCCGCGCAGGGGGATTCCAGGTTCGCGTGAGGCCGCACCGGCCCGGCGCATCCGCCGGTAGGGGCGAAGCGCGCTGCGGGCGGATACCGCGATGGCCGGCGCGTCGGCGCCGACGCGCCGGGCCTAGAAGCGGAGCAGGCCGATGGCGTGGCCGTCGTGGTCCACCACCGGCCACACGGCCAGGCCGCGGGAACGCATGGCGGCGGCCGCGGTGGCGGCGGGCATGTCGGCGGTGGCGAACGGGGCCCGGTCGAGGACTATGTCGCGCACCGGGGTGCGCTCGGTGGACCGGGAGCGGGTCTGGAACGGCGCCAGGTGCAGGCGGGTCAGCAACCCCGCGCAGCGGCCGTCGTCGTCGCGGACCAGGAGGTGGTCGGCACCGGAGCTCTGCAGGATGTCCATCGCCATGTCGACCATGACGTCGTCGCTGATCTGCAGCTCCGGGCATTTCATGAGGTCGCCGACCGTGGCGGTGGTCGCGGGGCATTCGAGGGTGATGGTCATGGGCAGACTCCTTCGCGTATCCACCGCCGGGACCGGCGGTAGTCAGGGCACTGGCGGTGGAACGGCCGGCGGGTGTGCCGGAGCGGGCCGAGACTGCTCTCCGCTTGGTGAGTGGTGGGGGCCCGGACTGCGGCGGCAGTCCGGGCCCCCACGTACGCGCTAGGCGGAGAGGGCGACGCGGCGGGGTGCCCGGCGGCGGCCGGAGGAGCCCTGGTTGTCGCGGCCCGTGGCGGTTGCGCGGGCGTCGGCTCCCGCGTAGGCGGGGCGGCTGCGGCGGCCGCGGCTCGTGGACGCGCTGCGGCGGGGGCGTTCGACGACGGGGGCGGCGATCACCGTGGGGATACCGGTGGGCACGCGGGCGCCGGTGATGCGGGCCAGTTCCTCGTCGCCGGCGCTGACCCGGGTGGTGACGGGGGTGATGGCGGCCGTGGTCATCATGCGGGCCATCTCGCGGCGCTGGTTGGGCAGCACCAGCGTGACGACGGTGCCGGACTCCCCCGCGCGGGCGGTGCGCCCGCCGCGGTGCAGGTAGTCCTTGTGGTCGCTGGGCGGGTCCAGGTTGACGACCAGGTCGAGCCCGTCGACGTGGATGCCGCGCGCGGCGACGTTGGTCGCGATCAGCGCGGTGACCTGGCCGGTGCGGAACTGCTCCAGGGTGCGGGTGCGCTGGGGCTGGGACTTGCCGCCGTGCAGGGCCGCGGCCTTGACCCCGTTCGCGAGGAGGTCCTCCACCAGGCGGTCCGCGCCGTGCTTGGTGTCGATGAACATGATCACCCCGCCGTCACGGGAGGCGATGTGGGCGATCGTGGCGTTCTTGTCGAAGTTCTGCACGTGCAGCACGTGGTGCTCCATGGTGCTGACCGCACCCGCCGACGGGTCAACCGAGTGCGTGACCGGATCCTTCAGGAAGCGCCGCACCAGGCGGTCGACGTTGCGGTCCAGGGTCGCGGAGAACAGCATCGTCTGGCAGCCCTCGGCGACCTGTTCGAGAAGTTCGGTGACCTGCGGCAGGAAGCCCATGTCGGCCATCTGGTCGGCCTCGTCGAGCACCGTGATGCCGACCCCGTCCAGCTGGCAGTCGCCCCGCTGGATCAGGTCCTTGAGCCGGCCGGGCGTGGCCACCACGACCTCCGCACCCCGGTTCAGCGCCTGCGTCTGGCGGCCGATCGACATTCCGCCCACCACCGTCGCCATCCGCAGCCGAACCGCATGCGCGAACGGGGTGAGGGCATCGGTGACCTGCTGCGCGAGCTCACGGGTGGGAACCAGCACCAGGGCCAGCGGCCGGCGCGGCTCGGCCTTCTGCCCGGCGGTCCTGGCCAGCACGGCGAGACCGAACGCGATGGTCTTGCCGGAGCCGGTACGGCCACGTCCGAGGACGTCACGGCCGGCCAGCGAGTTCGGCAGCGTCGCGGCCTGGATCGGGAACGGCGCCGTGACACCCTGCCGGGTCAGCACCGACAGCAGGGCCTTGGGCATGTCCAGTTCGGCGAACGCCTCGACGGCCGGGAGTGCCGGGGTGGTGCTCACCGGCATCGCGAACTCGCCCTGAGCGGAGGAGCCCTGACGGGAGCTCCGGCCCCCGGAGGGCCGGTCACCGTAGAAGGTGCTGCCGCCGGAGCGGGAGGAGGCCGAGGAGCGGGAGGAGGCGTTCTGGTACGAGGAGCGACTGGAGCGGTTCATGCGAAACCTTCCTGGGACGGCACGTCGCAAGGAGGCTCCGCAGCGCGAGGCGCCGGCAGGAAGCCGCAAGGAACGGGCCGAAGCGTGAAGAGCGGGGCGTGGACGGTGAAACCGTGCGGCACGTCACCTCAGGTCGACGCTCACCGCGGAGGGCGGGAGCGAAGATCCTCGAACCGTGGGATGTCACGGCAGGGCGCCGATCCGGACGCGGCGCCGGGCGTCTCGCGTGGGGATGGCCGCCGGTGGCGGAGCCAGGGGGCCTGAACGGCCGGGGAATACGTGGTGGAGCAATGCCGAGGGGCCCGCACCGGGCATCATGTACGCGGTGCGGGCCCCTCGCTACCAGGCGGGTGCCGTGGCAGAAACTACAGCGGACGAATGTTCTCGGCCTGCGGGCCCTTCTGGCCCTGCGTGACGTCGAACTCGACCTTCTGGCCCTCGAGCAGCTCGCGGAAGCCATTGGCGTTGATGTTCGAGTAGTGGGCGAACACGTCAGGACCGCCACCCTCCTGCTCGATGAAGCCGAAGCCCTTTTCCGCGTTGAACCACTTCACAGTGCCATTAGCCATAAAGAAATCTCCTTCAAGGGGCTGTCCGAAACCCGCACAGCGCGCGCTTCGAGTCGCCGCGATGAGCACCCACCCGGGGAAGAGCCGGGAAACAAAAAGGCGCCTGCGATACATCAGCAGGCGCACACAAAGTTCATGGGAACCACTACTGCAACTACAACGACTCTAGCAGGCCCCAGCCCGCCACGGGCGGATATTGCACCCCCGGTTCCGCGAGGCCCCTCCCCGGGGCCGCCGATCGCGAGGCACCGGGACCATCAACACACATGGAGAGCAGCCTCGTTGAGCATGCCTCCCGCCCTGTCGGCGCCGCCGACGCCAGGGAGGGGAGGGCGGCCGAAGCGGGCGCGGAGCGCCTGCCCTGGCCGCGAACAGCGAGGCGTCACGCCCGCCGGCGCCATCCGGGGGCCCGTTGGACAGCGCACGCGACATTCCTGTCGAACTCCGAAATGAAATGCACCGGAAGGACCCGCTCCCGCAATTTCCGGCGCATACTGCAGGGAATGACGAAATCTGCAGCAGTCCGCCGCGTCCTGCCCACCAGCCCCTTCAAGGCCCGGATCGAAGCACCGCGCAAGCACTTCGCCGTCGGCGACCGCGTCACTCACGACCAGTACGGCCTCGGCCGGGCCATCGGCGTGGAAGGCGACAGCGACATCGCGGTACTCGTCGACTTCGGATCGCGGCGGGAACGCATCACCCAGCCCTACGCCGCCATGTTCAAACTCTGACCCAGGACTCACGCGTTCGCGGCCGAGCTCGCCCAGGGCGGTGCCGAGCAGCAGTGCGGCCCGCGGGTCGAAGCCCTGCCGCAGTGCCGCTTCGGCCAACTGCCTTATCTGGCCGAGGTCGTGGGCGTAGTACGCCAGAGCGGCCGATCGCAACAGCAGCTCGGCGCCGCGCTCCTCTTGTCCGCCCCCGCGCAGGCCGGGGTGATCGTCCCGCAGGTCCACCAGGCCGGCATCATCATGGACGACGCAGCCGGCTTCCCGCCCGGACCCACCGTCACTGCTTCGGTCTGTGCCCCGACCGCAGGCGAACGGGGGCGCCACCGCTCGGTGGCGCCCCCGTTCTGCCCGCCGCGCGAAAGCCGGACGCCCGGCGTCGCCCGGCCTATATCCACACGCATGCTCGGGCGCCTCATCGTGGACTTCCTCACCGCGTCGACGAACAGACCGTCATCGGGGCGGGCATCGGGGCGGCCGCGCTGACCGTGCCCAGCTGGCCGGCTCACTGCGAGCCGGCCTCGACGACTCTCGCGGCGGAGTGTCCGGGTCAGCTCCGGTCGGGGAGCCGGGGCGTGGAGCGGCCGTTGACGTTCGGGTCGGCGGCCGATGCGCCGGTCGTCGAAGCCGTCGAGGTCACTGAGGGCGCCGCGGAGTGCTGGAGGGATCGTAGGATGGCCAGCCCCTGGCTGGCGATGCCGGCCGCGATCTGGTTCACCCCGTCGGTGCCGTTCAGGACGGTCAGATCGGCGCCCGCCAAGCCCCGGGCCGCCGCGTCGGCGAGTGTGGGGAGGGCCTCCACGATCCGGTTGGCCGCGATCAGCTCCTGGTTGCCGTCCCGCAGCGACGCCGCGCGGGCGGCGTTGGCGTCCGCCTGGGCCTGGGCCAGGGTCCGTTCCGTGTAGGCGCCGGCGTCGGCCTCGAACTTCACCCGGTCGCGGTCCGCCTCGGCCAGCGTCCGCTTCCGGTAGGCCTCGGCGTCGGCCGGGCGCCGCACCTCCGCCTCCAGCCGCTGCGCCGTGAGCGCCGCATTGCGCTGCGCGAGGGCGGTCTGTTCCTCGGTGACCTCCTGGGTGGCTCGTGCCTCGGCGAGCGGCCCGGCCTGGGCGGCGCGCGCCCTGGACTGCTCGGTCTCCGCGAGGAAGCCGGCCCGCTTGATCGCGGTGTCCCGCTCGTACTCGGCCTTGAGCGCGGCGGCCTGCTGCTCCCGTTCGCTCGCCTCCTGGTCGGCCCTGGCCTGGGCGATCCGGGCCTGACTGGCCACCGCCGCCGCGTGCGGCGCGGCGAGGTTGTCGATGTAGCCGGTGGTGTCCTCGATCTCCTGGATCTGCAGGGCGTCCACCACGATGCCGAGCTTCTCCATCTCGCCGTGACTACCTGCCATGACCTCCTGGGCGACCCGGCTGCGCTCCCGGATGATCTGCTCCACCGTCAGCCCCCCGACGATGGAGCGTAGGTGGCCTGCGAAGATCCGTCCGACCAGTTCCTGCATCTGGTTCTGCTCGGACAGGAAGCGCCGGGCGGCGTTGGCGATCGACACGGCGTCATCGCCGACCTTGAAGACACAGACCGCGCGGACGGTGAGCCGGATTCCCTGCTGGGTGACGCAGTCCTCGGCGATCTCCGACTCCTGCAGGGCCAGGGACAGCATGCGGGCCTTCTGCTTGACGGGAACGACGAAGCTCCCGTGGCCCGTGACGATCCGGAACTGGGTGTCCTGCGACTGTCGCTTGGAGCCGGAGATGAGCATGGCCTCGTTGGGCGCGGGCACGTGCCAGAACAACATGACGAACCACCTGACCTGCAACAGATTGACGAGGGCCGCGGGACCCCCGGACTCAGGGCGGCAGCGGCTCGACCAGCACCGACCGGGCGGAGATCGTGTCGACCACGACCACCCGAGTGTTGACCGCGATCGGCCCGGCGGACCAAGCCGCGAACGCCTCCGACCCGCCGCGCAGGCCGACCAGCACCTCGCCCGGCCCGTCCGTCGGGATCGGCACCGTCACCCTCCCGACAGCTCCGACCGGGCTCTGCTGGGAGTCATCAGCCGCGCACATGACACCTCGTGCCGTGCGGCACCACGGCGCAGTGGGCGGCCGGAACACGAACGGCCACGGGCGGCACCCCTCCTGGAGGCACCGGGCCCCCGGTCGAGTCCTTCGGCAGAATGCCTGCGAGCAGCGCGCGCCGCGCGACCACCCCGACCCCTCCCACGGTACTCCGGCCGCAGCAGGGAGGCGTTTCCCGGGTACCCGGCTCGGATCTCCGGCCCGGGAGTCCCGACCCGGCGCCGACCGGACCCGGCTCGGAGGCTGGGCCACCAACCGCCCGGATCGGCGGATTTCCAGGCCGCCCGGATGACGTCGACACCGTCGTCAAGGCGGCGAGCGGCTGCTGCGCGCGTGCTGTGGCCCGCACCTGGTGCGCCTCGCCGCCGGCTACGAGCGCCGTCCGTTCGGGGTCGAGGAGCTGTGGGCGGGGCAGATGGACGGGAGACTCCTCACCGCACACGCCCGCCGCGTTCGCGGCTCATGCTCCAGCGACGGCCGCCGGATGGGAGCGGAGGTCAGCCGTCGCTGCGGTAGTGGTCCATCGAGACCTTCACCGGGCCGTTGCCGGTCACGGAGATGACCCGCACGATCGCTATGGCGTGAGTGCTTCTCGATCGCACGCAGAAGGCTCGGCCGGCCAGCAGGTCACTGAAGTCGAGGGCCGTCGCCGGATGCCGGTCGATGGCCGTCGAGCAATCGGTCGGGGTGGGCCGGCCGCTGGGGGTGACGGCGGCGTCGCTTCCCGTCGGGATCAGGAACTCGTTGGCGTTGTGCCCTACGGACCACTCGGTGGACTGCGCGGGGATCAACTTGCCGGTCTCGATGTCGAAGTCGTAGGAGTCGTCGGGTGCGGTCAGGATTGCATCGGTGTACGCCGCGGTGTACGTGGCCGGGCTCGCCGGGTCGGACGGCCTCGGGCCGTCGGCCGCCGGTGCCGGCGTGTCCGGGCCGGTGTCACCGGCCGTCGGGCTGTCACCGGCCGATCCCGTGGCTGCGAGGATCCGGTCGAGCTTGTGGGACAGGAGCACGCCGCCGACCGTGCCGCCGAGAGCCACCACCAACGCCGACAGCAGCAGTACCGTCTTCCAGGTCGCGTCCTTGCGGCAGGGCTTGCCCACCGCGGGTGTCGCGGGAGCGGCGACGGTCGGCAGTGGGGGCGGAAGCAGAGCGGTCGGCACCTCGGGCAGGGGCTGCGCAGCGCCGTCGGAGCCGGGCGGGGCCTGGACGGCGACGACGTCGGGGGAGAACGCGGTGGCCAAGTCCTGCGGCAGGTCGGAGCGGCGGGTGATGTCGGTGCTGACCCGAGCGGGCAGCCAGTCGTCGGCGAAGCGCAGCCCGCCGCCCGCAGCGGGGTGGTTGCGGGCGGCCTCGATGATCTCGGCGGGGGTCGGCCGGTCTTCGGGCTGCTTGGCCAGGCAGCGCAGCAGCAGCGCGTGCAGGTCGCCCGGGACACGGCCGAGATCCGGCTGCTCGTTCACCACCCGGTACAGCACCGTGGTCTCCGGTCCCTCGCCGAACGGCTGGGTGCCGCCGGCGGTGTACGCCGCCAGCGAGCCCAGCGCGAAGACGTCCGTCGCGGGCGTGGCCGGCTGGCCCAGGGCCTGCTCGGGCGCCATGAAGGCGGGCGAACCGATCCGGAAACCGGTGCCGGTCAGCGCGACGGCGTCGGCCGCGCGGGCGATGCCGAAGTCGATCACGCGCGGACCGTCGGCCGCGAGCAGCACGTTGGCGGGCTTGAGATCCCGGTGCACCACCGCGGCGCCGTGGATCGCCTGCAGCGCCTCCGCGATCCCGCCTACCAACAGCAGGACCGTGCGCACCGGTAGCGCACCGTGTTCCCGGACCACCTGTTGCAGCGACGGGCCCGGAACGTACACGGTGGCCAGCCAGGGCACGTCGTCGTCCGCGCCGGAGTCGATCACCTGGGCGGTGTACAGCCCATGGATCCGCCGGGCGTTGGTGACCTCCTGGGCGAAGCGCCACCGGAACTCCGTGTCCTGCGCGAACTCCGGCCGGACCGTCTTGAGGGCCACCGGCCGTCCACCGGGTGTGCAGGACAGATAGACCCGCCCCATGCCGCCTGCTCCGAGCCGGGCGTGCAGCCGGTAGCCGCCCACTTCGGCCGGGTCGTCGGGCTGCAGGGGCTGGAAGAGTGTTGACGCGGGCAAGGAGTCCAGGGACATGTCGATGGGCACGTGGAAGGTCTCCAGTGGTGCGAGCGGTGAGCGGGGGCGACGCGACGGGAGTCGCGGCCGTTCAGCAGGTCGTCCCGCTCGGAACCGGCTTGAGGTCGATGAGGTAGGCGTCCACGGCATTGGTGACGCAGGCGTTGCCGCGGCCGTAGGCGGTGTGGCCGGACCCCTTGTAGGTGAGCAGCATGCCGCCGGGCAGTTGGGCGGCGAGGCCCTGCGACCACTGGTAGGGCGTGGCCGGGTCGCCGGTGGTGCCGACGACCAGGGCCGGGGGCAGGCCTTCGGCGTTCACGCGGTGCGGCTGCTGCCGCCCGGCGGGCCAGTCCTTGCAGGTGAGTTCGGCGAGCACGGCGGAGGTGCCGAACACTCCGGCCTCCTGGTTGGCGCGCTCCAGCAGGTCCCAGTAGGGCTGCGGGTCCCTCGGGTGTGGCTGGTCGAGGCAGTTGACGGCGGTGATGGCGACGGAGGAGTTGCCGGGGGCCTGCTCCGGGGCGGTGTTCGGGTCGGATCCGGTGTCGGAGCTGTCGCCCCGGGCGGACCGGACGTGCGTGGTGGATTTGCCGGATATACCGGGGCTGGCGATCTCGGCGAGTTTCGTCCCGTCGCCGCCCCGCGCGGCGCGCAGCGCCTCGGACAGGTCCTGCCACTGGGACTCGGGTGAGTACATCGACTTGGTGAGGGCGGCGAGCAGCATGTTCTGGTCGAGCCGCTCGGTGGTGCCCTTGATACGCAGCGGGTGCTTGGCCGTCCGCCGGTGCAGGTCGGTGATCACCTTGTGGATGCCGTCCGGGGTGGTGGCGGGGCAGGCGTCGTGGACCGCGGTGGCGCACTTCTGAGCGTAGTCGTCCACCGACTTCCGGAAGGCTTTGCCCTGCTGGAGGGCGGCCTCGGACCAGTCGAGTGAGGGGTCGACGGCGCCGTCGAGGACGAGCGCGCGGACCCGGTGCGGGAACAGTTCGCCGTAGACGGTGCCGAGGTAGGTGCCGTAGGACCAGCCGAGGTAGCTGAGCTTCTCGTCGCCGAGGGCCGCGCGCAGCACGTCCATGTCGCGGGCCGCGTCCAGTGTCCCGACGTGCGGCAGGATGGCTCCGCTGCGGGCCTTGCAGGAGGCGACCTGCTTCTCGGCGTCCGCGAGCGCGGCGCTGCGTTCGGCACCGGTCTTCGGATACGCACTCGTCGAGGCGGAGTCGGATTCGGGCTGGTCCTGGTCGGCGGAGTCGGAGGAGCCGCAGTCGATGGCCGGCTTGCTGCCGGCCACGCCCCGCGGGTCGAAGCCGACGATGTCGAAGCGGGCGCGCGCCCGTTCGCTGAAGGAGGAGAGGCCGCCGGACTTCAGTTGCTCGACCCCGGATTCGCCCGGTCCGCCGGGGTTGAAGACCAGGGAGCCCGTGCGCTGGGCGGGGTCCGCCGTGACGGACCTGGCCAGCGGCAGGGTGAAGGTCTGGCCGGTCTCCGGGTGCGCGTAGTCCACCGGGACGGTCAACGTGGCGCACTGCAGCTCGCCGCACGCGGTCCAGGTCGGCTTCTGCCGGTAGAAGGTCTGCAAAGCGCTCTGCTGCGCGGAATCGGTCGGCGCCGTGTCGGCGCCCTCCGCAGCCGTGTCCCCGGACGCCGGGATGCATCCGGCAAGTGCCGTGACGCCGAGTGCGGCCAGGGCCAGGATCAGGCCGGCACGCTTGCTCGTCGGGTGCTTCATGGGGGTACTCCAGAGGGACTTGGCAGGGTTGTCGCGCACGGCGCCCGCAGTGGTCAGCGGCACCGGCACCACCTCGGCGGCCCGGGGTGGCTGGGCCGAGGGCTCCATCCGCCGGGCCGCTGGCGGTCCCCGGGCGCGTGGGGGATCGCGCCCGGGGCGTCTCACGGCGCCGCGTGCCGGTCCGCCCACGTATCTCCCGGGCGAACGGCCGCGCTGCTCGGCTCCTGCCGGTTCGCTCCGCTGTGACCTCACAGATGATTGCCGGGCGAAGCTGAGGATTTGATGAGGGCGGCCCGGGCCGCCCATCGGGCTATCCTGACCGCCGTGCGAGTACTGGTGGCCGAAGACGACGATGACCTGCGGTTTGCCGTGTCCGCAGCACTGCGCAGCGAGGGGCTGGCCGTCGACGAGGTGGCCGATCTGCCGGCCGCCGACGAGGCGTTGTTCGTCACCGAATACGACTGCGCGGTGTTCGACCGGATGCTGCCCGCCGGGGACGCCGTCGAGTACGTGCGCGAGCTGCGCCGAGCCGGGCGGACCGTCCCGGTGCTGTTCCTCACCGCCCGGGACACGGTCGCCGACCGGGTCGAGGGGTTCGCCGTCGGCGGCGACGACTACCTGGTCAAGCCGTTCGCGGTGCCCGAGCTGGCGGCCCGGGTGCACAGCCTGTGCCGACGGGCGGCCACCGTCCGGCCCCCGGTGCAGCACATCGCCGACCTGGAGATCGACACCGCCCGCCGCCAGGTGCACCGGGACGGCGTGCTGCTGATGCTGACCCGCAAGGAGTTCGCCGTACTGGAACTGCTCGCGGCCCGGGCGGACCAGGCCGTACCCCGCGCCGACCTGATCGAGAAATGCTGGGACGAGATGACCGAGCCGAACTCCAACGTCGTCGAGGTGCTGGTCTCCCAGCTGCGCCGCAAGCTCGGCGACCCGCCGCTGATCCACACGGTCCGCGGCGTGGGCTACCGACTGGCGCCGCCCGGCAGCGGCGACGGCGGCCGAGGATGACGGCTGCGGCCCGGATCCGGCGGCTGCGCCGGCGACTCACCGCACTGTTCTCTCTCACCAGCGCGATCGGACTGATCGGCCTGGCGGCGTTCGCCATCCACACCGACGACAACTCCTGGAGCGACCGGCTCGACGACGCGCTCACCCTGCAGACCCGCCAGGCGATCCTGCTCCTGAGCTTCGACGACGACGGCCGGCTCGAAGCGCAGTACGTGCAGGACGGGATGGAGACCGACTGCCCGCCGGTGACCGTGGTGACCGGTACGGCCGACCAGCCCACCGTTGCCTACACCCCGCGCAAGCCCTGCGTCCGAGCCCACACCGAGGACCTGGAAGCGGTGGCCGCGGAAGCAATGCGAGAGGGATCGGCCGTCGTGGCCGACGCACACAGCGACAACGGCCACCGGATCCGGCTACTCGCCGAGCCCTACGCGGGAGCCGATGGCCAGTCGACGGCCGGCGCGGTGGTCGCAGCCGACGACACCACCGGCGACCGGGCCGCGCACCGCAAACTGGCTCTGCTCCTGGTGGCCGGCTGTGCGGTCCTGGTCGCCCTGTCCGCCGTGGCCGGGCACCTGCTCTCCGGGCGGGCGATCCGGCCGGCACTGACAGCGCTGCAACAACAGGAGGAGTTCCTCGCCGACGCCGCCCACGACCTGCGCACACCCACCGCATCGCTACGCGGCCTCGCGGAGACTGCGCTGCGCGACGACGAGCACCGCACCGCCGCGCTCGAACGGACCGTGCGCCTGGCGTCCCGGATGGGCGACCTGATCGACGGCCTGCTCACCCGGGCCCGGCTGATGGCCGGTGTCGGCACCCTGGCCAGCCAGCCGCTACGCCTGGACCAGCTCGTCGAGGTGGTCGTCGACGACGTCGAAACCGGCGAGCACCACGTGAGCGTCCACACCGAACCGGTCGTCGTGGTCGCCGATCCCGACCTGCTCCGACGGGCGGTGGCCAACCTGCTCGGCAACGCGCTCCTCCACGGCCATGCCCCGGGCCTGCCCGCAGAAGTCGACGTCACCGTGGCCGCCGACGGAACGGTGACCATCGACGACGCCGGACCCGGCATCCCCTCGGCTCTCGCCGACTCCCTCTTCCAGCGCTTCCACAGCGGCTCCGGCTCCACCGGCCTCGGGCTGTCCATCGCCTCCTGGGTCGCCCACGCCCACAGCGGCACCCTCGACGTCGGCACCAGCCCGCGCGGCGGCGCCCGCTTCACCCTCCGCCTCCCGCCCCGGACGAAGTAGGCCAACCCCGGCGATGCGCGCGCCCACGATCGGTGGGCCGCCCCATCGACACGAGTGTGCGGTGCCGCTCGCGAAGCCGGGCCGCAGCGGCAGCCTGCCGCACGGGGCGGTCGATGGACGAACGCGACTGGAACCGCTGCCCTGTTGGACAGTTGTCACGACTGGAGCCCTGTCCGTCCGGGCATACCGTCGATACCGCCGCTGGCGGGTCCGGCTGGGACTCCCCCACGAGCACAACCGGACCCCTGGCCGGCGGCCGGGCCTGGACGCGACTCCCCCCACGGAGCAGCACCCGGGCCCTCATACTGTCCAACCAGCGACACGCAGCGTACATGCCATCTCCACGGAGCGCTACCGCACACCCGGAACCCGATCCCCTGGCCTCCGAGAAGCCCACGGGGGTGCGCGACGACGTCGTTGGGGTGCACCGGCTCTCACGGCCCCTGGCCACGATGCCCTCGACGCCGACGTCCACAAGGCCCTCGTACCAGCGCAGTGCCTGGTCGCGGTCGCAGTTGGCCATCATGGCCTGCACCTGCGAGTCCGCGCCCTGGCCCGCGGCCGGACGGCCCGTCGCCGAGCTCAGCAGCCGGTAGGGCGATCGGCTGCGGCACGCCACCCGGTCGGCAGATGCGGGTCGTCCACGACCAGGGGGCTGCGCTGTGACCGACTCGGGCCGGGCTGATGCGCCCGCACCGCCGCCCAAGCTGCCGTCGTTGATGGGAGTTCGCAAAACCGGGGCTGGCGCCGCAGGCCATGCCGCCGGGGTTGACGGCGATCGGGGTGGTGACCGGCATGTCGGTCTCGCCGACCAGGCGGCCGTCGATGTACAGCTGAGCCCGGCCGGGTACGCCCTTGTCGTGGGCGATGTCGGGGGCGCCGGCCGGCAAGCGCCAGCACCGTGCGGATGGTGATCCGCAGGAAGCGCAACAGCCTCCGCCTTCACCCACACCCAACTCGCCGCCGGACGCGGCCAGGTCACCGTCCACCGCCGCCTCGCCACGCTCTCCAGCGCCCTCGGCGACGCCGTCCGCCACCGCCGGCTCCCCTACAACCCGGCCCGCCCCACAGTCATCCTGAGACCCGCGGCGGGAAGCGCCACATCTGGACCGCGCCGGATGCGATCCGCTTCCTCGACTGCTGCCACGCCACAGACCGCGCCTTCGCCGACCTCATCGAGATCCTCATCGGCACCGGCATCCGCAAAGGCGAAGCCCTCGGCCTGCACTGGAACGACGTCCACCTACCCGAACGTGTCCTCTACATCCGCTGCACGCTCTCCGTCATCGACGACAACCGCCTGATCATCACCTCACCGAAGACCCGCTCCAGCAAAGCCTGGGTCGCCATATCCCCTCGCGTCGCCATCGCGCTGCACCACCGCGCCGAGGACAAGAGTCCCTCACAATTCCGTGCGGACGATGGCGGTTTCGTCTTCCACCACCCCGACGGACGCCCCCTTCACCCCCGCCTACGTCCTCAACCACTTCCACTACCTCTGCCGCGAGTTCGGCCTCCCGCGCACCACCGTGGTGAGTCGGCCCGGGGCGCGGTGCCGGGATTGCTCCCGGTCCGTTTCCCCGGACCGCTCTCCGAACCCGCCGTGCGCCTCTCAGCGCAACGGG
>NZ_JBVJBI010000073.1:0-22343 GCF_055589745.1 Kitasatospora sp. NPDC041917 | reverse complement strand
TGGTACCGCAACCTGCGGGAGACCGTCGAGTTCGAGCAGGCCACGGCGGCGCTGCTGGGGGAGGGCTTCCGGTTCTTCGTCGAGTCCAGCCCGCATGCGGTGCTGGGTGTGGCGGTGGGGGAGTCGGTGGAGGCCGCGGGTGTGGATGCCGTGGTGCTGGGGACGCTGCGTCGTGGGGAGGGTGGCCCGGCGCAGGTGTTGCGTGCGGTGGGTCGTGCGTGGGAGTGCGGGTTGGGGGCGGACTTCTCGGGGGCGTTCCCGGGGGCGCGGCGGGTGGACCTGCCGACGTACGCCTTCCAGCGCAGCCGCTACTGGCCCGAGCCGGCGCCCACCGCGGCGGCCGATGTGGGCGCGGCCGGGCTCGATCCGGCCGACCACCCCGTCCTCGGAGCGGCCATCGAACTGGCCGACACGGGTGAACTGCTGCTCACGGGCCGGATCTCGCTGCGTACCCACCCCTGGCTCGCCGACCATGCGGTGGCCGGCACGGTCCTGCTGCCCGGCGCGGCCTTCGCGGAACTCGCGGTACGCGCCGCGGACGAGGCCGGCTGCCACACGGTGGAGGAACTGACGCTCCAGTCACCGCTGTTGATACCCGCCGACACCGCCGTCCGCCTGCAGGTTCGGGTCGGCGCCACGGACGCGCACGGCAGCCGCTCACTGGACCTGTTCTCCTGCCGCGAGGACGCGGCGACCCCGCACTGGACCGCGCACGCGACCGGCAGGCTCACCGCCGACGCCACGACCCGCGAGCCGTCGTCCTCAGCCGTACCGGACGACGCCGGCTCCTGGCCCCCGCCCGGCGCCGTCCCGATCCCCGTCGACGACCTGTACGAGCGGTTCCGTGCCTCCGGTTACGGCTACGGACCCGCCTTCCGCGGGCTCACCGCTGCCTGGCGCCGGGGTGACGAGATCTTCACCGAGGTACGTCTGCCCGAGGACCAGCACCGGTCCGCCTCTGCCTTCGGCGTGCACCCCGCCCTCCTGGACGCCGCCCTCCAGGGGCTGTTCCTGCGGGCTCGGCCGGACACCGAACCGGGCGCGGACCGGCCGTCCGCCGGACTGCCGTTCTCCTGGAGCGGAGTCGGGCTGCACGCCTCCGGAGCCACCGCGCTCAGGGTACGGCTCGGCTTCCGGCCGGACGGATCGGTGTCGATCGACGCGACCGACTCGAACGGCCTCCCGGTCGCGTCGGTCGAGGCGCTCGCCGTCCGCCCGGTCGACCTCGACACCCTCCGCCCGGGCGGCGGCCCGGAATCCCTCTACCGGGTGCAGTGGTCGGCGGTGCCCGCCACCGCACCCGCCGACCCCCTCGGACACTGGGCTGTCCTCGGCGGCCGGGAACTCTTCCCGGACAGCCATCCGGACCTGGCCGCCCTCGGTGCCGCGCTGGACGGGGGAGCGCCGTCGCCCGCCGCCGTGCTGGCCTGGTGCGACCACACCCCGGACCTTTCGTCCCCGCCCGACGCCGCATCCGTGCACACCGCACTGGACGACGCCCTGCGGCTCGTCCAGGACTGGCTGGCCGACCCGCGGTGGGACGACGGCACCCGGCTCGTGCTCGTCACCCGGGGTGCGGTCTCCACGGCAGCCGGCGAGGAGGTCACCGACCTCACCGGCGCCGCGGTCCGCGGCCTCGTCCGCTCCGCCCAGTCCGAGCACCCGGACCGCTTCCTGCTGATCGACACCGACGACCCGGCCGCCGTGGCCGGCCTGCTGCCCCGGGCACTGGCCGGAACGGAACCCCAACTGGCGATACGCGGCGGAGAGCTCCTCGCCGCCCGCCTCACCAGGGCCACCGTCGCCACGGACCCGAACCCGGCCCCGGACACACCGTCCGGTATCGCCGCGGCCGGGGGAACCGTCCTCGTCACCGGGGCCGGCGGCGCGCTCGGCGGCCTGGTGGCACAGCACCTCGTGACCGCGCACGGCGTACAGAACCTGCTGCTCGTCGGCAGGCGCGGCACGGACGCCCCGGGCCTGGCCGACCTCGCCGCCGAACTGCGCGGCCTCGGCGCCCGGGTGGACGTGGAGGCCTGTGACGTCGCCGACCGGGACGCGCTCGCCGCGCTGCTCGCCGGCATCCCCGCCGACCGCCCGCTGAGCGCGGTCGTCCACGCGGCCGGCGTCCTGGACGACGGGACGATCGAGTCGCTGACCCCCGGGCGGATGCGCCACGTCCTGCGGCCCAAGGTCGACGCGGCCCTCAACCTGCACAACCTCACCCGTGACCTTGCGCTGTCGGCCTTCGTCCTGTTCTCCTCCGCGTCCGCCACGGTCGGCAACGCCGGGCAGGGCAACTACGCGGCCGCCAACGCCTTCCTCGACGCGCTCGCCCAGCACCGCCGTGCCCTGAAACTGCCCGCCCAGTCGCTCGCCTGGGGCCTGTGGGCGCGCCGCAGCACCATGACCGGCACGCTCACCGCCGCCGACCTGCGGCGGATGTCCCGGGGAGGCACCGCGGCCATCGGCAGCGAAGAGGGCCTGGCCCTGTTCGACGCGGCGCTCACCCTGGACGAACCGCTGCTCGTCCCGGTCAAGATCGACCTCGGCCGGCTCCGGACGGCAGCCCGGACCGGACCCGTCCCGGCCCTGCTCGCCGCCCTGGTCCCCGGCACCGCACGCCGCCCCGCCTCCGGGGCGGACGCCGCCGAAGCGGACTCGCTGCGCCGCCGGCTGACCGGCCTCACCCCGGAGGAACGCGTCGCCACCCTGCTCGACCTGGTACGGAGCCGGGTCGCCGACATCCTCGGCCACGGCGGACCCGAGGCCGTCGACCCGGACCAGGCGTTCAAGGACCTCGGCTTCGACTCGCTTACCGCAGTCGAACTCCGCAACCGGCTCGGCGCCGCCACCGGCCGCCGGCTGCCCGCCACCCTGGTCTTCGACCACCCCACCCCGGCCGCCGTCGCCGCCCACCTCACCGGGCGCCTGGTACCCGACGGGCCGGGCGACCCCGCCGGCACCGGGAAGGCCGCCGGGGCGCACCTCGCCGACCGGCCGGAGACACCGGAGACGCCGGCTCCCGCCGCCGACATCAACGCCATGGCCGTCGACGACCTCGTCCGGATGGCCCTGGGCGGCGAACGTGACTGACCGACAGCCGCAGAAGGAGAAGCCCAACCCCATGCCCACCGACACGGACCAGGTGGTGGCCGCCCTGCGCGCCTCGCTGGTGGACAACCAGCGCCTGCGGCAGGAGAACCGACGGCTCCGCGACGACTCCGCCGAGCCCATCGCCATCGTGGCGATGAGCTGCCGCTACCCCGGCGGCGTACGCACCCCGGAAGACCTGTGGGAGCTGTTGGTCAAGGAACGCGACGCGGTCTCGCCGTTCCCCACCGACCGCGGCTGGGACGTCGAGGGCGGCTTCGACGCCGACCCCGACGCCCCCGGCACCTTCTACGTCCGGGAAGGCGGCTTCCTCCACGACGCGACCGGCTTCGACCCCGGCTTCTTCGGTATCTCGCCGCGCGAGGCCCTGGCCATGGACCCGCAGCAGCGGCTGCTGCTGGAAGCGTCCTGGGAAGCGGTGGAACGCGCGGGCATCGACCCGACGACCCTGCGCGGCAGCCGCACCGGTGTCTACACCGGAGTGATCTACAGCGAATACGGGTCCCGGCTCGGCCGGGTGCCCGACGAAGTGGAAGGCTTCCTCGGCACCGGCACCATCCCCAGCGTCGCCTCGGGCCGGATCGCCTACACCCTGGGCCTGGAAGGCCCGGCGGTCACCCTGGACACCGCCTGCTCGTCCTCCCTGGTCGCCGTCCACCTCGCCTGCCAGGGGCTGCGCTCCGGCGACACCACCCTCGCCCTGGCCGGTGGGGTGACTGTGATGTCCACCCCCGGCCTGTACGTCGGATTCAGCCGCCAGCGCGGCCTGGCACCCGACGGACGCAGCAAGTCCTTCTCGTCCGCGGCGGACGGAGCCGGGTTCGGGGAGGGCCTGGGCCTGCTCCTGCTGGAACGGCTCTCGGACGCCCGGCGCGCGGGGCACCCCGTCCTGGCCGTCATCCGCGGCTCGGCCGTCAACCAGGACGGCGCCAGCAACGGGCTGACCGCCCCGAACGGGCCCGCGCAGCAGCGCGTCATCAACGGGGCGCTCGCCCGTGCCGGACTCGACCCGTCCGAGGTCGACATGGTGGAGGCGCACGGCACCGGCACTGTCCTCGGCGACCCCATCGAGGCGCAGGCGCTCATGGCCACGTACGGGCAGGACCGGCCCGCCGGGCGGCCGTTGCGGCTGGGCTCGCTGAAGTCCAACCTGTCCCACACCCAGGCCGCCGCGGGAGTCGGCGGGGTGATCAAGTCGGTGCTCGCGATGCGGCACGGCGTGATGCCGCGCACCCTGCACGTCGACTGTCCCTCGCCCCAGATCGACTGGACCGAGGGAGCCGTCTCCCTGCTCACCGAGGCCGCCCCCTGGCCGGAGACGGGACGTCCGCGCCGGGCCGGGGTGTCCTCCTTCGGCGCCAGCGGCACCAACGCCCACGTCATCCTCGAACAGGCCCCGGCCGACCCGGCAGCTCCCGACGGGCCCGCCACGCCGGAACCCGTGCCCGCCGCCGTCCCCTGGGTCCTGTCGGCGCGTACTCCGGACGCGCTGCGCGCCCAGGCGACGGCGCTGTACGAGCGGGTGGTGGCGGAACCGGGCCTGAGCGCGACGGATGTCGGCCATTCGCTGGCGGCGGGGCGTTCGCGGTTCGCGGAGCGCGCGGTGGTGGTGGGGGCGGGCCGGGGCGAGCTGCTGGCCGGTGTCGCCGCCCTGTCGCGGGGCGTGCGTGCGGCGGGCGTGACGGTCGGCAGCGGGCTGCCCCCGGGCCGTTCGGTGTTGGTGTTCCCGGGCCAGGGTTCGCAGTGGGTGGGGATGGCCGTAGAGCTGCTGGCCGAATCGGAGGTGTTCGCGGGGCGGATGGCCGAGTGCGAGCGTGCGCTGGCGCCTTACGTCGACTGGTCGTTGGCGGAGGCGCTGGGCTCGGAGCGGTTGCTCGCCCGGGTCGATGTGGTGCAGCCGGTGCTGTGGTCGGTGATGGTGTCGCTGGCGGAGGTGTGGCGTGCGTTCGGCGTCGTTCCGGACGCGGTGGTGGGCCACTCGCAGGGCGAGATCGCCGCCGCGGTGGTGGCGGGTGGCCTGAGCATCGACGACGGGGCGCGGGTGGTGGCGCTGCGTTCCCGTGCGGTGGGGGCGTTGGCGGGCCGTGGCGGGATGGCGTCGGTTCCCCTGCCGGTGGACGTGGCACGGGAGCGCATCGCCCCGTGGGCGGGCCGGCTCTCGGTGGCGGCGGTGAACGGCCCGTCGTCGGTGGCGGTGTCGGGCGACGCCGACGCGGTCACGGCCCTGGTGGAGGAACTCCTGGAGGAAGGGGTGTGGGCGACTCGCATCGAAACCGACTTCGCGTCGCACTCCTCGCACGTGGAGCAGATCCGCGAGCGCCTGCTCTCCGACCTGGACGGGATCACCCCCCTCGCGGGTGCGGTGCCGTACTACTCCAGCGTGACCGGCGGTCTCCTGGACACGAAGTCCCTGGGCGCCGCGTACTGGTACCGCAACCTCCGGCAGACCGTCGAGTTCGAGCGGGCGACCCGCTCGCTCCTCGCGGCCGGGCACCGCGTCTTCATCGAGTCCGGCCCCCAGCCCGCCCTGATGTACGCGATCGAGGACACGGCCGCCGACGCGGGCGCCCCGGAGACGCTGGTGCTCGACACCCTGCGGCGCGGGGCCGGAGGGCTCCGCCGACTCCAGCTCGCGCTCGCCGAGGCACACGTCCGGGGCCTGCGCGTCGCCTGGGAGCGACTGTTCGCGGGAACCGGTGCCCGGCGGGTGGACCTGCCCACCTACGCCTTCCAACGACGCCGCTACTGGCTGGACGCCCTGCCGGCCGACCGGGACCAGGCGGCCACCGGCCAGTCCGCCGCGGACCACCCGCTGCTCGGTGCCGCGGTCGAACTGCCCGACGACGCGGGCACCCTCTTCACCGGCCGGCTCTCCTCGGCCACCCACCCCTGGCTCGCCGACCACGCCGTGGCCGGAGCCGTGATCCTGCCCGGCGCGGCCCTCGTGGAGCTGGCCGCGCACGTGGGCCGCCGCCTCGGCTGCGCCCTCGTGGAGGAGCTGACCCTCGCCGCCCCGCTGCTGCTGCCCGACGATCAGGCCGTGCAACTGCGCGTACGGGTGGGCGCCGAAGACGGCACGGGACGGCGCCCGGTGGAGTTCCACTCCCGGCCCGAGGCCGCCCCCGGCTCCGCCGACCGGCCCTGGACCCGGCACGCGACCGGCGCGGTCGGCCCCCGGGACCCCTCGGCCGACCGGGACGGCACGACCGAACCGGCCGGCACGTGGCCCCCGCCCGACGCGGTCCCCCTCGACGTGGACGAACTGTACGGGCTGCTCGAAACCCGGGGCGTCGCCTACGGCCCGGCGTTCCGGGGCCTGCGCGCCGCATGGCGCACCGCAGACGCGATCCACGCCGAAGTGGCCCTGCCCGACGGCCTCCCCGCCGGCGGAGCGGGCGGCTTCGGCGTGCACCCGGCCCTCCTGGACGCGGCCCTCCAGACGACCGGTCTGCGCGAAGGCGCCGCGACTGCGGAGCCCGCCGACGGCGTCCCCCTGCCGTTCTCCTGGCAGCGCGTCGCGATCGAAACCTCCGACGCGCCGGTCCTGCGCGTCCGGCTGCGCCCCGACGGCCCGGACGCCGTCACCGCGCGGATCACCGATCCCTCGGGGCGCACGGTGGCGACGGTCGGCTCGCTCACCCTGCGCACGGCGTCCACCGCCGCACTGCGGTCGTCCTCCGGCTCCGTCTTCCACGTCGGCTGGACGCCGGTCACCGCCGGGCCCGGCCCGCGCCCGGTCACCCGCTGGGGCCTCCTCGGCCCGCAGGACGAGCGGCTGCTGCCGGCCGCCTTCCCCACCGAACCCCCGTCCGCGACACCCGACGCGGTGCTGCTGACCTGCCCCCCGTCCACCGACACCGTGACCGCGGACGCCCCCGCCCGGGACGCGGACCCCGCGGCGGTGCACGCGGTCGCGTCCGGGGTCCTGGACCGCCTCCAGGCCCACCTGGCCGACGACACCACCGCCCGTACGCCCCTGGTGGTGCTCACCCGGGGCGCGACCGGCCCGACCGGCGCGCAGCCGCAGCCGGCGGACCCCGGTGCGGCGGCCGTCTGGGGCATGCTCCGAGCCGCTCAGCTCGAACACCCCGACCGGTTCGTGCTGCTGGACACCGAAGGGCCGGACCCGGACGGTCTCGGTGACGCGCTCGCCGAGCTCCTCGCCACGGGCGAACCACAGGCGGCCCTGCGCGGTGGCGTCCTGTACGCGCCCCGACTGATACGGCCGCCGGTCACCACCGCCACGGCCACCGCCACGGCCACGGCCACCGCCACCCGGCAGGCCGGCCCGTTCGGGCCGTCCGAAGGGACGGTACTGGTGAGCGGGGGCGGTGCTCTCGCGGCCGTCCTGGCGCGCCATCTGGTCGCCGCGCACGGGGTACGCCACCTCCTCGTGCTGAGTCGCCGCGGCGCCGACGCCCCCGGTATGCCGGAGCTGACGGCGGAGCTGGCCGAGGCCGGAGCCGAACTGGCCGCCGTCAGCTGTGATGTGTCCGACCGTCAGGCACTGGCCGCCGCCCTGGCGGCCATCCCCGAACGCCATCCGCTGTGCGCCGTGGTCCACACCGCCGGAGTGCTCGACGACGGTCTGCTGGACGGGCTGACGGGGGAGCGGATGACCGCCGTCCTGCGGCCCAAGTTCGACGCCGCCCGGCACCTCGACCAGCTGACGCGCGGAGCGGACCTGTCCGCGTTCGTCGTCTTCTCCTCCGCCGCGGGCGTGCTGGGCAGCCCCGGCCAGGCGTCCTACTCGGCCGCCAACGCCGCGCTCGACGCCCTCATCGCGGAACGCCGACGGCTCGGGCTCCCCGGCCTGTCCCTGGCCTGGGGCCCCTGGGAGCGGGTGAGCGGGATGACGGCCGAGCTCGGCGGCGCCGAACGGCGGCGCATCGACCGGCGCGGCGCCCGCGGCCTCTCCGACGAGGAGGCCATGGCCCTGCTGGACACGGTGTGCGCCGCGGAAGCCGCCCCGCCGGGAGACGGGAGCCCCGTCGTCCTGGCCCACCTCGACCTCACCGTGTACGGCGACGGCCCGGTGCACCCGATGCTGCGCTCCCTGGTCCGGCGCAGCCCGACCGCGACGACCGGAGCGAAGGGGACGCCGACCGCCGCCGCGGCGCTGCGGCAACGGCTCGACGCCGCCGCCGACGTACAGGAACGCGGGCTGGTCCTGCTTGACATCGTCCTCGCCCAGGCCGCCGAAGTCCTCGGCCACACCGACTCCGGGGCGCTGTCCGCGACGGTGCCCTTCCTCTCCGTCGGATTCGACTCGTTGACCGCGGTCGAGCTCCGCAACCGGCTGGCCGCCGCCACCGGACTGCGGTTGCGGCCCTCCGCCGTCTTCGACAGCGGCACCCCCGCCGCGCTCGCGGCGCGCCTCGCCGCCGAGGCTCCGAGGGACAACACCCCTCGGCCCGAAGCGGCACCCGCAACCGGAACCGCCGCAACCGGAACCGTCGCAACCGGAACCGACACCGCCGACACCGACCCGGTGAGCGTGCTGTTCCGCCGGGCCTGCGCACTCGGCCGGATCGACGAGGGCATCGCCCTGCTCAAGCACGCCTCCGCCCTGCGCCCGGCCTTCCCCAGCGGCAGCGACCTCGCGGCCGCCGGCACCGGCCCGCGGCTGCTGCGCCTGAACGAGCGCGCCGACGCCCCCGTACTCGTCTGCTTCGGCTCCATCGTCGCCCTCGGCGGTGCCCACCAGTACGCCCGCTTCGCGGCCCGCTTCCGGGACCGCTACGCCGTCGCCGCCCTGGACGCCCCCGGATTCACCCCCGAGGAGGAACTGCCCGCCGACATGTCGGCCCTGCTGGACTTCCAGGCGACGACACTGCTCCGGGAACTGCCCGGACGGACGCTCGTCCTGGCCGGCTCCTCCTCCGGCGGCACGCTCGCCCACGGAGTGGCCGCCGCGCTGGAGCAGCGCGGCGAGGGCCCGGCGGCCGTGGTGCTGCTGGACACCTACCTCTCCGACAACGAAGGCATCACCCAGTTCAACGACGTCCTGCTGGGCGGCATGTTCGACCGCGAGGACCGGGCGGCCCCGATGGACGGGACCAGGCTGACCGCGATGGGCGGCTACTTCCGTCTGCTCGACGACTGGAACCCCCCGGCGGTCCGCGCCCCGCTGCTGCTGGTCCGCGCCTCCACCCCGCTCGGCCGCCCGTCCGCCGAAGCCGGTGACTGGCGCTCGTCCTGGGCCGGTGCCGACACCGTCGTCGACGTTCCCGGAGACCACTTCTCGATCATGGAACGGCATGTCGCGACCACCGGCGACGCCGTCGCCGACTGGCTCGGCACCACCCTCCGCACCCCCGAAGACCTGTGAAACCGAAGGAGAGCCCGTTGACCACAGCCCCGTACGACGATTCCCCCCCGCGACACGCCCTCACCGTGCTGGGAGCCGGGGTGATGGGCGTCGGCATCACTGTCCTCGCCCTCGGACACGGCCTGCCGGTCCACCTGGTCGACATCGACCGGGAACAGCTCGACCGGGCCACGGACCTGATCGACCGCGACCTCCGGCTGGCCGAGCTGATGGGCGCCCTGCCCGCCGGGACGCCCCTCGGCGCCCTGGCCACCGGTACCTCGCTCAAAGCCGCCGCCGGAGCCACCGCCGTCGTCGAGGCGGTCACCGAGAACGCCGCGATCAAGGCCGCCGTCCTGTCCGAGGTCTCCGGACTGGTCCGGCCCGGAACCCTGCTGATCACCAACACCTCCTCGATCCCCGTCGACGAACTGGCCGGGGCCGTGGATCGGCCGGAGGATCTGGTCGGCACCCACTTCATGAACCCGCCCTACCTGATCGGCACCGCCGAAGTGGTCCGCGGCGACAAGACCGGGGACCCGGCGATGGCCGCCGTGGCGGCCCTGCTCACGGCGCTGCGGCGGCGGGCGGTGGTCGTCCGGGACGCACCCGGCTTCGTGACCAGCCGCATCCTGCACCCGATGATCAACGACGCGGCCCGGGTCGTGGAGGAGGGCACGGCGACCGCGGAGGACGTCGACGCCCTGATGCAGGGCTGCCTGGGACACCCCACCGGCCCGCTGCGCACCGCGGACCTGATCGGCATCGACAACCTCGTCGACTCCCTCACCGTGCTCCACGAACGCACCGGCGACGACGGCTGCCGCCCCGCCGAACCGCTGCTCCGGCTGGTCCGCGAGGGCAGGCTGGGCCGCAAGTCCGGGCGCGGCTTCTACGACTACACCTGATCACCCCGACAAGGAGACGGCCATGACCACAGCGAACACGCCCGACACCCACGACCTGGAGAAGGAACTGCTGGGATTCCTGGAGGGACACACCGGAACCGCCTGGGACGCCGACACCGACCTGTTCGGCGCCGGCGGCCTGTCGTCCCTGTTCGCCATGCAGTTGGTGGTGTACCTGGAGAAGACCTACGCCATCGCCGTCCGCGGCGCGGACCTGCGGCTGGACAACTTCCGCACCGTACGGCGGATGGCGGAGCTGGTGGACCGGCTCCGGGTGCCCGCCGCCGGGGGACGGCATGAGTGAGGACCTGAACAGCGCCACGACCTCCGTCACCCTGCGGGTCGGCGACCGGGCGGGGGAGTGGGACCGGACCGGCCTCATCCCGCTGGACCTGCTCCGCGAACTGGGCGCCGAGGGCCGACTGTGCGCCGAAGTCCCGGAGCAGTACGGCGGCTGGGGGCTCAGCAGCATGCGCAGCGGCGCGTACACCGCCCACGTGGGCGGCCTCTGCAGCTCGCTGCGCAGCGTGATGACCTCCCAGGGCATGGCGGCATGGACCATCCAGCGCCTCGGCACCGCCGAGCAGTCGGCCGCCCACCTCCCCCGGCTGACCGGCGGCGGACTGGCGGCGGTCGGCTTCAGCGAGCCCGGCGCCGGCAGTGACCTCGCGGCGATGACGACGACCGTCCGCCGCGACGGCGACGCGGTCGTCGTCGACGGACACAAGAAGTGGGTGACCGCCGCCCACTACGCCGACCTGCTGGTCGTCGTCGGCCGCTACGAGGACGGCGCGGCGGCCGTCGTGGTGCCCGCCGACACGCCCGGCGTCCGGATCGAGCGGATCGCCGACCCGCTCGGCTGCCGCGCGGCCGGACACGCGGACGTACACCTCGACGGGGTGCGGCTGCCGGTCGACAGCGTCCTGGGCGGTCACGGACTGCCGCCCGCCCTGCTGGTGACGACCGCGCTGGCCTACGGGCGGATGTCCGTCGCCTGGGGGTGCGTGGGCATCCTGCGGGCCTGTCTGGCGGCGGCCACCGCGCACGCCTCAGGGCGGGAGCAGTTCGGCAGGCCGCTCGCAGAGCACCAGCTCGTCGCCGGGCACCTCGCCGACCTCTACACGGCCGAGCAGGTGGCCTCGCGGGTCTGCGAGCACGCCAGCCGCTGCTGGGACGAAGGGTCGCCGGACCAGGTGGCGGCGACCGTACTGGCCAAGCACGTCAGCGCGACGCAGGCCGCTCGGGGCGCGGCGACGGCCGTCCAGGTACTGGCCTCGGCCGGGTCCCGGGACGGGCACGCGGTGGCCCGGGCGTACCGGGACGCCAAGTTGATGGAGATCATCGAGGGCAGCAACGAGCTGTGCCGGCTGATGCTGGCACAGCACGCCCTCTCCGCTCCGGGGGCACGGTGAGCGGGCCCACGGTCGACGAGACGAGGAAGGACAGCATGGTCGAGATCGTCAAGTGCCTGGTCTGGGACCTGGACGACACCCTCTGGCAGGGCACCCTGCTGGAGGACGGCGAGGTGCACCTGCCGGACGAGGTGCGCAAGGTGGTGATCGAGATCGACTCCCGCGGCATCCTCCAGTCCGTCGCCAGCCGTAACGACCACGAGCACGCCTGGGCCCGGCTGGAGGCGTTCGGCGTGGCCGAGTACTTCGTCCTGCCGGAGATCGGGTGGGGCCCCAAGTCCGAGTCGGTGCGCCGGATCGCCGACCGGCTGAACTTCGCGCTCACGACCATCGCCTTCGTCGACGACCGGCCCGCCGAACGCGCCGAAGTGGCCTTCCACCTGCCCGACGTACGGTGCTACCCGGCCGAGCAGGTCCTCGCACTCCCCGAACTCGCCGAGTTCACCCCTGCGGCCAGCACCGTCGACTCCCGGCGCCGCCGCCAGATGTACCAGGCGGGCTTCCGCCGCGAGGCCGAGCGGGCGGCCGCCCCCGGCCCCGACGAGGAGTTCCTGCGCTCCCTGGACCTGCGGATGCGCATCGGCCGGGCCACCGGCGAGGAGCTGTCCCGGGTCGAGGAACTCACCCTGCGCACCAGCCAGATGAACGCGACCGGGGTCCACTACCCGGACGCGGTGCTGCGCGGCCTGATCACCGACCCCCGGCACGAGGTCCTGGTGGTCACCCTCACCGACCGGTTCGGCCCGCACGGCGCGGTCGGCGTCCTGCTGCTCGAACGGCACCCGGGCCTGTGGCACCTCAAGCTGCTCGCCACCTCCTGCCGGGTCGTCGCCTACGGCGCCGGCGCGACCCTGCTGAACTGGCTGGCCGACGCCGCCGCCCGGTCCGGAGCCCACCTGGTCGCGGACTTCCGGGCGACCGAACGCAACCGGATGATGGAGATCGCCTACCGGTTCGCGGGCTTCGAGGGCTTGGACGAAGCCCCGTGCCCGTGTGCCGCCGCCCTCGCGCCGGCTCCGGAGGACACCGGACTCCAGCGCCTCCACCTGGTCCCCGGCCCGCGCGTGGTGTCCACCGTCATCAGCGTGGACGCACCCGACCTGAACGTGCCGGAAGGGAGCCCGGGAGCGTCGTGACCGCGGCGGCGGCCGGCGCTCCCGGGCTCCGGCCCGCCGCCCTCAGCGCTTGCGGACGAGTGTGATCCCGTCGGCCATCACCAGCAGCGACAGCTCCACCCGAGGGTCCTCGTGCAGCAGCCGGTTCAAAGCCCGGACCCCGGCGGTCTCCGGGTCCACGGCGGCCGGATCGGCGACCCGGCCGAAGAAGAGGGTGTTGTCGACCACGATCAGACCGCCGGTGCGCAGCAGCGCCAGCGAACTCTCGTAGTAGCGGACGTAGTTGCTCTTGTCCGCGTCGATGAACACCAGGTCGAAGCTCTCCGGCCCGCGCTCCGCCAGCAGCGCGTCCAGGGTCGCGGTGGCATCGCCGATCCGCAGGTCGATCCGCGAGTCGACCCCGTCCCGCTTCCAGAAGTCGGCGCCGATGGCCGGCCACCGGTCGTCGATGTCGCAGGACACCAGCACCCCGTCGGCCGGGAGCGCGCGGGCCATGCACAGGGTGCTGTAGCCGGTGAAGGTGCCGATCTCCAGCACCGCCCGAGCCCCCGTCAACCCGACCAGCAGGGAGAGCAGTTGGCCCTCCTCCGCCATCACCTGCATGGCGGTCCCGCCGGGCAGGTCCGCGGTGGCCTCCCGCAGCTCCCTGAGGAGATCGTCGTCACGGAGGGAGACCTCCCGGACGTAGGCGAGCAGGTCGTGGGTGGCTTCTGTCTGGTGGGCCATGGCGCTGGGGTCCTCTCGAAGGAGATCGGATCGAAGGAGATCGGATCGAAGGAGATCGAGTCGAAGGAGATCGAGTCGAAAAGCATCGGGGGAAGGGGAACCGGGCCGCGGGGTGCCCGTCGCCGGGACGGTCACCCGGCGCGCATGTACGGGTGATCGTGCTGCCGTACGGCGACCGCCTGCGCCCGCTCGCGGGCGTACGCCCGCAACAGCGCGTCCAGCCGGTAGCGGCCCCCCGCCGGCTCACCCAGCAGATTCGCCTCGACCAGGGCGTCCAAGGCCTCCTCGGCCTGCGCCTCGGAGCAGCCGAACATCACCGCGACCCTACTGCTGGAGACCGAACGCGATCCGGCGGCTCCCAGCGCGGTGAACACCTCGGCCGGGTCGACCCCGGCCGGAGCCGTCCGCCGGAGCCCGGCGTGGTCGGCGTCGAGGCAGGGCCGGACACCGAGGTCGCCCGCGTACAGTTCGTCCAGCAGCCGCGGGGCGTCCGTGAGCCGCCGGGCGAAGTGCCCGATGGTCCAGTGCGGGCGCTCCAGCAGCCGGGTCCCCGCGATCCGGATCGCCAGCGGCAGGCCCGCGCAGACCGTCAGCACCGAACGGGCCGACCGCGGTTCGGCACCGACCCTGGCCGGGCCGACGATGCTGCCCAGCAGCTCCAGCGACCCGGCCTCGTCCAGCGGGCCGAGTACGAGCGGGGACGCCCCCTCCAGATCGGCCAGCCGCCGTCGGCTGGTCACCAGCAGCCTGCTGCCCCCACTACCCGGTATCAGCGGCCGCACCTGCGCGGCGCTGGAGGCGTTGTCGAGTACCACCAGCAGACGGCGGCCCGCGGTGAGCGAGCGGTAGAGGCTCTCCCGTTCCGACTCCTCCTCGGGTATCTCGTCCCGGGGCACACCGAGGTCCGCCAGGAACCGCGGCAGCACCGCCCGGGCGGTCAGCGGCTGTGCGGCTCCGCCGAGATCCGCGTAGAGCTGGCCGTGCACCGAGGAACCGCGCACGGCGTGCGCCGCTTGCAGGGCCAGCGCGCTCTTGCCGACACCGCCCCGGCCGGTCACCACCGCCGTCGCCACCATGCCCGCGGGCATCGTGCCGGTCGTGAGGAAGTGCTGCAACCGCGCCAGTGCACCGGAGCGGGCCGACAGTGGCAGCGGCACCGAGGGCAGCTGCGCCGGGCTCGGCCAGCAGGATCTTTCCCAGGAGGCGGCCGGCGCCGGCGCGACGGCCGCCTCCTGGGCCTTCGCGGTCTGCTCCAGCGGGTCGGGCGCGCGGGGCCGGTCGTGGGCCGAGAGGATGTGCCGGTGGACGTCGCGCAGATCGGTGCTCGGCTCGGCGCCGAGCTGCTCGACGAGCAGCGCCCGGGTGTGCTGGTAGAGGTCCAGGGCCTCCGACTGCCGTCCCGAGCGGCCCAGCGCCAGCATCAGCTTGCCCACCAGGGCCTCGCGCAAGGGGTGCCTGCGCACCAGCCGTACCAGCTCCGGCACGACCTCGGCGTGCCGCAGCAGCGCCAGCTCCGCGTCGAACCGCATCTCCATGGTCTGCAGGCGAAGCTCCTGGAGGTAGCGGCCCTCCACATCGCGCAGCGTCTGCGACGGGATGTCCGCCAGCGGCTCCTCGCGCCACAGGGCGAGCGCCTCGGCCAGCTCGGCGGAGGAACCTTCCAGGTCTCCGCGCTCGGCCAGCTCCGCCGCGCGCCGGCGATGGGCCGTGAACTGCCCGAGATCGCTCTCGTGCTCGCCGAGTTCGAGGAGGTAGCCGGGCGCCCGGGTGAGGATCCGGGCGGAGGCGTGCTCGCCCAGCGACTGCCGCAGGCGCATCACATAGGTGCGGACGGTCGCGGCGGCACTCGGCGGCGGGGCGCCGTCCCAGACGTACTCGGCGATCCGGTCGACCGAGATCACCCGGTTGGCGTTGAGGAGGAGGGCTGCCATGACCACGCGTTGCCTCGGCGCCGACACGTGCACCTCGCGCGCGTTCAACCGGACGGAAAGCGGGCCCAGCAACAGGAAGTTCAAGGGGGAGTCCTCTTCATCGCACGACCGGTGGGCAAGACTGCCTCCAGCGTCTTGGGTGACCATGAGCGGGTCAACGCGGTCCTGTCGTATCTAGAGGTATTCCTAGAGCACAGGTCTTGCGCGCATGCCGGGTTTACGCTGCGCGGCACCGTCACAGTGGTCAGGACCAGGCCGCCCACCACGGCCCACCGGCCGCAGGAGCTCGTCGCTGCACACCACGCCGGAACAGCCCCTCGACGATCGCCCTGTTCTCCGGGCGGGCGACATGGAGGTCGCTGACGGCGTACAACCGTGCCATGAGGTGCCCTCGCCCCCTCGCCCGGATCCGCGGTGCGCGGTCCGGCCGGACCGTTGCTGCCGAGTCGGAGCCAAGTAAATCCCACAGGGTTGCTCCGCACTGCAACGTTCTTACCAATCGCCGAAGAAACGGCCGGTTTTGAACCCGGACATGAGTGCCGGATGCGCTCCGATGCGTACTTGCTGACATTCCCGGAGGCATGGCAGGCTGTCATATGCGACGCCCGTGACCCGCCGGTCGTCGCCGATCGGGGATCCCCGTATTAGTGCGTACCGGCCGGCCCACCGGTGCGGCGGGTGTCCGACGTGATCACCACACCCCGCCCGCCGGCACCACGCGGATTTCGCGAAAGGAATGAAAGGCCGACATGACCTCCCTCTCTTTGGACAGCGACCTGTGGTGCCGTCGCTTCCATCCCTCGCCGACGGCCACGCGCCGACTGGTCTGCTTTCCGCACGCCGGCGGCTCGGCGAGTTTCTACTTCCCGGTATCCGCCGCACTGCGCGGTCCGGTGGACGTCCTGGCCGTGCAGTACCCCGGCAGGCAGGACCGCCGGGAGGAACCCGGTGTCCAGGACCTGCACCGGTTGGCCGACGAAGTGTCCGAAGCGCTGCGCCGCTGGGACGACCTCCCCCTGACCTTCTTCGGGCACAGCATGGGTGCGCTCGTCGCCTTCGAGGTGGCCCGGCGGATCGAGCGCACGGGCGGTCGGATCGACCACCTCTTCGTCTCCGGTCGGAAGGGGCCGTCCGCAGACCGGCCCGGGCCCTCCCGCCCACTCGACGACGCGGGCATCGTGGCCGAGGTCAGGGCCATGAGCGGCACCGACGCCCGGCTCCTGGAGGACGAGGAACTGCTGGGGATGGTGATGCCCGTGCTGCGCGGCGATCACCGGGCGCTGGGGGCCTACCGGACCGACCGTGACGCCGTGGTCACCTGCCCGGTCACCGCCGTGGTGGGGGACCAGGACGCCTGGACACCGGTCCCCGAGGCCGGGCACTGGCGCGACCGCACGACGGCCGCGTTCGACCTCAAGGTCTTCCCCGGCGGGCACTTCTACCTCAGCAGCCGGGCGGACGAGGTGACCGGCATGCTCCGCGACCACCTCGCCGGTACGCCGCGCGCCTGAGACCGTCGACAACAGGGAAGGGGGACCGAGGAGTGACACTGTCAGCGACCTCTGAGGAGATCGAGCCCACGCAGCGGCCGCCGCGGTCCGGGCCCGCCGGCGACGCCCGTCCGGCAGTCGGGGGCCCTGCCGGCGGCGCGGGCGTCCGTCGGCTGACCGCCGTGGACGCCCGCATCCTGGAAGGCGTCGCGGTCGGCACCCCGACCGTCCGGCTGGCGGCATCGCTCTATCTGAGCCCGCAGGGCATCGAGTACCGCATCGGGCTGATGATGCGCCGTTTCCAGGCTGCGAACCGGCCGGCTCTGGTCTCCCGGGCGCACTCCCTCGGTGTGCTGAGCGTCGGAGCATGGCCACCCCGCGTCCTCCCGGAATTCCTCGAGTCCCAGCAGAGCGCGGCGCGCACCGCTCCCTGATCTCCCCCGTGGGTTCCCTCCCGGAGGACGGGCCGAAAAATTCATTTTCCGAAATCGGAAAGTTCACTCCGCCGGTATGCTGTCGGATATGTTCCCAGACCCGGATATCGTATCGATATAGCGCCACGAGACGGGTTCCCGGGTGTCCGGTCTGACGCCGGATTCTGCGGCATTCTGCTGTCGGGCCCACTTCTGCTGCACTACGCTCGGGCCGTACTGGCACCCCTCCGTTCGCTCCGATTCACAGGAGCTGTCATGAGTTCGAGGTGCCTGTTCGGCGGCGTCGGGACCGAGCCGTGCCGACGGTCGTCCTGTGGATGTCGTGGCCGAGCAGGCCGTCGAGGCGGAAGTCGAACCTGCGGGTGCGGGTGGTGGCGAGGGTGAGTCGGCGGTCCACGGCGAGGGCCCAAGCGCGACCGTCACCTCCGACATCCACACCCCGCGGGCCGGGCGACCTGGCCGATCCCGTCCCCATGTGGGGCTGACCCCCAAGACCCCGCCGCTCGGGCGGCTGCGCGCCCTTGTAGTCCTCCCACGTGGCGAACCCCTCCGGTGGCGGCACGACATACCCGAACACCTCGCACCAGAAACGGGCGAGGCGCTCGGGTTCCGCACAGTCGAAGGTGACCTGGAATTGCTTGATCGATGACATCGGCCCACCATGGTGGCGCGCACCGCCCACCGGGACCCCTGGGCGGCCGCTGATCGTTCCGCTTCTCGTCGGGGACGCCGGGCCCGGTGGTGGGATCAGGCCGTGCGCTTCAGGTAGGCCTCGATCTCGTCGGCGGCGCGGGTGGCACCGCCCGCTTCCCGGGTGAGCCGCTGCGCCTCGGCGCCCCGCTCCTGCACGGCCGCGTCGGCGGCCACCTCGGTGATCGCGGCCCGCAGCAGGCTCACGTCGGCCTCCGCCGGCAGCAGTTCCCGGCCGAGGCCCAGCTCGGCCACCCGCGCGGTGTTGGCCGCGACGTCCGGCCAGGACGGCACTCCGAGTATCGGGCAGCCGGCGTCCAGGGACTCCAGCACGCCGCCCATGCCGCCGTGGGTGATCACCAGCCGGGCGTGCCGGAGCACCGCCAGGTGCGAGACCCAGCGGTGGACCTCGACGTTGTCCGGCAGCGGATCGAGGTCGGCCGGGTCCATCCCCTCGCCGACCGAGATGACGGCGTGCCAGGGCAGCTCGGCGAAGGCGTCCACGCACAGCCGGAAGAACTCCGGATGCTTGTTGTGCACGGTCCCCATCGAGACCAGCGCCACCGGCAGGCCGCTCGCCGGGGGCTGCCACTCCCCCAGGAAGGAGCGGTCCGTGAGGCACGGCCCGACGAAGGCGAAGCGCTCGTCGAAGCTTTCGCCGTGCGGCTGGAAGAACCGCGGCACGTGGACGAGGTTGAGGCTCTCGGTGCGCATCATGAACTCGTGCGCCGGCTCGTCGATGCCGTGCGAGGCCAGCAACTCGGCCATCCGGACGCCGAATTCGACCATCACCTCCTCGGTGAGCGGGACCGCGCCGTCCGCCTCCATCATCTGCTGCACGAAGGAGTAGGTGTCGTTGGAGGCGAAGAACGGCGTCGACTGGACGGCCGGGAGCCCCCAGGTGTGGGCCAGTATCCGGCCGGCCTGGAAGGCCACGGCGTCGTAGACCACCGCGTCGGGCCTGGCGTCGCCGAACCACTCCTGGACCGCGCGCAGGATGGCGATGTTCTCGTCCAGGAAGATCAGCGGGGTGCGCCCGTTCTCGGGACCGCCCACGCTGCCCAGCGGCTGGGTGGAGTCGTAGCGCAGGTGTTCGGCGCCGACCTCGGCCAGGGCCTGGGCGAAGTCGTCGACGGCCGCGTAGGTGACCCGGTGCCCGCGGCGTACCAGTTCACCGACGACCGCCAGAGTGGGGAAGACATGGCCGTGGGCCGGGATGTTGACCATCAGGATGTGGCTCACTGCTACTCCGTCGGTATCGGGAAGAGGAACGAGGGAAGAGGGAGGCACGAAGCGCGATTCGGGAAGGGAGAAGGGGCGAGGCAGGCCGCGCGGCTCAGCTGGGGTCCTGGCCCGGTCCGGCCTCGGGCTGCGGCTCGGACTGCTGCTCGGCGGCCCACTGGGCGCCCGCGATCTCCTCGGCGCTCAGCTGCCGGCGCGGGATCCAGGCGGGGACGGTGCCCTCCTCGTTGCGGCCTTTGTCGAGGATCGCCAGGTTGTGGTAGAAGTGCGCGCCTGCCAGCGTCCGGTCGGTCCCGCTCGGGCCGTGCGCGGTCGGCGGCTCGTGCTCCTCGTGGTTGAGGCCGTCGAGCAGCTGCTTGAGGAAGCCCATGCTGGTGGTCGGGTCGTCGAGCCGCTCCGAACTGCCGCCGTAGCCCGGCCAGTAGGAGGTCTGCAGGTCCTCGATCACGTAGAGCCCGCCCGGGACCACGTGCGGGAAGAGCGCGCCGAAGGCGGCGATGACGTCCGGGCAGTAGTGGCTGCCGTCGTCGATGACGATGTCGATCGGCCCGATCCGCTCGGCCAGCGCGGCGAGGAAGGCCGGGTCCGCCTGGTCGCCCTGGACGGTGTGGATCCGCTGCTCGCGCAGCGCCGTCTTGTCGTAGACGTCGACCCCGTAGACGAGGCCCCGCCGGAAGAAGCGCTTCCACATCCGCAGCGAGCCACCGCCCGCCGCCGGGTCGGCGTAGCCGCCGATCCCCAGCTCCAGAATGGTGAGCGGCCGGTCCCGCAGCGGGGCGAAGTGCCGGGCGTAGTGGTCGGTGTAGTAGTGCAGCCCCCACTTGTCCGAACCGTGGCGCAGCGACAACTCGGCCAGGTCGAGCGGCTGTTCCACCAAGCCGCGGAGCAGCTGCTGGACGACCGGGAAGGCCGCCAGTGCGGACATCAGCCGAGCCGGGTCCTCGATGCCGTGCCAGGTGATCCCGGGCGTGCGGTGGCCTGCGGTGTGCCGGGCGCCGAAGACGGCGCGGGCCAGGTCCAGCAGGTCCAGCTCGACGGTGGCGCTGGGCTCGTCGGCCGGCCCGGTGCGGTGCTCGGCCTTGGGGCCGGTCAGCAGGTGGTGCCGGAGCACCTGGCCGTCGAAGGCGAGCTCGAACTGCACCACCACCGCGGCGGCGGCGAGTTGCTCGCTCAGGTCGGCCCGGCTGACCAGTTCGTCCACCAGGTCGGTGGCCGTCTGCTCGGCGCCCGCCGACCTGATCACCGCCGCAAGCTGCTCCTCGGGCCCGTCCGCAGCCAGGATCAGGGCGCGGATCCGGCGCAGGTCGGTCTCATGCGGGTCCGAGTCGTGGTCCGACGGGCTGTTCACGTGCCGGCCGTTCTCGTGCTGTCCGGTGAGGGCGGTCATGCGTGAGCCTTTCCACGAGGGAGTCGAGAGGACGGGGAACGGATCGGGGCTTCTTCCAGGCCGGGGTGACGTCGTCGGTCATCGCCGGCGGCGGGATCTCCACCCGACCGGGAAAGAGAGCGTTGTCCACCACGATCGGACCGCCGGGCACCGAGTTCACGGCGGGACGCCGTTGCCACTCTCAGCTACTGGATCGACACGTCGTGAATCTAGGTGCGCATCCCTCCCGCCACAAGCACTACCTGGGGCCACGGGGCGCCGAGTGCGGGAAACGAGCCACAATCGGGGCACCGCTGTTCCGCATGTTTGAACCCGCCACCCCGGTGTCGTTCGTGGCAGCGGCGGAGTCGGTGATCGTCGGGCGACCGGGCCCCGGCCCCGGATCCACCGGCTCCCGCGGCCGGCCCCGGGCGGGACCGTCCCGCTCGGCCGGGTCGGCCCGCAAGGACACGAGGGGCAGTTCCACCCCATGACCAGTGACCGAGCCGCCCGGATCCGGCCCGGCTCCGAGGCCGGAGCGCCGCAGGTTCGGCTCCCGGGTCCGCACTGTGGATCGTGGCCGAGTACGACGCCGCCGGGAACGAGAAGGGCACGATCCCGCGGTGCGGCCTTCGCGTCACGTCCTCGCCCGCTCGGCGGAGTCCAGGATCACGCGAAGGCCGCAAGGTCGTCCCGGAGGATTCCCGGGCATCAGGCCGAGGTGGCCAGGTCGGCGAGCAGGTCCTGTTCCGCGGTGTCGTGGACGGACTCGTCGACCAGGCCGGCGGCGACGGAGCCTCCGCCCTGTCCCACGGTCATCAGCCGGCGATGGGCCTGCCCTCGACCGAACTGGATGCCCGGCACGGAGGACGACCGCAGACAGTTCCCACGTTCACCACGGAGCCGATCGACGGGTGAGGTGCCCAGCTCTACCCCGGCAGCATCGCCACACCTACGCCGCAGACCTTCGGCGTGGCCTCCCCACCGATGAGTAGAGTCGGCTTCGGAGTCGATCACCGACACGCGGCGATCGCGTACTGCGTCCGGCCCAGATCCGCCAGGTTGGAGCCGGTCTCGTCATTACGGGGCGTCAAACGCTGGTTCCTCGCGTACACCTTCCCGTCTCGCCAGCCGGACCCGAACCGTCTGGCAGTTTCGGTCCGTCCCGGCGTTGTCGGGGCTGCCTACCGCCCGCCTCGGCATCCCCCGAGACGAACTGCCCCCAGCTTCAACCAAGTTGCTACGACAACCGGCAGTGCAGGTCTCGCACCTCACTCGACTCCACAGCGCCTCGCGGTGCACCCACCCGCTACGAGAAGACCGCCACCGTCTTCCGGGCCGGACTCCACATCGCCGGCATCTTCATCTGGTCCGCCCGCTGATCCAAAAGATAGGACCTAAGCCTGTGCCGTTGCCTCGGGGCCGGCGGCAGGTGTCGGGGTGCGGCGGCGGAGGGTCGCGCCGTCGGGGTCGGCCGGTTCGAGTGCGATGGCGCGGCGGAGCTGTTCCAGGGTCTGTCCAGTGAACGGTGTAACTCGGTTGGGTTGAGTTAGCGGCGGCCGGCGGAGAGTCGGCCGTCGAAGGTGATCTCGAAGGCGTTCAGCG
>NZ_JBVJBI010000072.1:0-22640 GCF_055589745.1 Kitasatospora sp. NPDC041917 | reverse complement strand
TCAGGCGGCCGTCCGCCCAGTCGACTTCGAGCGTGGGGAGCTCGACGCCGCCGAGGGCGAGGACGGTGGCGAGGTCGTCCAGGACGTCGGCGGCCTGCCGGCGCTGCTCGGCGGTCGCGCGGGAGAGGGTGGAGGACATCTCACTTCTCCCCGGGCCGCTTGTGGACCTCGAAGGCGCGCCAGGCGCTGTAGGCGTCCCCGAAGAAGGTGAAGGCGGCGAGTTCGCCGGTGGGCCGGCACAGCCACTCCCCGGTGAGCTCGTTGCGGACCCGGTAGCGGTCGGCCGTGGTGTCGAACCGGACGCCGTAGCCGTGGAGGCGAGGGAGTTGGTCGTGGTGCATGGAAGGGAACCCTCTGCGATCGGAGTTTCACGTTCTGTGCACATGGTGGCGCAAGGTCACCTAGCATCGGAAGCGGCCTGCTACTTGCCGAGGGGCCACAGGGAAGTTGAGAGCTGCCGTGAACAAGAAGAAGATCGACCCCGAGTCGAGCCCGTGGGCGCCCTTCGGAATCCAACTCCGCGCCTTCCGAGAGGCCAAGGACCTCCTCCAGGAGGAGCTGGCCCCGCTCATCGGGTGCTCCCCCTCGCACCTGTCCTACGTCGAACTTGCACACCGACCCCCGAGTCGCAAGCTCGCCGAACTCTCCGACATCGCGCTCGACACGGGCGGCACCATGATGCTGATGTGGTATCAGCTGAAGAACGTCGCAATCCTGGAGGGCTTTCCGGAGTACGCCCGGTACGAGGCGCTCGCGGAGCAGATCAGGATCTTCGAGAACGACGTCATCGCCGGTCTGCTACAGACCAGGGCGTATGCGACCGCGATCCAGCTGGGTGCCGTCAGGCAAGGCATTTCGACCCCGAAACTGGCCGAGGAACGCATCGAGTTCAGGCTCGCCCGCCAGAAGCTCCTGGAGCGGGCCACGCCTCCGCTTGTGCACGTGGTGCTGGACGAGAGCTGCCTGAGGAGGGTCGTCGGGGGGCGAGACGTCATGGTCGAACAGTTGCTCCGGCTTGAGGAGTTGGCCGATCGACCTGAAGTAATCATTCAGGTAGTACCGTTCACCCTCGGCGCGGACCGGTCGCTTACGCACATGGTGCACCTCCTTACCATGCCGACGCGCAAAATTCTTGCTTACGGCGAGATTGAGCAGCGTGGCTACATCGATCGCGATACCAAGTCAGTTGCCGTGCTGGCCAAGGGATACGATCGACTTGCGGTCGAAGCCCTCGGCCGGGCCGAGTCGTTGGCTTTCATCCGTGCAGCAAGGAGGGACCTGGAGTGGACGTCGACCTGACCGATGCCTCCTGGCGGAAGAGTTCATACAGCGGCACAAACGGCGGCGCATGCATCGAGGTCGCCGACGGCTTCGCCGGCGTCATGCCCGTACGCGACTCCAAGGACCCCTCCGGCCCGGCCCTCCTCTTCCCCGCCTCCGCCTGGCAGGCCTTCGTCACCGCCGTCCGCACCGGCGAGTTCGACGCCCGCTGACCGCAGCCACCGGCCCCGCCGCCCCAGCCCAGGGGCGGCGGGGCCGGTGGCTGCGGTCAGAGCCCGAAGTTCCAGTCGACGATCATCTGCAGCAGGTCCTTGCGCTCGTCCACGAAGTCCATCGCGATCACGCCGTAGTGCCCGCGCTGGGAGATGCGCGGCGTCAGGTAGTCCTGGATGGAGGGATTGACGACCTTGGCGATCCTGTACGGGGTCTCCGGAAAGCTGCTGGAGCTGGCGAAGTGGAGGTAGAGCTTGCCGTCGTTCTGGCCGTAGAACGCCGTGTCCAGCCCTTCCCTGACCCGCTGGACCTTGCGGCTGGACCCGTCGCTCCACGCGTCCTGCAGCCAGATCCGGGAGTCGTCCCCCCACCGCAGCGGGTCGTAGCGCCCGTCGCCCCAGGTGAAGTCCGACATGATGGGGACGATCTTGCCCCGCACCTGCCCGAGCGTGGGCAGCCCGCCGGGCAGCGATCCGGCCTTGGGGAGCCAGAACCAGGGCCGGTAGTTGCCCTTCCCGTCCATGCCGTCCATGTAGTAGTTGAAGATCTCGCTGAACCGGTAGTCCTGCCCCTCGGTATACTCCTTCTTGACCCGCATGATGATCGTCTCGCGGGGGTTCGACTTCAGGAAGTCGATGCAAAGGTTCAGCACGTCGCCGAAGTTGATGTTCTGGTAGATCTTGTCGTGGTGGATGGTGAAGACGTCGCCCATCACCCGGCACCGGATGTCGAGGAAGCGCACGCCCGCCTGGAGCTGCTGGGGGATGCGCCACTCCTGGCACTGGGCGAAGCCGAAGGCGCCGCCGTCGTAGAGCGCGCACGTCTCGTGGGTTCCGGGGATCGTCAGCTGCGACAGCTTCACGTTGTCGCCCAGCAACGACATCCACCTGTCGGTGGGGCGGTGGACGAGGCGGTCCGGCGCGGCGACGGCCGACGCGCCCGAGCCGGCGATGCCCAGGGCACCGGTCGTGGCCGCGAGCGCTGCGCCCCTGAGAAGGGTCCTACGGTTGATCGACATGCAAGAAGCCTCCGGACTCGGGGCCCCGATGGTGATCGGGCGTGAACGTTCTCCTTTCCACTCCAACGGACCTCCGCCCGAAGCCGGTTCATCGTCCGCGAACGGCCACCCGCACCGCACCGCCGACCGGCGAGCGGCCCAGGAGCGGGAAGTCGGCCGGGCCGACTTCCCGCGCACGACCGGCGTGCCCACGCATGCCCGGTGGACCGGCCCGCGCCCGGCGCGGCGGGCGGCACGCGGAAAACCCGGTGCGTCCGACGTGACGCCTCGGTAGCCTGCACCGCCATGGCATCGGAACTGGAACGCCCCCCACTCCAGGCGGACGAACGCACCGCGCTCATCGGCTGGTTGGACCTGCAACGGAAGATCCTGCGCTGGAAGTGCGAGGGGCTGGACGACCGGGACGCGCACCGGGCGGTCGTCCCGACCTCGCCGGCCATGACGATGGCCGGCCTCCTGTCGCACATGCGCTGGACCGAACACCTCTGGCTGGAGGTGATGTTCCTCGGCGGCGACCAGAAGCAGAATCCGTCCTTCGACGAGTCCACCGAGGACGCCGACTGGCACACCGACGGCCGCCCCCTCGCCGACCTGCTCGCGGAGTACGAGGCCCAGTGCGCCCGCAGCAACGAGATCGTCGCGGCGGCCTCCCTGGACGACGTCGGCCGCAAGCCCGGCTTCCGCGCCGGCGGCGCCAACCTGCGCTGGATGCTGATCCACCTCGTCGAGGAGACCGGCCGCCACGCGGGGCACGCCGACATCGTCCGCGAACTCCTCGACGGCTCGAAGGGCTACTACTAGCGGTTCCACCGGACGTCACCGCTTCCGCCGGCCGACGGCCCGGGAGCGGGAACCGCGGCCGGCGGGTGCGGGACGCTCCGTCAGGTCCCGTCCCGCGCCGGACCAGCCGTGAAGGGGACCGGGACCGGGCAACTCCGGGTGATCCGGATGCCGATGACGCCCTGCTAGGGTCCGGACCCGTGACGGACAGGGTGCAGAAGCAGTACGAGGCGATGCGCGGGCACTTCCACCGGGCCGCCGGGCAGCGCGGGTTCACGCTCGACCCCGCCCAGGAGCTCCCGGTCGAGCGGCTCAGCCGGCTGGCCGGCGAGCTGGCCCACCCGGCCTGGCGGCTGCGCCGCGGTCCGCGGCACCTCTACCTCTGGGGCCCGGTCGGCCGCGGCAAGAGCTGGCTGGTGGACACCTTCCTCGACGGGCTGGCGACCCCGCGCAAGCGGCGGCTGCACTTCCACGACTTCTTCCGCCGGCTGCACGAGGGCGTCGCCCACCACGCCGGGAGCCGCAGCGCGGACGGCGCGGCGGTGGACCGGGCCGTGGACGAGCTGCTCGGCGACTGCCGGGTCCTGGTCTTCGACGAGTTCCACGCCCACGACGCGGGTGACGCGATGCTGGTGGCCCGTCTGCTGCACACCCTGCTGGACCGGCGGATCACCCTGGTCACCACGTCCAACTACCCGCCCGCCGGGCTGATGCCCGACCCGCTGTACCACCACCTCTTCGAGCCGACGATCAGGCTGATCGAGGAGCGGATGGACGTGGTCGACGTCTGCGGGCAGGTCGACTTCCGGCGCCTGCCCGGGTCGGAGCGCGCCCACGGGTTCGGCCTCGGCGCCCGGCTCCGCCCCGGCGACGAGGCCTCGGCCGGCCTCACGGCGCCCCGGCCCGAGGAGGCGGGTCCGGTGGCCGCCCACCACCGCGAGCTGCCGGCCCGGGCGGTCCGCGAGGACCACGTGTGGTTCGGCTTCCCGGAGCTGTGCGAGGGCCTCACCTCCGTCGCGGACTACCTCGCACTCGCCGACCGCTTCCCCACCGTCGTCCTCGACGGCGTCCCGCCGCTCGCCGAGGCGTCCCCCGACGGCCGCCGGCGCTTCGCCAATCTGGTCGACGTCTGCTGCGACCGCGACGTCCGCCTGGTCCTGATCGGCGCCGACCCGCTCGCCGGCCTCCCCGCCGGCTCCGCCCTCATGCGCGACCTCGACCGCACCGCCAGCCGCCTCGCCCTCCTGCGGCAGCCGGTCCGGGAGGCCGCCGGCTGAGCACCCCACCGGGCCACCGCCCCCGGGCCACCGGCGGAAAGGGCGGTGGCCCACCGGAGCGCCGGAGCCGCCGCCCTAGCTGCGGGTGAAGGTCCCGAGGCCCTCGTGGTCGAGCTGTTCGACCACCACCGTGGAGGCCCGGCCGTCGGCGCCCACGGTGAACGTCACCCCGGACAGGCCGACGGCGTTCTCCCCGCGGGTGCGGAAACTGAACACGTCCCCGGCGTAGTGCTGGAGCGGGAACTGCAGGTCCTCCGGGCCCAGGCTCATCACCAGGGCGCCGCCGTTGCCGGTGGTCACGGTCAGCGGTCCGTAGTGGCCGTTGGCGTAGGTGCCGACGTAGGCCGCGTCGGGCTCGGCGGGGGCGGCGTCGGCCGGGGGCTTGGTGTAGTCGGTGGGTGAGACGCCGCTCAGGAGGGCGGCGGGGACGACCTTGCCGAGGAAGGCGAGCCAGTCGACGGTCTCGTGGCCCTCCTGGGCGAGGTCGAAGAACTCCTCGGCCACCGCCTCGGGCAGGCCGGTGGGCTGGCCGTTGGTCAGCACGACGATGCCCAGCTGCTCGGCGGGCAGCAGGGTGACGACGGTGGCGGCGCCCAGTGCGAAGCCGCCGGAGTGGTTGAGCCGCAGCCGGCCGCGGGTGTCGCGGCCGACGTTCCAGCCCAGGCCGTACTGGCCGGGGTTGCCGGCGGGCGCGGCCGGCGGGTTGGAGAGGCTGTGCGGCAGCCAGGTCTCGCTCAGCGCGGCGGTGTCGACGATCTGCCGGCCCTCGAAGGAGCCGCCCGCGAGCTGCAGCCGCATCCAGCGGGAGAGGTCCTGGACGGTGGAGCTGACGCCGCCGGCCGGGGACTGGGGGTCGGCGTTCTCGGTGGTGCTGACCTGCCAGCCGGTGCCGTCGCTCTTGCGTACGTGCGGCACGGCCTTGTTCGCCGCGCTGTCGTAGGCGGAGCGCAGGGAACTGGTGGAGGTCATGCCGAGCGGCTTGTAGAGGGTGTCGGAGGAGAGGGTCTCCCAGGGTGCGCCCTTGGTCCTGGCGACGGCCACGGCGGCCTCGGTGAGGCCGTAGTTGGTGTAGGCGTAGCTGGCGCGGAACGGGGCGAGGGGCTGGTCGCGCAGGTGCTGGAGGATGTAGTCGCGCTGGTAGCCGAGGTCCTGGAGGAGGTCGTCGGCGTGGTCGGGCAGGCCGCTGCGGTGGGAGAAGAGGTCGGCGATCGTCACGTGGCCGGTGACCCAGGGGTCGGCGAGGGCGAAGCCGGGGTCGTGGGCGGTGACGGGGTCGTCCCAGGCGGCCGACTTCTGGCCGACGGCCGTGGCGACGACGGTGGAGGCGATCGGTTTGGAGACGGAGGCGAGCTGGAAGACGGTGTCGGGGGTGACGGTGTCCGGTTTGCCGAGTTCGCGGACGCCGAAGCCCTTGGCGTGGACGACCTTGTCCTGGTGGACGACGGCCAGGGCCAGGCCCGGCACGCCGGTCCTGCGCAGGGCGTCCTGGACGTAGGCGTCGATCCGGTCGACGGCGGAGGCGACCTGCTGGTCGGTCAGCTGCGGTGAGGGCTGCGGCGGCGCGGTGGGCACGGTGCCGGGGGCGGCCTCGGGGTCGGAGGCTGCGGAGGTGCACCCGGCGAGCAGCAGGCCGGCCAGCAGGGGCGCGGCGATGCGGTGGCCCGGCCCGGCGGCGGTGCGGCGGTGCATGCGGGTCCTCCCTCGTCCGGGCGGCACGGGCCGTGCGCCTCATCGCGTGAGTACGTGAGTATTCGACGGCCCGGCGCGGCCCGGGCGGGCGCCGCGCACCGCCGTGGGCGCATTCACCCGTCCGGCGGCGGGGAGGGGTCGGGGCGACACGCCGGGGCTGCGCCGGGCGGTGCGGAGCGGGAAGTCGGCCGGGCCGACTTCCCGCGCGCGCCTGCTCCCCCGCCCCTGGCCGACGGAGCCGTCCTACTCGACGACCTCGGCCTTCTCGATGACCACGTCCTCCTTGGGGACGTCCTGGTGGCCGCTCCTGGAGCCGGTGGGCACGGTCTTGACGGCGTCCACGACGTTCTGGCCCTCGACGACCTCGCCGAAGACGGCGTAGCCCCAGCCCTGGGCGTTCTTGCCGCTGTGGTCGAGGAAGTCGTTGTCGGCGACGTTGATGAAGAACTGGGCGGTGGCCGAGTGCGGGTCCCCGGTGCGGGCCATCGCGACGGTGTACTTGGTGTTCTTCAGGCCGTTGTCGGCCTCGTTCTGGATGGGGGCGCGGGTCTTCTTCTGCTTCATGCCGGGCTCCATCCCGCCGCCCTGGACCATGAAGCCGTTGATGACCCGGTGGAAGACCGTCCCGTCGTAGAAGCCGTCCCGGACGTACTGGAGGAAGTTCTCCACCGTTTCCGGGGCCTTCTCCGCGTCGAGGCGCAGGACGATGTCGCCGTGGTTGGTGCTCAGTTTGACCTTCGACACGATGACCTCACTGTACGGGTTGCGGCGGCTACGGATTGCTCACGCGCATTGTGACAGGAGGGACGGCCGGGCACCGTCGAGGCGCCTCAGTTGGCGAGGGTGAAGTCGCCGCCGACGGGGGCGGCGAGCTTGTCGATGCCGGTGAGGGCGGTGAGGGTGGGCACCGGGGTGCTGCTGTCGGCGGTGGTGCCGTCGCCGAGCTGGCCGGAGCCGTTGCTGCCCCAGGAGTGCACGGTGCTGGTCCCGGACAGGGCCACGGTGTGCTCCCGGCCGCCGGCCACCAGCCGTACGCCGCTCAGGCCGGGGACGGTGACGGGGGTGACGCGGAAGACGGTGGTGCCGTCGCCGAGCTGGCCGGCGGTGTTCTGGCCCCAGGCCTTGAGGCGGTGGTCGGTGTCGACGACGGCCATGCTGTGGTTGCACCCGGCCGCGATCCGGGTGACCCCGCCGGTCCAGGCCCCGTGGGTGGTGACGGGGGTGTAGCGGTTGATGGTGGTGTTGTCGCCGAGCTGGCCGGTGGCGTTGTAGCCCCAGGCCTTCACGGCGGCGCCGCTGCCGGGCGTGCCGACCAGGACGAGGTTGTGGCTGGCGCCGGCGGCGATCCGGCTGACGCCGGTCAGTCCGACGACCCGCGCCGGGAGGCCGCGGTTGGTCGAAGTCCCGTCGCCGAGCTGGCCGTTGCTGTTGTAGCCCCAGGCCCAGACGGTGCCGTCCTCGCGCAGCGCGAGGCTGTGGTGGAGGCCGGCGGCGATGGCGACGACCTTGTGGAGGCCCTCGACCCGCACCGGGACGCCGCTGTCGGCGCCGGTGCCGTTGCCGAGCTGGCCGTGGTTGTTCTGGCCCCAGGCCAGGACGGTGCCGTCGGCGAGCAGGGCGAGGCTGTGCGCGCCGCCGGCGGCGATGTCGGTGGCGTCGGCGAGATTGACCACCTGGCCGGGCGCGTTGTGGCTGAACACCGTGCCGTCGCCGAGCTGGCCCGAGCCGTTGACGCCCCAGGACTGCACCGTGCGGTCGGCCAGCAGGGCCAGCCCGTGGCCGAGGGTGGCACCGGCCCCGCCGGCGGCGATCTTCACCACGTCGGCGCTGGTCAGCCCGAGCACGGCGGTGGCCGTGGTGCGGAGGTCGGCCCAGGTGCCGTCCCCGAGCTGGCCGGAGCGGTTGTTGCCCCAGGACTTCAGGCGCTTCTCTGCCATGCGACGATGCCTCTTTACTTGTATGACAATAAGTCAAATCGTCGACATGTCAGATCTGTTGACGAGTCCACGATCATGGACCGACGCTACCCACGCGCACGTCACCGGCACGGGAAACGGCGGCGCCGGCCACTCGATCGGGTGATGGCGGCCCTCCGGCGCGGCCGACGGCCGTACGTCCCGCAGCGCATGGCGCGGGACGTACGGCTCAGCGGGTGCGGAAGGCCTGCCGGTAGGCGCCGGGGGTGGTGCCGGTACGGGCACGGAAGCGGCGGCGCAGGTTGACGGCGGAGGTCAGCCCGACGCGGGCGGCGATCGCGTCGACGGGCAGGTCGGTGTCCTCCAGCAGGACGCGGGCCGCGGCCAGCCGGCGGGCGAGCAGCCAGGCGCCCGGGCTGGTGCCGAGGTGGTCGGCGAAGCGCCGGGCCAGGGTGCGGGGCGAGACGCCGAGGCGGGCGGCCAGGGCCTCGACCGACAGGGGCGTGCCCAGGCGCTCGTCGGCCCAGGCGAGCAGGCCGTCCAGCGCCTGCCCCGACGACACCGGCACCGGCACCGGCGGTGACGGCGGCGGAGGTGACGACGCCGGCGCGTACGGCGTGCGGTCGTCGTCGGGGTGCGGCGCCATCGCCATGTGCCGGGCCAGCGCGGCGGCGTGGGCGGCGCCGTGGTCGCGCCGGACCAGGTGCAGGCACAGGTCGAGGCCGGCGCCGGCGCCCGCGCTGGTGGCGACGTCGCCGTGGTCCACGTAGCGCCGGTGCGGCTCGACCCGGATCCGGGGGTACGCGCGGCGCAGCTGGTCGGCGCGGGCCCGGTGGGTGGTGGCGGTGCGGCCGTCGAGCAGTCCGGTGCGGGCCAGGGCGAACACTCCGGAGCAGATGGCGGCCAGCCGGGCCCCGCGGGCGTGCGCCCGCAGCAGGGCGCGGCGCACGGGGTCGGCGAGGGGTTCGTCCACGGGCAGCCAGCCGGGGACGATCACGGTGTCGGCGGTGTCGAGCGCGTCGAGGCCGTGCGGCACGGACATGGTGTAGCCGCCGGTGGTGGGCACCGGGCCGGGGACCTGCGTGCAGGTGGCGAAGGTGTAGTGCTGCGGCAGGCCGGGTCTCGGTGTGCCGAAGACCTCGGCGGCGCAGCCGAGTTCGAAGGTCGACTGGACGGGCCGGACCAGGGCCACCACGCGGTGCATGGCAGGAAAGTACCCCAGGGTGTCGCGGTGGGGCCTGTCCGGGCCGGCCGGGGCGCGGCACCGTTGCGGGCATGTACCCGGAGATCCTTGCCCAGCAGGGCTACACGTCCGTGTCCGTCGACGAGTCCCCGGTCCGCGAGCTGTTCCCCGGTGTCCGGCTGCGGGCCCTGTGGCGGGGGCCGGACGGCGCGCACGCCCATGTGCTGGAGATGGCGGCGGGCTCCCGCTGGCCGCACCGTGACGTCCACGAGCCGGGGCCGGAGGAGGTGTTCGTGGTGGCGGGCGTCTTCAACGACGGGGCGCGGGACTACCCGGCCGGTACGTTCCTGCACGCTCCGGCGGGGTCGTGGCACGTGCCGTCGACGGCCGTCGGCTGCACGCTGTTCGTGTTCTACCCGCAGGGGTAGGGCCGCGGGGAGCGGGAGCGGGAGCGGGAGCGGGAGCGGGAGCGGGAGGCCGCCGGGGCCGCCGGGGCCGGGCTTCCCGCCCCGCTCCGGGCCGGTCAGGAGCCGGGGTTCAGCGAGGCGTTGACGTCCTTGAGGAACTCGGCGACGGGGCGGCCGAGCAGGTCGGAGCTGTCGAGGGAGACGCCGTAGCGGTTCTCCAGGTCGGCGAGGACGCCCAGCACGCCCAGGGAGTCGACGCCGAGGTCGAGGAACATGCGGCCGGGGTCGGCGAGTTCCTCGGCGGTGACCTGGACGCCGGCGCGGGTCCTGACCAGGGTGGCCAGTTCCTCGTAGGTGATCTCCGTGGCCATCGGGCCCTCCGGGGGTGCGTGGGTGGCAGGGCCGACGGCGGTCGGGTCGTTCGACGGGTGGCCCTGTGGGCGCAGTTGTACGTGGTCGCCAGGCGCCCGGTCCAGCTCGTTCACTCGTACGTGTGAGGCCTTCACGGGGATGGTCGGGACGGCCCGCCGGGCCGGGCGGGCTCAGGTCCGGGCGCCCGTGGCCCGGCGGGCTCAGGCCGCGCCGAAGTGCCGTTTGGTGTCGGCGATCAGCGTCCGCTGGAAGGCCGCCCCGGGCATGTCGGTCAGTGCCGCGGGGCGGCGCAGCAGTGGGGCCGGCTCGTAGGCGAAGGTCCAGGTGAAGCGGGTGCCGCCGCCCGGGAGGGGTTCGAGGAGGTAGTCCTCGCCGAAGCGCCGGTACAGCGGCAGGGAGGCCTCGGTGACGCGGAACGCGTGCCGCGTGCCCTCCTCCCAGAGCGTGAACTCCTCGCGCAGCCGCAGCGTCCCGAGCGCGGTGATCTCCCGGGTGGTGCCGACGCCGTGCGGGGCCGGTGAGATGTAGCGGCCGCCGGCCAGGCCCCGGCACCAGGACAGCGGTGCCGGGCCGGCGAGCCCCGCCCACACGCTCCGCGGTGCCACCGGCAGGTCCATCACGTGGCGGTGGCGGTGCGGGGCGGTGTCGAAGAAGGAGGCGTCGAAGCGCTCCAGTGCGAACCAGGGCATCGGGGCCTCCTCGTGGCGGGTCGGGGGATGCGCCCGAGCGTACCGGGCGGGAAAACCGGGCGCCCCGTCAGGTCGGGCGCCCCGTCGGGCCGGACCGGGCCGTCGGGCCTGGCCGGGCCGTCGGGCCGGGGGCCGTCAGGCGATGCGGTGGGCCAGGCCCGGGTAGTCGGCGACCAGGCCGTCCGCGTCCAGCAGCAGGTCCGCCCGGTAGTCGCCGGAGGCGTAGCGGACGGTGGCGCGGCCGTCCTGGTGGCGGCGCAGGTGGGTGTAGGTCTGGCGGGAGGGCACGACGACCAGCTCGGGCACGCGGATCCAGGCCATCAGGAAGTGGTGTTCGCCCGGGCCGCGGTGGAGGGCGTGGCGCAGGACGGGCGGGGTGTTGGTGAGCGGGGACAGGCCGAGGTCGCAGTCGAGGGCGCCGTCGAGGTCGGGGCGCGGGGTGCCGTCGACGGTCCAGTGGCCGGTGGTCTCGTCGCGGCGCAGGTCGAGGGTGCGGACGGCGTCCGGGGTGCGGGCGGTGACGTGCATGCGGCGGGTGGTGAAGCCGTCGCCGGTGTCGAGTTCGTAGTCGAGCCAGTACGGGGCCGGTTCGGCGGCGGCGACGCGGCCGCGGGCGGTCAGGGCGGTGGGGCGCAGGTCGATCCAGGAGGTTTCCAGGCCGGCGGTCTCGGTGACCCGCCAGGTGGGTGCGGCGGTGCGGGCGGCGGCGCTGTCGGCCTGGTCGGTGCGGTCGGTGCGGCTGTTCATTCGTGCACGGTACTGCCGGGTGCCGACAGCGGCCCCGACGGGCCGTCAACGCGGGCGGATCCTTCGTACGGGTGAGGGTGGGGGCGGGGAGTGCCTCGTGCGGGGCGTGATGGGGCGCGCGGCGGCGGTGGGCGCCGTCCCGGGCTCTCCATAATCGCGTGGGTGATCACATCCTGTGACGAAGCGGTGGCCCGGTTGCGGGCCGTGCCCGGGCTGTCGTGCTGTGCCCGCCCCCTGTTCGTGCTGCCGCTGCTGCGCACCGGCTGCCTGTCCGCCGTGCTGAGCGTGGAGGGCGCGGACGCGGGCTGGGAGGGCGAGTTCGGGGCGCTCTTCCATGCGCTGGAGCCGGCCAGCGGGGTGCGCGACCACACCTCGCTGGGTGCCGGTGTCCACGAGGTGCTGCGCCGGATCGCCCGCACCGGCGCCAGCGCCGGGGCCTGGCGGGGCCGGGAGCTGGCGCTGCTGCCCTACACCGCGATGAAACCCGAGTGGCGCTCGGCACTCGACGTGCTCGGCGCCCGCCTGGCGGAGCCGCCGCGGCTGGCCCTGCCGGTGCTGGGCGACAAGCGGGCCCAGCGCGCCTGGCTGCGGTCGGTGGGGGCGGTGACGCCGTCCGACGCGGTGGTCCCGGCGCTCGACCACCGGGAGCTGCGCCGGCGCTTCGGCGACCGCTACGTGGTGCAGACGCCGACGGGTTCCAGCGGCAAGGGCACCCACCTGGTCACCGACGAGGCGCAGCTGCAGCCGATCCGCCGGGCCGGCGGCGGGCCCTGGCTGGTGAGCGGCTACGTCGAGGGCGTCGCGGTCAACCTGCACGTCCTGGTCTCGGCGGACAGCACGGTGCGGGTGCTGCGCCCGTCCGTCCAGCTGACCCGCGTCGAAGGCATCGGCGCGCCCTTCGGCGCCTACTCCGGCTGCGACTTCGCGGCCCCGGCCCTGCTGTCGCCGCTCGCCCTGGCCCGGGCCGGCACCGCGGCGCGGCGCGTCGGCGAGGCGCTGGCCGCGCTCGGCTACCGGGGCCTGTTCGGCGCCGACTTCGTCCTGGACGACGAGCGCCCGCTGCTGCTGGAGCTCAACTGCCGCATGCAGGGCTCGACCTGGCTGCTGGGCGAGCTCGAACTGGCCGAGCACGCGCTGCCGTCCGCGCTGCGCCACGTCCTGGAGCTCTACGGGCACGCCACCGGCGGCGAGCCGCGCACGGACGCGGCGGGCGCCGTGCAGCTGGTGGTGCGGCACACCGGCGCCCCGGTGCGGGTGGCGGCGGCGCCCGGCGGCGGTCTGCACCGGCTCAAGGACGGGCGGCTGCGGTACTGCGGCGCCGGGTTCGGTCTGCTGGAGTGCGGGCCCGACGACTGCGTGCTGTTGCAACTGCCCTCCCCCGGGACGGTGTTGCTCCCCGGGGTGCCGCTCGCCCGGGTCGTGGCCCGGCACCCGCTGACCACCCCGGACGGCACCGCGCTCACCGCGCCCGGACGGCGGCTGGTGGACGCCCTGCGCGCGGGCTTCGTCCTCGAACCCCTCGACGAACCCGCGGGAACCGCCGTCCCCTGCGCGTCGCGGTGAGGAGACCCGTGCCGAGGACACCCGTGCCGCTGTACGTCCGCGCCGCGGTGCCCGCCGACCTGCCCCGGCTGGCCGCGCTGCGGGCGGAGGCGGCCGCCTGGATCGCGCTGGAGCACGGCTCGGCCCAGTGGTCGGCCCCGTACGACCCCGAGCGCGGCCTGACGCTGATCGCCCGGGGCGCGACGGTGGTCGCCGCGCTGGCGCCGCAGGGCGAGGCCGTCGCCACCGTGACGCTGCGCCCCACCGGCAGCCCCCGCCTGTGGAGCGGCGAGGAACTCGCCCGCCCGGCCCGCTACGTGAGCTCCTTCACGGTGGACCGCCGGTACGCCGGGCGCGGCATCGGCGCCCGTCTGGGCGACTGGGCCGCCTGGCGGGCCGCGCGGGCGGGCGCCGGACTGCTGCGGGCGAACGTGTGGAGCGACAACGCCGCCCTGCACGCCTACTACCGTGCGCAGGGCTGGCGTTGGGTGCGCACGGTGGCCCACAGCCGCAGCGGCGCCCTGTTCGAACGCGCCACGAGCGCGGTGGCGCCGCCGCGGGTCCACGAGGCGGACCGCGTGCGGGCGTGAGCCGTGCCCGCCCGTGCCCCGGCCGGGCCGGCCCGCGACGACGCGCCGACCGCCACGCCCTCTCGACGCGGACCGCCGCGGGCGAGCATCCTCGTGTCCCGGTGCGCGGCGTGCGGCCGCGCACCGTCCCCGCGTCGAGTGGAGGAACCCCCGTGGACCCCGTGGAGCGTCTCGTACTGGACCCGACCGGCCGCGCCCGCGATGCCGAGAGCGCCGAGCTGTGCGCGCGCGGAGCGGCCACGCCCGTCGACATCCTGGGCGTGCGGGCCTGGTCGGTGTCCGACCCGGTGCTGCTGGAGGAGCTGACCAAGGACCCGCGCGTCTCCAAGGACGGCGCGCAGCACTGGCCGGACTTCGCCGAGGTGGTGCGGACCTGGCCGCTGGCGATCTGGGTGAGCGCGCACAACATGTTCAACGCGCACGGCGCCGACCACCGGCGGCTGCGCCGGCTGGTGGGCGGCGCCTTCACCGCCCGCCAGGTCGCCACCATGACCGCCCGCGTCGAGGAGCTGACCGACGCCCTGCTGGACGGCCTGGCCGCCTGCGCCCCCGGCGAGGTGGTGGACCTGCGCGAGCGCCTGGCCTACCCGCTGCCGATCCAGGTCATCTCCCGGCTGCTGGGCCTGCCCGACAGCATCACGGACACGTTCCGGGGCATGGTCGACAAGGTCTTCTCCACCACCCTGTCCGCCGAGGAGTCGGCGGCCACCGTGACCGCGTTCCTGGCCCTGCTGGAGGAGCTGATCGCCGCCAAGCGCCGCGAACCGGGCGAGGACCTGACCTCGGCGCTGATCGCCGCCCGCGACCACGAGAGCGACGGCGACTCCCGCGCGCTGAGCGAGGAGGAACTGCGCGACACCGTGCTGCTGATCGTCTCGGCCGGCTACGAGACCACCGTCAACCTGATCGACAACGGCATCACCGACCTGCTCACCCACCCCGGGCAGCTCGCCCTGGTGCGCGCGGGCAAGGCCGGCTGGGACGACGTCGTCGAGGAGGCGCTGCGCCGCAACGCGCCGGTCGCGCACCTGCCGATGCGCTACGCGGTGGAGGACATCGAGCTGCCCGGCGGGGTGACGGTGCGCCGGGGCGAGGCGATCCTCGCCGCCTACGCGGCCGCCGGGCGCCACCCGGTGCGCTACGGCGACAGCGGCGCCGACTTCGACGTCACCCGGCCGGTCAAGGACCACCTCGCCTTCGGGCACGGCGTGCACTTCTGCCTCGGCGCGCCGCTGGCCCGCCTGGAGGGGCGCACCGCGCTGAGCCGGCTGTTCGAGCGCTTCCCCGACCTCGCCCTCGTCCCGGACGCGCGGCTGGAGCCGGTCGACTCGCTGATCTCCAACGGGCACCGGGCGCTGCCGGTGCTGCTCGGCCCGCAGGCGCCGAAGGCGTCCTGACGCTCCGGCGCCAGCGTCGGCCACCCCGGCGCCCCCGCCCGTCGGCCCGCCACGCGCCACGCGTCCGGTGCCGCCCTTGCGACGTCGCCCGGGTGGCGCAGCGGGGCGGGCCGGTACGGGCGGGTCGTGTTAGCAATGGCCGGAGGGGGCGGGGGGTGTCCACGCGGACGCACGCGAAGCACTGGAGACCGGAGACCGTCGTGTCGCACCACCTCAGCGGACCGAACCTGCGCTCACCGGAGGGTGACGCGCGCCTGGATCTGACCGACCTGTTCGCCTTCGCCTCGCCGGAGCCGGGCCGGACGGTGCTGGTCATGAACGTGAACCCGGTCGCGCCCAGTGGCGGGCAGGCCTTCCATCCGGAGGCGGTGTACCGGATCGACATCGACACCGACGGCGACCAGCGGGCCGACATCGCGTACAGCTTCACCTTCTCCGAGCCGGTGGGCGGGGCGCAGAGCATGACGGTGCGGCGTACCACCGGTGAGGGGGCGCGCGGGCACGAGGCGACCGGTGAGGTGCTGGTGTCGCGGGCGCCGGTGAGTTTCACGGGCACCCCGGCGGTGGTGGAGGCGGGGTCGTACCGGGTGAGTGCGGGGCTGCGCAGCGACCCGTTCTTCGCGGACCTGGACGGGATCGTGAAGGACTTCCAGTGGACGGGGGTGGACTGGGGCGCGGACAAGAACGTCTTCGGGATCGTGCTGGAGGCGCCGGACGCGGCGTTCGGCGAGGCGCCGGAGATCGGGGTGTGGGCGCGGGTGAGCGTGCGCAAGGACGGTCGGCTGGTGTCGGTGGACCGGGGTGCGCATCCGTCGCTGACGGCGTACTTCAACGAGGAGGACGTGAAGGACGCGTACAACGCCGGGGAGCCGGTGGACGACTGGGTGACCTACCGCGATCCGTGGACGGCGAAGCTGCAGCACTTCGGCGGGTACACCACGGACGCGGCGCACGCGCAGCTGCGGATCGTGCTGCCGGACGTCCTGCGCTACGACCGGGCCCGCCCGGCCGTCTACCCGAACGGGCGCTCGCTGACCGACGACGTGACCTCGGCGCGGCTGACGATGCTCACCGACGGCAAGGTGTCCGGTGACCACATCGGGCCGCACTCCGATCTGCTGCCGGCCTTCCCGTACCTGGGTCACCCGCACTGACCTTCGGGGCCCGCCCCGCGGAGCGCGCCGCCCGGTGGAGGGTTCCGCCCGGTGGAGGGTTCCGCCCGGTGGAGGGTTCCGCCCGGTGGAGGGTTCCGCCCGGTGGAGGGTTCCGGCTCGCGGGGCAAGCAGGCGCGCCCCTGTCAGATGTCAGGGACCGCTGCGGGCGCCGGATTCCTAGGCTGACGGGCACCGGACGGACGGGTCGTCCGTCCTCGTACCAGCCAAGGGAGAACCACTCATGCGCAGGATCACCCACGCCGTCGCCGCCCTGGCCATGGCCGCCGCCGCGCTGACCACGATGGGGGCCGGCAGTGCCGGCGCCGCGGCCGGCGACTGGGCGGGCTGCCCGTCCGGGGCGGTCTGCGTCTACCCGCAGGACCAGGACCCGGCCGTCAGCCCCAGTGCCGTCTACCGGAGCTACGGCGCGCACAACCTGAGCGGCCAGTACGGCAACCACTGGGTGCTCAACAACCAGACCGGCGGCGCGCACGCCCACCTGTGCCGTGCCTCGGGCGGCGGTGACTGCGTCTACGACATCGCGGCGCAGCGCGGCGTGTACGACGACCTGGGTCCGATCAACTCGATCACGCTCGACCGTCCCTGACGTTCCGTCAGGTCAGAGCCGCGGGGTGCCCGCCGTCCGAGGGGAGCGGCGGGCATTCCGCTTTCCCGCGCCTCGGACGCGCCGCCCGTCCGAGGCGTGTTCACGAAGATAACGAATGGTGGTGGATTCCGGGGAGTCTGGTTTTACTTATTGACGTCATGTACGCGCCCAGGTTTAACTCCCCCCACCCCGCCGCGAAGCCGCGGCGATCCCAGGGAGAGGTATCCGATGAACGCCGTACTGCGTCGCGCCCTCGTCTCCACCATGGGCCTCGCGCTGACCCTGTCCATGACCGCCGCGTGCGGGAAGGCCGGCGGCGCCAAGAACGAGGCATCCGCCGCCGGCAACCCCGACGCCATCGGCCTGCTGCTGCCCGAGAACGCCTCCTCCGTGCGCTACGAGTCCTTCGACCGGCCGTTCATCGAGGCCAAGGTCAAGTCCCTGTGCGCGCAGTGCAAGGTGCTGTACAACAACGCCGAGGGCAGCGCCGCCAAGCAGAAGCAGCAGTTCGACACCCTGCTCACCCAGGGCGTCAAGGTGATCATCCTCGACCCGTACGACGCCGACTCCACCCAGAGCTGGGTCGAGGAGGCCGCCGCCAAGGGCGTCAAGGTCCTCGCCTACGACCGCCTGGCCAGCGGCCCGGTCGCCGCGTACACCTCCTTCGACAACGAGAAGGTCGGCGAACTCCAGGGCCGGGCCCTGCTGGACGCGCTCGGCCCGCAGGCCGCCGAGGCCAACATCGTCATGATCGACGGCGACGAGGCCGACCCGAACTCCGCGCAGTTCAAGTCCGGCGCGCACAAGGCCCTCGACGGGAAGATCAAGAAGGTCGTCTACGAGCAGTCCGGGCAGTGGAACGCCGCCGTCGCCGCGCAGAAGATCTCCGCCGCCGTCACCGAGTTCGGCAAGAACGGCTTCCAGGGCGTCTACTCCGCCAACGACGGCATGGCCGCCGCCATCATCACCCAGCTCAAGGGCGCCGGCATCAACATCCCCGTCGGCGGCCAGGACGCCAGCCTGGACGCCATCCAGCGCGTCGTGAACGGCGACCAGGCCTACACCATCTACAAGGCCTACCGCCCGATCACCGACACCGCCGCCGAACTGGCCGTCGCCCTGCTGCGGGGCAAGGACGTCAAGAGCATCGCCCCCGACAGTGTCGACAGCGCCACCGCCAAGAACATCCCGTCCAAGCTGCTGGACGCCAAGGTCGTCACCAAGGACACCATCGCCACCACCGTGGTGGCCGACGGCATCTACAAGGTCTCCGACATCTGCACCGCCGACTACGCCGCCGCGTGCGCCGCCGCCGGCCTCAAGTAGGCCTCCTCCAGCAGGACCCCCTCCAGCAGGACCCCTTCAGCAGGCCCCTCTCCAGCAGGCCTCGGCTATCACACCAAGTAGCCGCTCCCCCAAGGTGGTTGTTCCCGTGACAGGCGCACCCGTCCTGCAGCTGCGCTCGGTCTCCAAGCGCTTCGGTGCCGTCCAGGCCCTCACCGACGTCGACCTCACCGTCCACGCCGGCGAGGTGCTCGCCCTCGTCGGCGACAACGGCGCCGGCAAGTCCACCCTCGTCAAGACCATCGCCGGCGTCCACCCCGTGGACGAGGGCACCCTCGCCTGGCACGGCGAGCCGGCGCGCCTGGCCCGCCCCCAGGACGCCACCGCCCTCGGCATCGCGACCGTCTACCAGGACCTCGCGCTGTGCGACAACCTCGACGTCATCGCCAACCTCTTCCTCGGCCACGAGAAACGCCGCCGCGGCCTGCTCGACGAGGTCGCCATGGAACAGCACGCCCGCCGGCTGCTGGACACCCTCTCCATCCGCATCCCCGACGTGCGCACCCCCGTCGCCGCCCTGTCCGGCGGGCAGCGCCAGGTGGTGGCCATCGCCCGCGCCCTGGTCGGCGAGCCGGCCCTGGTCGTCCTGGACGAGCCCACCGCGGCCCTCGGCGTCGAACAGACCGCCCAGGTCCTCGACCTGGTGGAGCGGCTGCGCGGGCAGGGCCTGGCGGTCGTGCTGGTCAGCCACAACATGGCCGACGTACGGGCGGTGGCCGACACCGTCGCCGTCCTGCGCCTGGGCCGCAACAACGGCGTCTTCCCGGTGGCCGGCACCACCCAGGAACAGATCGTCGCCGCGATCACCGGCGCCACCGACAACGCCCACGCCCGCCGGGCCCGCCGCACCGGGCACACCGAGGAGGCCGAGGCCCTGTGAGCACCCCCGAAGCACCCGCCCCCGCCCCCGCGGCCACGCCGGACCCCAGGCTGCAGCAGACCGAACCGGGCTGGGCCGGCCAACTGCGCGCCGCCCGCCGGCGCCTGGCCTCCGGCGAGCTCGGCTCGCTGCCGGTCGTCGTCGGCCTGGTCGTCATCGCCGTCGTCTTCCAGTCCGTCACCCACCACTTCCTGCAGGCCGACAACCTCACCAACATCACCCGCTTCATCGCCGGGCCCGGCCTGATCGCGGTCGGCGTCGTCTTCGTGCTGATCCTCGGCGAGATCGACCTCTCCCTCGGCTCGGTCGCCGGCGCCGGCGCCGCCATCGCGGCGGTGCTGACGGTGCGCCAGGGCTGGAGCGAGTGGGTGGCGATCCTCGCCGCCCTCGGCGCGGCCTGCGTCATGGGGCTGCTGCACGGCCTGTTCTTCGCCCGCGTCGGCGTGCCCGCCTTCGTCGTCACCCTCGCCGGGATGCTCGCCTGGAGCGGCCTGCAGGAGTACGTGCTCGGCGACGGCGGCACCGTCAACAACCGCCACGGCGGCGTCGTCGCCGGCCTGGACAGCACCTTCCTCGGCGACGGCGACATCGCCTACGCCTGGGCCCTGGCCGTCCTCGCCCCCGTCCTCTACCTGGCCGCCCGCCTGAACACCGCCCGCCGGCGCCGCGCCGCCGGCCTCACCGCACCCCCCGCCGCCGACAGCGCCGTGCGCGCCGCCGCCCTCGCCGTCCTCACCCTCGCCACCGCCTACACCCTCAACCAGGACCGCGGCCTGCCGCTGTCCCTGGTCGTCCTGCTCGGCGCCGTCCTCGCCACCGACTTCGTGCTGCGCCGCACCCGCTACGGCCGCCAGGTCTTCGCGGTGGGCGGCGGCGTCGAGGCCGCCCGGCGCGCGGGCGTCAACGTCGCCCGGGTACGGATCTCCGTCTTCGTGCTCTCCGCGTTCCTGGCGGGCCTGGGCGGCCTGTTCTACGCCTCCCAGCAGGGCTCCGCCGACAAGCAACTGGGCAGCGGCAACGTCCTGATGAGCGCCATCGCCGCGGCCGTCATCGGCGGCACCAGCCTCTTCGGCGGGCGCGGCAAGACCTGGTCCGCCCTGCTGGGCATCCTCGTCATCCAGTCCATCACCACCGGCCTCGACATGGTCCACGCCGCCCAGGCCATCCAGTACATGATCACCGGCGCGGTGCTGCTGGCCGCCGTCGTCCTCGACTCCCTCACCCGCCGCACCCGCACCACCGGCCGCCGGTAGGGAAGTTCGAATGGCCCGGCGCCCCGCGATGCGGCGGGGCGCCGGGCCCTTTCGCGGCCCGCCTCCCACTCCGGAGCTTGCCTCCCGCTCCGGCCGAGGCCCGTGACCGACACGGCCCGGAGCCGCACCGCCCGCTGGGCGGACATCGAAGTGACCGCCGGTGACGAGGAATTGGACGGGCCGAGGAGCTGGACGGGGCCGAGGCGGAGCCCACCGAGCCCGTCCTGCGGTCCGTCGTGCTGAGCCGCAGCCGGTCGGCCTCGCACGTACCGGGCGGCACGCCCGTCGTCCTCGCCGACGTCGATCTCTTCGGCCACCCGGCGATCGAGGTGCTGGAGGCCCTGGGCGACGATCTGCCCGCGGAACTCTCGATCGAGCCGCAGGACCGGCACGGCTACCTGACGGCCGTCACCCTGCGAGCCACCCCCGCCACCCCCGCCGGCAGGCCGTCGGACCCGGGCCGCGGCGGAAGCCGCCGAGGCCGAACGCGCCCTCGGCGGCTACCAGTACCTGTGGACCACGGAACGCGACCGGTGGCAGCTCCACGAGAGCGGCGGCGGCCATGTGGTCCAGCGCCGGGACGCGCCGTGGACGCACCTGCTGATCCGCAACGACACCTTGGCGCGGCGGATCACTGCCGAGATGCTCGCAGCCGGCGTGAACGTCGTTCCGGAGCGGTTCTGAGCCCTCCCCGGCCCCTGTCACGGTGCCCGGCCGAGCCGTCGACCGAGCCGTCGACCGGGCCCGTGACGGAGAGCCCGGTGGACGGCCGTCACCGCGGTTGCCAGGTTCCGAGCGCCCGGGCGAGTCGCCTGCCCTGCGCGGGTGTGATGCCGTGGGCGAGCTGCCGGGCGAACCGCGGGCTTCCCGGGACGTCGCACCGCAGGATCCCGGCGACAGTGCGCTCCCGCCCTGCCCGGGGCCGGCCCCATCGCCGGCCCTGCGGTGCGCTCCAGCGCGCGGGTGCCCAGCGCAGGTGCCGCAGGACGAAGGCGGCAAGGTGCGCCGCGCCCTCCGGTGGTGTCCCGACCGCGGCCAGCGCCGCCCGCACCACCTCCGCGGCGTCCGGCGGCAGTTGCGCGTCGCCGAGGGTCGGCAGCAGGAGCAGCAGCCGCACCGACGGGTCGTGCACACCGGGCGCGGCGTGGTCGGGCGTGTTGGCGACGTGGATCAGCTCCCGCCAGGACAGGCCCGGTCCCTGCTGGTGTTCCGGCTCCGGGAGGCGGGTGTCGACGGCGGCGAGACGGCCCCGCACCCGGCCCCAGTCGGGGTGGACGACCAGGTACTCCGTTCCCCGGTCCGTGGGGAGGTCGCAGCTGTACATGTGCACCGCGTGCCCGCCGCCGAAGGGCAGGCGCGCCTCCAGCCCCTCCAGCATCGCCGCCTCCCACGCGGCGTCGGCCTCGGCGGCACCGGTACCGAACCACCCGGCGACCAGCTCGCGCTCGGTGTCGGCCACCGCGCAATGCCGCGTCAGGTAGGCGGCCCACCACTGCGGCCGGGCCGCTGTCCGCCCGCCATGTCCGTCGTCCAGCACCGGGTCAGGCTCTCACACCCTGCCGCGCAGGACCGGCGCCCCGACGGCCGGGTCACCTTGTGCACCCCCGCGGAGCCGCACCCTTCCTCCACGCCCTCACACGCAACAGGGCCGGCATCGGACAAGTCGGCGTCCCTGCCCACCTCGCGGACCCAGCAGGACCGTTCCCCGGTCGGCCGTCGTCAGCTCGCCGCCGGGGGCGGCGTGTGCGGCTGCGCGCCGGGTGATGGCGTCTCCCCCCCCGGTACTCCACCTCGAAGATCGGCGCGGACATGATGGTGCTCTCCTGCTGGCACACCTTCGAACTGCCGGCCTCGGTGGTCCGCCCGTTCAACACCTACGGCCCGCGCCAGTCGGCCCACGCCGCGATCCCCACCATCCTGGCCCAACTCCAATCCGGTGCACGGGAGATCAGGCTCGGCTCGACGACTCCCACCCGCGACTTCACCTACGGGACCGACACCGCGGAGGGCTTCCTGGCAGCCCGTGCCGACCGCGCGCTCGGCGGGACCGTCAACCTCGGCACCGGCGGCGAGGTGTCGATCGACGGCCTGGCCGAGGCCCTGATCGTCGCCTCCGGCCGGGACGCCGAGCACCTGCACCTGCTCGCGCCGGACCGCCACCAGGTCTGACACCGGCACCCGAGGCGGGGGCGGGGGGGGGGGGGGGGGGGGGGCCCCCCCCCCCCCCCCCCCCGTCCCCCCCCCCCCCCCCCCCCCCCCCCCCCCCCCCTCCCCCCCACCCCCCCACCCGATTCGTCCATC